>PLNK01000107.1:2127-24597 GCA_003142755.1 Chloroflexota bacterium | reverse complement strand
CGACCTCGTTTCGGCCCGATGCGGCACCCAGCATTGGCCACCACGGGAGCACGCCCAAGACATGAAGGCGCTGGCTCTGATCATCATCCTGGTCGGCGCCGTCCTCGTCGTGGTGGGACGCTTCGGCAGGAAGACGCCCGTTGCGATCGTTGGGTACGCGGTACTCGCGGCGGGGTTGCTCCTGGGACTGCTATCACGTTGACCCGTCCGGCGAAGCGACTCGCTGACGGTCCGGGGTTGACGACTGTCAGGATTCGAGAGCACGCGGATGTCGCGCTTGCCCGAGACCCCGGCTTGACGGCTATTCCGGCCTCGGGCGCGAGACGCTCCTCACCGACATGGCGCGCTGGTTTCGACCTGTCGACCTTACAGTCGCCTTACGTCCACCCCGAACGCTTCGGAGGCGGCCGCCCGAGTATCTTCATTGACAACTGCCATCGAGTGGGCAAAGGAGATCGCCAGGTGCATCGTCAAGTCAGCTCCGTCACCAGACTCGCGGCCACCGCGCTGCTGGTCGGACTCGCGGTCGTGGGCTGCGCCAGGCACGGGGACAGCGGGACAGCGCAACCGGCGGACCAGTCGACCGTGCCGGCCGCCGCACAGCCGAGCGAGGTCGCTCAATCGGCCCCGACGCTCGCCCCAACTCCAGCTCCCACGCCTGCGNNGCCACCGCGGACGCGCTCGACGGCCAGCTCTCCAACCTCGACAACCTGCTGAACGGTGTCAACGGCTCGCTCTCGGGTAGTGACGCCGGCCCCGCGAGCGGCGAGTAGCCGCTTCCCAATGACAAGGAGTAGCCCAATGAAGTCCCGAATCACCGCCCTCGTCGCCAGCCTCGCGGTCGGCGCCGCGCTGGTCCTCGCCTCCGCCGGCATCGTCGCCGCGGTCGCACCCGCGAGCGGACCCTCCGGCAAGGACGTCTGCGCCACGCAGGCCGCGGCAGTGAAGGCCGGCGCGACCGTGGACACGCTACGCGCCTTCGGCGACTGCGAGATCAATCGCCGCTTCACGACCCTCACCGACGTGTCCTCCAAGATCACGGGCTCCAAGGTCATCACCCCGTCCGATGCCTCGGCACTGCAGGCTGAGATCGGCTCGACCCAGTCCGGGCTGACGAGCCTCAAGGCCAGCATCGACTCCGAGACGGCCCTCCCGGCACTCAAGGCCGACATCGCCAAGATCGCGACCGACTATCGCGTCTACCTGCTGGTCGTGCCGCAGGCCAACCTGGTCAACGGCGCCGACGCGGTCCTGGTCGCCCAGACGAAGTTCGCCGGGGTCAACACCACTCTCACTGCCCGGATCGCCGACGCCAAGGCCCATGGCAAGGACACCACCGCCGCCCAGGCCGATCTCGACAAGATGAACGCCTCGGTGACAGCTGCCGCCGGGCTGGCCAGCCCGCTCCCGGCCGCGCTGCTGCCGCTCACACCGGCTCAGTACAACGGGGGCACCGCCGGCCCGATCCTGACCTCGGCTAGGACCGCCCTCGGCACCGCCCGAGACGATCTCAAGTCGGCGATCGCCGACGCCAAGGCCTGCCGCGACGCGCTCAAGTAGACCTTCCCGCTCCCAACGGCGCGGCTCCTGCCTTCGGGCGGGGGCCGCGTTCGCATTTGCGGCTGGTTCGTGGCTAGGCCACGTCCTCGCTGTAGGGCTGCAGCCGAAAGCCGAACTCGGCGCCGGGGCCGTCGTCCCGTGGGCGTGCCCAGATCGTGCCGCCGATCGACTCCACGAGCCGATGGACCACGAATAGCCCGATCCCCGATCCGGCGACGTTTGAGGTTCGCTCGGAGCGGTAGAAGACTTCGAAGAGCCGGTCCGACTCCGCGGGATCGATGCCGGGCCCGCGATCGAGGACCCGGACGCGCGGCCAGCCGTCGACGGCATCGACAACTACGTCGACCGGGCCGTCGTGGGGTCCGTACTTGGCCGCATTGTCGAGCAGGTTCCGAACGATCTGATCGACGAAGGCTTCTTCCGCTCGGGCCAACGGCAGCGGCGACGTCATGCTCAGCTCGAAGCGGCAATCGGGCCAACGGCGGCGCTCCTGCTCGCAGACCTTGGGCAGGAGGTGCTGTAGCAGGACCGGCTCGGTGTGGACCTGGATCGTCCCCCGCTCGGCCCTGGCCAGGATCACGAGATCCTCGACCAGTCGCCGCAGCCGCTCGGCCTCGTGGCCGATGTCGCCGATCAGATCGGTCCGGCGGGCATCGTCGAGGCCCGGTCGCGACAGGAGCGTGCTCGCGGCATAGATGGACGTGATGGGCGTGCCGATCTCATGCGAAAGGATGCCCATGAATGCCTCGCGAAATGCCTCGGCGTCCTTGCGATCGGTTATGTCGAGGTTGATGCCGGCCCAGCTCGTCACCTCGCCCGATCCGTTGCTGATCGGGAACCCGCGCGACAAGATGGTGCGGCGTCGATTGTCCGCGCCCTGCACCAGCAGTTCGTGGTTCCAGGGCGACCGCGTGGCGATGGTGGCGGCCAGGTCACGCCTGGTCTGCTCGGCGGTCTCGGGCACGAGGGTCGTCATCCAACCGAAATCGCGGGCCTGGTCCATGGTCCGGCCGGTCATCTCGAGGAGCGACTCGCTCAGATACTTCATGCGGCCGTCCGCTTCCGCCAGCCAGATGCCAAACGGCAGCGACTCGCCGATCGCCTGGGTCTGACGTCGCAGCTCGGCCACGGCGGCAAGGGCCTCCTCGCGATGCTTGCGCTCGGTGATGTCAACGATACTGACAGTGATGCCAGACGGCTCGCCTTCGGCGTCGCGTAGCGCCTCGGCGCCAAGAAGCCAGGTCCCTGTGGGGCCTTCGGCAGCCGGGCGCCCGGTCACTTCGACCTCGCGGATCGCGACGCCCTCGGCGGCGACTCGGGCGAGCTGGACCATGGTCTCGCCACCCAATGCCGGCAGGACTCGCTCGACATGCTGACCCAGGCACGCCAAGGACGAGATGCCGCAGATGGAAGCCAGCGCGGGGTTCACGTACAGGCAGCGCAGGTCGCGATCCAGCACTGCCAGACCGACCGGCGCCGTCTCGATCAGCGGCGTGGCCGCCGCCGACCCGAGGCGAATGAACCCCGAGACAGCTTCGAGACGTTCCACTTCCAGCCGCCTCACGCGAGCGGTCGTCCACGCTCCCACAACAACGAGTACCAGCGCCTCGAACGCGACCATGATCGACAGGCCGATGCTCTCGTCGTAGAGTCCGGCCCGCTCGCCCACGAGGCGCAGCCACGCACCCGCCGGAACCACGAGGACGGCAGCTGGCAGGAACCGGCGGAAGACCTGGCCGGCTATGTTCGTGTCGCGCCACAACGCCACGAGGCCGTGGTCCGGATGCGATGCGACGATCGCGGTGGCGATTGCCACCAGGGCAACCGACGCCGGCAGCGACACCTGGATCGACGATCCGAGCGAGAGCAGGGCGGCCGCGCCATACAGGTATCCGAGCAAAGAGATACCGCCAACCACACCGCACACGCCCGCCAGGGCTTCGGCGAAGTAGAAGTCGCGGAGTCGCCGGCCGATACTCAGGATCGCGAGCGCTGCGCTGATGAAACCGATTGCCGTCTGGACGGCGAAGCGTCCGGGGTAGGGCGACGTAGCACCAGCCTTGTCGGTGGCGAATGCCTGGTCGATACCCAGGCTGACCCCGAAGAGGTGCTCGAAGAGAGTCGCTCCGGCGATGGCGATCACGGCCAGTGTCAGGATCACGCTCAGTCGCGCGTAGCGCCGCCGCGCGGAGGCGACCGGCAGACCCACGGCCAACCCCAGGAACACGAGACATAGGGCAGCGTTGACCTTGGTTTGAACTGAGCCAGCCAGCCAGCTCGTCAGCAGGGGCAGGCCCAAGGCCCAGCCCGCCAGCCCGACTGCGCCGATCGCGACGACCAGACCGGAGAGGGTCAGGCTCACCTGGCTCGAATCGACCGCGGGCAGACGCGGCAGGCTCAGGGTCCGGGGCGCACCGGCCTCGTGGCGGCGGGAGGGCCGCGGGCCGACTTCCGACGGCTGACCGGCACTCGTCACGTTCGACCTCGCTGCTGGGGTTCCCGGGTGGCCGCGCCGAAAACGATGGTACGACGCCTCGGCTTCGATTCACAGGTGTCGCACCTCGAGTGCCGAACGGCCCTGCAGGGTGGCGACGGAGGTCTAATATCGTGTCGGTCACGATTCGCTGGATTCACCGCTCACACCCACCGGATACGGAAGCGGAGGTCGTAATGGTCTGCCCGAGCTGCGGCGCCCAGATCGATGGTCAGAGCAAGTTCTGTGCCGTATGCGGCGCTCATATCCCCGAGACGCCGGCCGCTCCGGAGCCGAACGTAATCGCGCCNNCCTGCCGCGCAGGCGTGGTCGCAGGCCGCGCCGCCGCCCCCGCCGCCGTACGGCGCTCCGCCTCAGCCGTACGGCGCTCCGCCTCAGCAGTACGGCGCCCCGCAGTACGGCGCTCCGCCGCAGTACGGCGCCCCGCAGTACGGCGCCCCGCCGCAGTACGGCGCCCCGCAGTACGGCGCCCCGGCATACGCCCCCGCCGGTGCCGGCGCCGCGGCCGCGAACCCGATCGCGGGTCTCCTCGCGCTCGCCGGTGGTGTCGTCGGCATCGCGGCGGCATGGCTGCCGTGGGCCACTTCCTCCGGCTTCAACATGACGGGGATGGATCAGACCGACATGTCGGATCTGGCCAGCGGCTACTACCTGGTGATCGGTGGCGCGATCGCCGCGGCTTGCGGGCTGCTCCTGCTCCTGCGGATCGCCAAGAACCCTGGTTTGCCGATGCTCCTGGCGCTGGGCGCCCTTGCCGGGGGCATTCTCCTAGTCGCGGCCGAGGTCACGGCCTATAGCCGGCTCAACGACACTATCAACCTCTATGGCTCGTACGCGAGCATCACCATCGGCTACGGCCTGTACATCGGCATCGCGGCCGGGGTCGTCGCCGGACTGGGCGGCTTGATGGCGCTGGCCGGCCGGCGCTAGCAGGCGGCTTGCGCCGCACCGGGTGATCGACCCCGGGGACCGTTTGGATCGGAAACGAAGAAGCCTCGCCAGCGATGGCGAGGCTTCTTCGATGCTTCGGGCAATCAGGGCCGTGGCTGAGAGATCAGGGCGTCCAGGGCCGTGGCCGGGCCGGCTCGCGGGACGGCGGCTCTTCGATGGGATGAGGACTGACCCACTCCGGCCTATCGGCCGCGGGCTCGGGCGTCTTGTGGGCGGTGGATGGGCGTTGTGCGCCGGGCTGCGCGCCGTGGTGAGCGGCCGCGGCCCGCTCGGCGATTGGCTTGAGCGGAGTGGGCTGTGCGACCGGCGCGATCGGCACAAGAGCTCCGGGCGTGGGCGCCGCAGGGGTGGGCTTGGTCGCCGCCGCGGCCTTCTCGCCCGGCTTGGCGGCAGACTTGGCCGCAACCTTCGGGGCGGCCGGGGCAACGGTTGGGCCGGCGGCCTTCGAGCCCGGCTTCTCGGCGCCAGGCGCCCTGGTCGTGGCGGCGACGCCCTTGGGTGCCGCATCGGGCCGTGACGGCCGTGGCGGCGCATTCGTCCCCGCGCCGGCCAGAGCCACGACGGCGCCGCCCACGGCCGCACCCTGGACGACGGCGATCGGGATCGCCTGTGGATTGCGGTTGTCGATGGTCGCGATCAGCCCACGCACGAACTCGCAGATCCGATCGGCATGATCGTCCGTGCCCTTCAGGACGTAGCTCTCGACCTGCACGGCCACGATGCGATGCCCGCCGGCGGCCTCGACGCTGAGCTCGCTGATCGTCAGCTTGGGCCAGCGAATCAGCCTGGCCGTCGCTCTCGTGCCCTCATCCGTGCCCGACAGACGGACCGCCACCGAGATGACGCCCGCAAGCGCAGGCACCAGGACGGAGTAGCGCGATTCGGAATCCTCGCCCCAGACCACCCAGCATTCAGGGTCGGCCTCGGCCCCCATATCCACGACCAGGGTCCTGATCACCGCCAGGGTCTTGTTGGTCATCGATTCTTTGTGGGGGGCAGTCTTTCGCCAGTCGCTCAGTCGCATCGAGTCGCCTCTCCAGGGACGCCGGATTTGATCACGTGGTCCTGCGGTCAGGCTATCACGGGCCGGCCGCGCCCGAACTACCCCGGTCGGGCCATTCGGGCAGATTTGGAGACGGATTCTGGCCCCGGGGACGAGACCGATTCGATCTCTCGAAGGATGGCATCGCCCGCCTGTGGAAGGACGTAATGCCGGAATAGTGGCGCGTATTCTCACCTCGGCGCAAAGTCGGGCGGCATAACCCAGTCGACGGACCGCCCCGCCCAGGCCTCGGTTACGAGCGGCGGCAAGCCCTTTGAGAGGTGGTGTCTATGAGAGTTGACCGAGGTCGACTCAACTGGGGAATCTTCTTCATCGTCCTTGGCGCGGTGCCATTTGCGTACCACCAGGGCGCCGTCTCCGCGTCGGCCCTCAGCGACGCGTGGCGCCTGTGGCCGCTGGTTCTGGTGGGCATCGGCCTCGGCTTCGTGCTGTCGCGCACACCCGCCTTCTTCATCGGCGGCCTGGTCGTTGCGATCTGCGTCGGCCTGGTGTTCGGCAGTGCGCTCGCCGTCGGACCGAGCATCGGCCTCGGCTGCGGCGACGGCAACGGCACCGGCTCGAGCAATGTTTCCCGTTCCGGGGCGTTCGAAGGCAGCGCCTCGGTGGCGCTGAACCTGCAGTGCGGTTCCGCCACCGTCACTACGTCCGGCGACTCGTCGTGGCACGTGATCGCCTCCAGCGGCGATGGCGACCCGTCCGTGAGCTCGAGTTCAACATCACTCAGCGTCGACTCGACCACCAACCACGGCTGGTCGTTCAACCGCAACACTGACAACTGGCAGATCCAGCTCCCGTCCAACACGCCGATCAACCTCACTTCAACGATCGACATGGGCGACGCGCACTTCAACCTCGGCCCAGCCAACCTGGCCTCAGCCGACTTCAACCTGAACCTCGGCTCGATCCACATCGACCTGTCGGGGGCGAAGGTCGGCAACCTGTCGGTCGAGACAAACCTCGGCGCCGCGTTCGTGACCCTCGATGGGTCATCGGACATGGCCGGTGACCTGAAGACGAACCTGGGCTCTCTCGACGTTTGTGTCCCGGCCGGGCTGGGCGTCCGCGTGACCTCCAGCGACAGCCTGTCCTCGAGCGACTTCAGCGGAGCGGGCATGGTCCGAGTCGGCGGTTCCTGGCAGACGCCCAACTTCGACACCGCGACCCACAAAGCCACCTTCAGTGTCGAGACCAGTCTCGGAAGCCTGAAGCTCCACTCCGCAGGAGGGTGCAAATGAACTCACGACGCCTCTACCGCTCCGCTGACGATCGCATCCTGGCCGGCGTCGCCGGTGGTGTGGCCGCCTACTTCGACATCGACCCGGTCATCGTCCGAGTCATCTGGTTCCTGTCGGTCTTCTTCAGCGGATCGCTGACCTTCTGGGCCTACGTGGTCATGGCCATCGTCGTCCCGGCTGAGCCCGCCAATTGGCAGGCTCCCTCGCCGTGGGCACCGGGTGGCGCGCCCGTCGGCGGCGCAGGCTTCGAGCCCGGCGTGCCCGGGGCGATGCCGGCCAGCTATGCCCCGGCCTCCGATCCCGGCGCCCCGACGGCTTCTGCCGATCCAGGCACCGCTTCGACGGCCGACCCGCAGACGGCCGGCCAGGGCGTGCCGCCGACCCCCGGCGTCGCTCCGGCCCCGGGTGGCTGGTGGGCCAACGATTGGCGGTCGCAGTGGCGTCAGGATCGCTGGCAACAGCGGACCGAACGCTGGCAGATGCGGGCCGAGCGACGAAGCCACGAACGAGGCGGTGCCGGCCTGGTCTTCGGTCTACTGCTGATCCTCGTCGGCGGCATGCTGGCATGGCATCAGATCGACCCCGCGTTCGACCTCAACATCACCTGGCCAGTCGCGGTCATCGCCCTCGGCGTGATCCTCGTCGTCTCGTCGGTCCGATTGGGCGGCAAGGATCAATAGCTAGCTCGTGGAGCTAGCGGCTAGCTCGCAGTCTGGCGACGGCGGCGGCGACGGCGCAGCGAGAGGTATAGCGACCAGCAGGTCAGCGCTACGGCGCCGGATCCGGCCAGGATCGCAACCATTCCCGCAATCAGGGCCGGCGGTCCGGACCCACCCACGGTGGGGCCGATGCGACCGCCGGTTTCCTGCATCGCCGCCACTTGTGCCACCGGCGCAGGCGACGATGGCCCAGCCGCAATCACTCCCTCGATGACCGCCGCCGGAGTGGGCGCGGGCGTCGGGATCGCAGGAGCGGCCGATGCGCTGGCAGTCGTGGTCGCGGTGGGCGGTGCGGCGGTCGGGTTGGTCGTGGCGGCATGGGTCGGGCCCACCGGAGCCACCGGGGCCACGGTCGGGCGAGCCGGCGGGGCCGGCGGGGCTACCGTTGGGTTCGCGGTCGGGGCCGGCGGGGCTACCGTTGGGTTCGCGGTCGGGGCCGGCGGGGCTACCGTTGGGTTCGCGGTCGGGGCCGCCGTGGGAGCGGGCGATGGGGTCGGCAGCGGGCTGCTGAACGGAGAGGAGGTCGGCGGCGCCTGCAGGCCGTCGGGCGAGGAGCCGCCGGCGCTGAACAGACAGTCGTAGTAGAAGCTCGACCCCGAGGCCCAGCCGCCGCAGCCGACCCGGTCGTAGCTGCCGACGATGATGTTCCAGTGGGAGCTGGAGGACCTCCAACCCATCATGGCATTGCCCGTAGTGGAGTAAGTCCACGTCTGCCACGTCTGCGCGCCGGCGAACGTGTACAGGAACGCGCCGTTGCCGTAGCCGCCGTTGACCAGGTCTATCTCGCCCACGTTCCAGTACGACCAGGCACTCCCCAGCACCGACACGAACAGCGTGCCCGAGAGCGTATAGGCCGGCGCGGCGCAGAGGCGAAGGCTGTGGGACATGTCGCCCCAGGCCGCGAAGTCCTGGGCTCGGCCGGCGATCGACTGGGCCGGGTCATCGGGACACGGGATCGCGCCATCGCGCGCCTTCGAGGCCAGGAACGGATCGACCGACAACTGCGCCAGGCCCTCGGCCGCGCGGTCGCCGTTGATCAGACGCACGAGCTCCGAGGCCTGGGCATCGAGTGGACCGGACCCGGCGCGTGCGGTCGGAACCTGCCACGTGAGGGACGAAGCGAACAGAGCCAGCCCGAGCGCAGCAGCAGCGGGCAGGGCAAGGCGCGATCGATGACTGAAGCGCACGGCGGGCTCCTCCTAACGGCAGAGGCTCGTTGCGTCTTGGGGACGAAGTGACGATCGCCCGGGCCCTCCCTTCTCATGAAGGGCCATCGGTCACAGTCTTAGTCCCGCGGACAACCACCCATTCAGGCAGTACTTGGGTGTAGAACGCGCCTTTTGAGAGTGGTCTGGTGCGGTTAGGAGGGCTTAGTGGAAGAAACCTGAACCAGTCCTGGGGTACTTCTTCATCTAGCTCCCTGCTCCACAAGTCCTACTTCGTAGGCGAAGATCGCCGCCTGGACACGGTTCTGCGGAGACGTGAGGTCAGGAGATCGTGCTCCTGATGCAGGGCGCCAGTTGCGTATCGGTCTTCCTGATGTGGGTGGTCAGCCAGCGCATCAGCTCGTTCTCGATGCGGACGACGAGATGGGCCGTGGCTCCGGTCTTCTCATACTCCTCGCGGAAGCCCGTGAAGGTCGTCACGAAGTCCTTGTGGGCGGCAGCATTCTGGGCGGCGACCGGGCAGTTGTACTTGGTCATGCAGTCTTCCTCGTTGTCGAAGTGCATGACCGCATAGCCGCCGAGCTTGTCGAGCAGGCTCGACACCTCGGCCCGACCCTGACCCAGGGTCATGGCCGCCAGCAGCTCATTCAACCAGGTGATGAGTTGTTTGTGCTGATTGTCGAGACTCTCGACGCCCGTCGTCATCGAGGGGTCCCAGTTGATCGTCGGCATTGGTATCTCCGTTGACTGTACGGCCTTCACGGGGGGTGGCCGGCTGGCCGATCAGTTTTGGTAGTCGGGGGTCTGTCGGACTTGCCTGAGAGACCGCACGATAGCCACCGCAGGACCGCCACGGAACACACCAAAAGTCGCACCCCGCTCCTACCCTGCCTTCTCCGAGCGCACGCCGCCCTGGCAATTCGCGGGCCGGGTTCCGCCTGACGCACGCACCGGGTTATCTTCAACCGCAATGCAGGAAGTCGGGCTAGCGTCGGCTCGGGTCCGTTGCCCATCGGACTCGTTCGGGCATGTCCCGCCCTCGAGGTCGGCACGATGAGTGCGCCAGTTTCACCCAGCCAGGTTCCCGCCAGCCAACGTCCCCACCGCAACCGAAACCCGCTTCTGGTTTTGCTTGCGATAGCCGCGGTCGCCGGTGTTGCAGGCGGCGCATACGGCTTGTGGTACATCCTCATCGGTCCGAGCAGTCCGGTCGCTGTCAGCGCCGGCTCACCGGCCATTCCCGCCGGCGCCGCCATCGCGGCTCCTGCCTCGCTCGACGGCACCTGGAACGTGAACACGACCATCGGCAAGATCGACGACGGCAGCGCCTCCTTCGTCGGCTACCGCGTCCAGGAGCAGCTCGTCGGGGTCGGCGGGCACACCGCCGCGGGCCGGACGACGGGGGTCACCGGATCGATGACCCTCACCGGCGCCGTCGTCGACAACGTCATCATCACTGCCGACATGACCGCGCTCCACAGCGACAACGACCAGCGCGACGGGCAGCTGACGCACCAGGCCATCGAGACGAGCAGCTTCCCCACCGCCACCTTCAAGACGATCCAGCCCGTCAACCTCGGCACACTCCCGGCCGACGGCACGACCGTGACCGCGACCGCGACGGGCGCCCTCAACCTCCACGGAGTGACGAAGACGGTCACGATCACGCTGCAGGCCGTGCGCCAGGGCGGCATCATCGCCGTGACAGGCACGCTGCCGATCGTCTTCTCCGACTACTCGATCCAGAAGCCCAACAGCTTCTCGGTACTCTCTGTTGACGACCACGGCACCATGGAGTTGCATCTGCTCTTCACTCACGCCTGAGTCGTATCGGCGGCACGGTGAATTGTCGCCGCCAGGATCGAAGGAGTAGCCGTGTCCTTCATGCGCTTTCTTGGGGGTCGTCCCGGCGAGCCCAACACACTCGCGAGCGCGGAGCCTGCCGCACTCGCGGCCGAAACCGAGGCCGTCCGGCACATCGTCGCTCGGCTAGAAGCGCTTCCGCCCGAGCGGGCCCGAGTGCTGGCCGGCATGGCCTACGTCCTCGCCCGCGCAGCCTATGCCGACCTGGAGATCAGCGACGCCGAGACGGCGGCGATGGAGGAAGAGCTGGTCGGCTCCGGGCTGGATCAATCTCAGGCGGTCCTGGTGGTGGAGATGGCCAAGCTCCAGGAGAAGACCGGCGGCGGCACGAGCGACTATCTGGTGACGCGCGAGTTCCGCGAGCTGTCGACTCCCGAGCAGAAGTTGACCGTGCTGCGAGCCTGCTTCCGAGTCTGCGCGGCCGATGACGCCATCAGCGGCATGGAGAGCTCCACCCTCGACGAGATCGCGAGCGAGCTCGACATCTCTCGCGAGGATCTCACGAAGATCCGAGCGGAATTCGCCGACAAGTTCTCGGCCCGCTTCGGCTTCCACGCGCCCCCTAGCGCCGAGGGCTGAGGCCGCCACGGGGCGACTTCAGGTTGGCGGATTTGAGCCGCGCGCAGCGTGGCAGGCCACATCCGCCGGCGCCACGCGCGGCTCAGGCGTTTTCGAGCGAGGTCTTGTCAAGGCCGGCGGCCGGGTCGGGTACCCTTAGATCCCCATGCAGAGACACCTCCGCGGCGTCATCGACATCTACCGCGGCTACTACCGGATTGCCAGACTCGCGCCGTCGGGCGGGCGCGGCCTCGTCGCCCTGCTCGTAGCCCTGAACGTCGTCCTCGGCCTGCTGCCGGCGCTGTTCATCGTGGCCACGAGCATCATGATCGGCCGCGTACCGGCGGCCGTGATCGGCGGAGTAGGCTCGGCCGGGTGGCGCGACCTCGTCGCGGCGTTCGGCCTGGCCGCGGCAGCATTCCTGGTTCAGCAGATCCTCGCCCCGATGCAGCTGTCACTGGGAGAACTGCTGGCGCGGCGCGTCGACGGCCGCGTCTACCAGCGAATCATCGGCGCCTCGCTGAGCAGCACCGGCATCGGCCCGCTCGAAGACCAGCGGCTCCTCGACGAGCTCAACCAGGTCGTGACGACGCTCGAGACATCGTTCCGGTCGCCCGGCATGGCCTGTTCCGGGCTGATCGCCCTGGTGGCCCGCTACGGGCAGCTCGTGGCGGCGGTCGTCATGGTCGGCTACGTCTTCTCCTGGCTCGGCGCCGTGGCGCTGTTCGCGGCGACGATGGTCTTCCGCACGGGCCAGCGCGGGGGGCAGCGCAAGTACGGCCTGCTCTTCACTCGCAGCATCGCCACCCGTCGCGAAGCCCGCTACTACCGTTCGATCGCGATGCGGCCGCTGGCCGGCAAGGAGATCCGGGTCTTCGGTCTGGCCAGCTGGTTGTCGGACCACTACCGCGACGTCCAGCTGGAGATGCTCTCGCTCGTCTGGGCGGCACGGCGGCGCATCTATCTGTGGCCGTATCTCTTCTATACCGCTTTCGGTCTGGCCGCGACCGGCATCACTCTTGCGGCCCTGGGCCGAGCGGCCGCGACCAACGCCGTGACCCTGACGCAGCTCACGCTCGGCCTTCAGGCGGCCATGGCCGCGTTGCGGCTGGGCGAGTTCTACCCCGAGTCGGACACACAGACGCAGTTCGGCATGGCCGCCCAGGACGGGGTCGAGAACTTCGAACGTGGCGTGGCGGCATTCCACGAGCAGACCGTCCAGCTCGAGCCGCGGCTCGATCCGAAGGGCCATCCCAGCAACGAGATCCGTTTCGAGGCGGTCGACTTCCACTACCCGGGATCCGACCGGCCGGTCCTCGACAAGCTCGACCTGGTGTTGCCGGCGGGACGGTGCACCGCCATCGTCGGGCTCAACGGCGCCGGCAAGACGACGATCGTCAAGCTGCTATCGCGGCTGTACGAACCGACCTCAGGTCGACTTCTCGCCGACGGCCAGGACATCCGCTCGTACGGCGTCGACGACTGGCGCCGGCAGATCGGCGTCATCTTCCAGGACTTCAACCGCTACGAGCTGACCGCGGCCGAGAACGTCGGCTTCGGAGCCATCGAGCTGGCCGGCGATCGACGGAAGGTGCGGGCGGCGGCGGCCCGAGCCGGCATCCTGGCCACTCTCGAGCGCCTGCCGGAAGGCCTCGACACTCCCCTTGCCCGCCAGTACAAGGGCGGCGCCGAGTTGTCCGGCGGGCAGTGGCAGCGCGTGGCCATCGCCCGGGCCCTGTTCGCGCTGGAGAACGGCGCCTCAATCCTGGTCCTCGACGAGCCGACCGCCGCGTTGGACGTCCGGGCCGAGGCCGCCTTCTTCGACAAGTTCGTCGACGTGACGCGCGGCGCCACGGCGCTGCTCATCTCACACCGATTTTCGAGCGTGCGCCACGCCGACAACATCGTCTTTCTGGCGGGCGGCCGCGTCGTCGAGCAGGGCAGCCACGACGAGCTGATCGCCGCCGGCGGCCGCTACGCCGAGCTGTTCCACCTCCAGGCCGAGCGGTTCACCGAGGACGAAGCCGAGTCCGAGGCGGTCGACGCGGCCGACCTGGCGGGTGATGTCGAAACATCGCCCGGCGGCGATTCGGAGTCGCCCGAGGGCGCCGGGATCGAGCCCGAGGTCGTCCGATGAAGGAGACCCTCCGCAGCGCCGCCTGGCTGTTGCGCATGTCCTGGCAGCAGAGCCGCTTCAAGACTGCGGCGGCCCTGATCCTGGTTCTGGCCAACGCCGTTTCCGCGCCGCTCATGGGCCTGGCCCTGAAGTGGCTGACCAACGCTGCCCTGGCCGGCGATGCGGCCACCGCCGGTATCGCCGGCGTCGCCGTAGCGGCCTGCATCATCGGCGTCCTGACGCTCGGGCATTTCGCCCACATCGCCTACTTCGAACTGTCCGAGATCAACACCCTGTCGGCCGAGCAGCGACTCATCGCCCTGGCCAACGGATCGGCGGGCATCGAGCACCAGGAGCGGGCCGACTACGCCGACCGATTGGCCGTCCTCGAGCAGGAGATCCAGGGCATCCAGGAAGGGTTCCGAGCCACGCTCTTCCTCTCGAGCATGGGCGTGGCGATCGTCCTGACCGGCGTTCTGCTGGCCATGGTCAATCCGCTGCTGTTGCTCCTGCCGCTGGTCGCTCTGCCGCCACTCGTCACCGGCCGGCGGGCCCAGCTCATCCTCGACCGAGCGCGCGAGGAGACGGCCCAGGATACGCGGCTGGCGATGCATCTCTTTCATCTGGCCACCGGCGCCGGGCCGGCCAAGGAGCTGCGCGTCTTCCGCCTCCAGAACGAGATCAAGCGCCGCCACGCCGAGTTGTGGGAGCGGACCACTCGCCGGCTGTGGCGAGCCCAGATCAAGGCCACGGTCCTGCGAGCCGCCGGTCAGCTCGTCTTCGCCGGCGGCTACGTGGCCGGCGTCCTGCTCGTCGTCAACGATGCCATCAGCGGGCAGCGCAGCGTGGGCGACGTGGTCATGGCCATCACCCTGGCCGCCCAGGTCAACCAGCAGACGGCGACCGCGGTCGGGTTGCTGCACATCCTGCAGCGGATCGCCCGGGCCTATGCCCGCTTCGAGTGGCTGGAGGAGTACGTCGCCGAGCGCGAGCCCCAGGCCGCGGACGCGCCCGTCCCGGAGCGGCTCGTGGACGGTATACGGTTCGAGGACGTCGCGTTCACCTACCCCGGCACCGATCGGGTCGTGCTGGCCGGCGTCAACCTGCATCTGCCGGCCGGATCGACCGTGGCGATCGTCGGCGAGAACGGCGCGGGCAAGAGCACGCTCGTCAAGCTGCTGTGCCGCTTCTACGAACCGAGCGCCGGCACGATCACGGTCGACGGTGTCGCCCTGCCGCGTATCCCGCTGGCGGAGTGGCGCGAGCGCATCACCGCAGGCTTCCAGGACTTCGCCCGATTCGAGTTCGTCGCCCGCCAGACAGTCGGCGTGGGCGACCTACCGTTCGTGGATTCGCAGCCGGCTGTGGAGGCGGCGCTGGAGCGAGCCCACGCCTCCGACGTCGTCGGCCGCCTCGAGGATGGCCTCTCGACGCAACTCGGCAAGTCGTACACGGAAGGCACCGAGCTGTCGGGCGGGCAGTGGCAGAAGCTGGCCCTGGGCCGGGCCATGATGCGCGAGCTGCCGCTGGTCCTGGTGCTCGACGAGCCCACCTCCGCCCTCGACGCCGAGGCGGAGCACAACCTCTTCGAGCGCTACGCCGAGGGGGCGCGACGCGTGGGAGCGGCCACGGGCGGCATCACGGTCCTGGTATCGCACCGCTTCTCGACCGTCCGCATGGCCGACCAGATCGTGGTCGTGGCCGACGGNNGTCCATCCGTCGAGGCTTTCGACCGGCCCTGTTCCTCCGTTGTCCGCGATATTCATAGGTTGACTCATGTGCGCTGCCACAATGCCGATGCCGCCCGAATTCGGCCGAGTGGAAGACCCGGCAGTGGGACACACGCCGCGAACGGGGCCACGAGCTCCCGCCAAGGTCCTCAAGGCGCTCAAGCAGGCACGGATCGGGAGGTCTTGACCGCAAGTTGCTTCACTCAAGTCACGCGGCGACTGTCGCGGACATTCGCGGTTCCCCAAGCCGCGTCGCGACGGCACGTTAGCCAATGGCGGCGCTCTGTATTCTCGGGCCTGCGCGAGTGGGCTTCACGCGGATACTGATGCCGATAGGATGGACTGATCCGAACGCGAGGTCGCGGATGAGACCCATTCATGCCTGCGGGAGACGGCCATGCCCACCATGCATCGATTGCGGCGACTGACAGTTGGCATACTCACCATCTCATTCGCCGTCGGCGCGTGTGGGAGCACCTCAGGCTCGACGGGCCCCGCCCCCTCCACCACCACGCCGGCCCCAACGTCGCCCATGAGCGCGACGTCCACCGCAAAGTCCTCCTCGACCACCACGCCGGCCCCAACGTCGCTCGCGAGCGCGACGTCCACCGCAGAGTCCTCCTCGACCATTGCCTGGCTGATCCCGAGTGCGACGCAGTCGCCTCGGAAGGATTCAGTCGTGGTAGTCGGCGATGCCACTGGCCACGAGCTTCGACGTGTCCCGCTCCCGCACGAGCCGGTGCAACTCTTCGAGACCAGGGCCAGCCAGACGGTGCTCATCCAGGGAATGGACACGTGGATGGTCACCAACCTCGGCACCGGCGCCACGAAGACGCTGGATTTCGGTGGCACGAGTCCGGTGGACATCCACCCGTTGGTTCTCAGTGGGCGCTGGTGGGTGCTCGGCGTTGATTCGGGAACACCGGCGTACCTGCTGGACACGCAGACCGGTGCAGTCCAGGACTTCGCTTCCCTCGGCGTCAAGAGCCTGATCGCCCCGACGTTCAATCCCGGCGAGACCGCGCTGGAGGCGTGGACACCAGATCTGACGCTGATCCGGACCGGGGTGCCGGCCGTGGCTCGACCGGTCGGGGGCGGCAAGGCCGATGGCCTGGCCTTCTCACCCGACGGAACCCGCCTTGTTTACACGATGCACGACGGCGCCACCACGAAGGTCGTGACCGAGAGCCTCGACGGCAGCGACAGCCACCAGGTGTTCACCGGCGATGGCGCCCTGAGACCGGAGTTCGCGCAGGACGCGAACCACCTGCTGGTGGTGGACGCGAAAGGGATCAGCCTGGTTGACGTCGCGACGGGCACAGCCACGCTCGTGTCCAATGCCGCCACGATCGACACGGTGACGAGGACCACCTGGTCGGCCGGCCATGCCCAGGCTATCGTGGGCTACAAGGACGGAAGCGACACGCAGCAGTGGGTCCTGGTGAATCCGGCAGCTGGAACCGCTGGCGTGCTGACGGAGCTTGCCGGCTTCCATCCGGTTGCGCTCGACGACCCAGGAAGCGTCCAGATCTTCACCGACACCGATTCGCTCGCGAAACCAGCCAACTTCAAGGTGCTCGACTTCGCGGCCGGGGTCGTTCGACCGGTCACGGGCATGGATCCGGCAGCCGGCTACTTCCCGGGAACCGCCCGCGTCGTTGGGACACGTATCGTCGCCACCACGATGGTCACCACGACCTCTCGTATGCAGGTGTGGCTCATAGACGCGTCTACTGGCGCCGCGCACAAGCTCGAGGAGGGTGTCTCGGCGCAGGCCGCCATCTCGCCCGACGGAGCCGCTGCCATCGCGAGTCGGTACGACGCGAAGTCGTTCAGCCTCGATCTATTCGACACCGCGTCCGACACGAAGGCGTCGCTGGGAGTCGGGTACGGCGGGGTGTGGCTCGCCCCGTAGGGCATCGGGTCTCCGGCAGGCCGGGCTTCTCGGCGAGTAGATTGCTGCACTGTGCGCCGGCCCGAGGACGAGCCCGCCAATCGGCGTAGAGGAAGCCCCCTGGCGTTGACTCCAGGGGGCTTCGTGTTTGCCGAGGTTCGTGCGGCCCGGCATTCGCACCGGGCCACGACCGTACTGCTACATGTAGTAGCCGGTAATGTCGAGGAGGACCTGGGCACCCGAGCCGGCGGAGCCGCCCACCACAAGTGTGACCTGCCGTTCGGCCGCGCCCGAGCCCAGCGTGACGATGCCTCCGGCGGCAAGCGTCTGACCGGAGCCCGACCAGTTGATCGTCGATGCGGTTACGGTGGTAGTTATTCCAGGCAGGACGGCAACGTAGCCGGAGCCCACGGTACCGGTGACGGTCACCGTGAAGGAGATCGCCCTAGCACCCGCGGGGATGGCGTCGGCCGTAGCGTCGGCGCCGGTGGTGACGTCGATCGAGTTCTTGACGTTGACGAGCCTCGAGGCGCCGACATTGATGGCGCCGCCGAACCTGGAGAAGCGGCTGTCGAACACACGCACCGGGGTCATGGGAACGAGCGTCATTGTCGGCGGGAAGTACTGGAAGACCGCGCCGGAGAAGCCAACCCCGGTGGTCGAGTTGCTGTTGCGGAGGTCGACCTCAAACTTGTGGCCCGCCGCAATTGTGCCGCTGGGGTTGAATGTACTGAAAGTGGTTTGGATGATCCCCGTCCCGCTGGCGCTGGCTCCGTTCGCGAGAATCGCCTCCGAGCTGTTGACGCCATCGACGTCAAAGACGTCCCAGTCGAGCGTGCCAGCGGCGGTCGAATAACCGTAGACGTCTACCTGCGCAAGCGTTGATCCGGCCGGCATGTTGAGCGTTGCCCATACGTCCGAGCTCGTTCCGGAATCCGTTGCGTAGTAGTCGACGCCGGCGCTTTTGAAGACCGCGGCGCCGTGCCAGGCCGTGGCGTCTGCCCACGTAACCACGCCAAGGGTTGCTCCGGGGACGAGTGTCGGCAGCGCAAGATTGGGACCAACCTGCGCGTTCCCCTTGAGCGGCGCGCCGCCGGTACCGGTTGTAACTCCTGCCAAGCTTGCAGCCGGCCACGCCAGCGCGCCGATCGCGAAGGCGGCCACCAATAGCACTCGGGTTCTCTTCACTTTGGACCTCCCAACTTCGTTCGCAACGCAATTCCGAGCATGCCGGGGCCCGAGGAACCGCACAGAAAGACAGGACCCGACCGAGGAAGACGCATCGCACTTCCCTTCTCGCGGGGGGATCGGTGTTGCCATGTGGGACTGCGCGAAGCACCATGTGCTCCGAAACGTTGCGCAGGGGCCCGAGGGCTCCTCTTCCGTCCTCCTGCTGCACGGGATTGTGCGCTGGCCGGAACCGCGCTTCAAGCCTCGAATGGATTGACCTGGCACGCGAGACGTTCGGCAGAATCCAAGATGCACGAGTCATGGAGGGAGGACGGGAGATGGTGCGCTTGCGGGGATTCGGCGTGCTAGCCGTCATTGGCCTCGTCGTCGGCGTCTCAGGATGCGTCGCAGCGCCTGCGTCGAGCGGGCAGGTGGATGAGATCCATCGTCAGGCGCAGGAGGCGCTGGCCCGCTGGGAGGCCGCCGCTACGGCAGGCGCCGGAGGATCGGGCTTCGTACTCGTCGGCGAGTCCACCCTCATGGTCGGCGACGACTGGGGCCCGAACATCGACGGCGGCAACGCCAAGATGGCGTGGTACGCCGGCCTATTCGCTGGATCGAATCCGCTGCCATCCGAAGCGCCCCCAGACGGCACGGTTCAATGGCAGGACGGAACGACCCACGCCGTTCCGGTGATCTCAGCCCAGCAAGCCCTCTCCGACATGAAGGCTGGCGCCGTACAACCCTGCCCAGATTGCATTCCGCTGCAGATCACCGGCGCGAGACTCACTACCGCGACGTTCCAGACCAGCCGAGGACCGGCCCAGGTCCCTGCCTGGGAGTTCAGCCTGAAGGACACGGACGTCAAGCTGGATCAGGTTGCCGTGGGAGGCCAGTTCTCAGCGCCGCCCGTGCCCACCGCAAACGACCAGACTTCCGGCCAGCCGTGGATCGGCCCACGCGTCGAGAACGCATCCTTGGACGCCGGCGGCATGATCCTGACCGTGCACTTTGTTGGCGCACCGGACGCCGGCGACAAGCCCTGTGGGGCCGACTACACCGCCGAGGCCGTCGAGTCGGACACGGCGGTCGTGGTGATCGTCTACGAACACCCCAACGCGACGCCTGCCGCGTGCTCGCTTGCTGGCGCGCTCCGGACAGCTCAGGTTACCCTCGCCAAACCTCTCGGCAGCCGGACCTTGATTGACCTGCAGGCCCAGTCGATCTCCGTGACAGCCGGCCACTGACCCAGAAGCTCTCCGCCGCGAGCATGCCCCTTGCCTCGGCCACTAGACTCGATGACAGGCTTGCGTCCCTTTTGCCATGTCCTTCCGCCCCGATACCAACTCGAAGCCGATCAGGCAGCGAAGGAGCCGCTCGTGACTGACAACCAGGGTCATGGCGTGGTCACTTGCCCCAACTGCGGCACTCAATCCGCCGTCGGCGCAAGGTTCTGTCCGGTCTGTGGGCAAGCCCTCAACGCGACACCGGCGCCCTCCTGGGCTCCTCCGGCCGGGCCGACACCCGTGCCGGCACCCCCGGCCCTGCCGGCGGCGCCGCCTCCTCCGCCGCCCGCTCCCCCTTACGGCCAGCCCCAGGCGTACGGCCAGCCCCAGGCGTACGGCCAACCGCCCGCGTACCCGCAGCCGCAGCCGCCTGGCTACGGTTCTGTCCCCGGGTATCCGCCCGTTCAGGGCTATGCGCCGGCTCCCGCCCGTTCGAACTCGACGCCCATCTATGTGGCCGTTGGCGTGATAGCGCTCGTGGTAGTGATCGCAGGCGCTTTCATCATCTCCTCGGGCGGTGGGGCCCATGGCACGCCCTCGCCCTCCGCCATCGCGCTTGGCACGCCCAAGCCCTCCGCTATCGCGCTTGGCACGCCGACGGCCGCGCCTGCGTCGCCGACGGCCAAACCTGCGTCGCCGACGGCCAAACCTACTATCTTGCCGACCGAAGCCCCGACTGGCTTCAGCCCGACCGGCTCGCTGGCCACCGCTCGCGACACCGCGACGGCGACGCTGCTCTCCGACGGCCGCGTCCTCATCGCCGGAGGGGAGAACGAGGATGGCTCAAAGGTCTTCCTCCAGGGCGAGATCTACGACCCGGCGACGGGCAAGTTCAGCCCGACCGGCTCGCTGGCCACCGGTCGCTACTACCCCACCGCCACGCTGCTCGCCAACGGCAGTGTCCTCATCGCCGGAGGCTACGACGGCTCAGTAGATCTGGCTTCAGCCGAGTTGTATGACCCGAAGACCGGCAAGTTCAGCCCCACGGGCTCGATGGCCGACCCTCGGGACGGCGCCACCGCCACGCTTCTTCACGACGGCCGCGTCCTAGTCGTCGGAGGTTGGGACGGCTCGACACAACTCGACTCCGCCGAGTTGTATGACCCGGCGACGGCCAAATTCGGCCCGACCGGCTCGCTGACCACCGCTCGAAACATCCACACCGCAACGTTGCTGCCCGACGGTCACGTCCTCATCGCCGGAGGCTACGACGGCGCGAAGCAACTCGCTTCTGCCGAGCTGTATGACCCGGCGACCGGCAAGTTCACCCCCACCGGCTCGATGGCCACCGCCCGGAACTGGGACACCGCCACGCTACTCCTCGACGGCCACGTCCTTATCGTTGGCGGCTGGGACAGCACGACGCCTTTCTCGTCGGCCGAGCTCTATGACCCGAAGGCCGGCACGTTCAGCCCCACGGGCTCCATGACCACCGCCCGGAACACCCACACGGCGACGCTGCTGTCCGACGGCCGCGTCCTCATCGTCGGCGGCTGGGACAGTGGGACGTATCTCGCCTCAGCCGAGCTGTATGACCCGGCGACCGGCAAGTTCAGCCCGGCCGGCTCGTTGGCTAACGCTCGTGACCGGCACACCGCTACGTGGCTTCCCGATGGCCGCGTCCTCATCGTTGGAGGTTGGGACGGCTCGACGGACTTCGCCTCGGGCGAGCTGTTCCAGCCGTAGGTCGCCTCAGGCAGCCCGCCGAGGCAGCCCCACTTGCTCGGCGCCGAACCAGGTGCCGGACGACCCCTTGACGATCGCCACGGCGTTCTCCAGGGCGCCGATCGCGGCGAAACGGCCGCCGCCCTTGACGAACTCTGCGCACGCCCGAACCTTGGGGGCCATCGAGCCGGACGGCCACGCCCCGGCGGCGAGGCCCTCGTAGGCTTCGTCCACGGTCATGCGCAGGACCGCCTCCTGGCGCGGCGTGCCCCAGCGGCGATACACGGCGTCGACGTCGCTCAGCAAGACCAGGCCGTCGGCGTCAACGGACCGCGCCAGCACCACGGCCGCGAGGTCCTTGTCGATTACCGCCTCGACGCCCTGTAGGTTGCCGTCGGGCAGCTCCACGACGGGTATTCCCCCACCGCCGGAGGCTACGACCAGGATGCCCGAATCGACCAGCGAGCGGATGGCGGCAGCCTCGACGATCCGGATCGGTGGCGGCGACGGGACGACGCGGCGCCAGTTCTTGCCGTCGGGCGCGACACTCCAGCCCCGCGCCGCCGCGTGCTCTTTGGCCGTGGCTTCGTCGTAGATCGGCCCGACGGGCTTGGTCGGGTTCGAGAACGCGGGGTCGTCGGCCGGGACCACCGTCCGAGTTACGATGACGACGATCTCACGGTTCTTCCCGCGCTCGAGGAACGCGGAATGCATGGCCTGGGCGAGCANNACCGACGCGGCCATCTCGGCGCCGATGGCCAGGAAGCCCACTTGCGGGCCGTTGCCGTGAGTGATCACGATCTCGGCCCGACTGCCCTCGGCGAGAGTGACCAGGCCACGCGCCGCAGCCACCAGGTTGCGGCGCTGGACCTCTGTCGACCCCGGCTCGCCCCGCCGTATTAGCGCGTTGCCACCGAGGGCGATGGCCAGGCGAGTCATCGTATGAACCGAAGGTTCATCCGGAACCGATGGTTCATCCGGAACCGAGGGTTCATCCGGC
>PLNK01000107.1:0-2105 GCA_003142755.1 Chloroflexota bacterium | reverse complement strand
AAGACGCGGGCCCGTTCCTCGCGTTCCTTCTCCTGGCCCATGCTGGCCCAGACGTCCGTGTAGACCGCGTCGGCGCCGCGGACGGCCGCTCGCACGTCCCGCCCCAGCTCGATCGCCCCGCCGGTCGCCTGGCCGTTGGCTCGGGCGGCCTCGACTATCTCGGGCTTCGGCTCGTAGCCTTCAGGCGTGGAGATCGCCAGCGTGAACCCGAGATACCCGGCCGCCTGGATCAGCGAGTGGCAGACGTTGTTGCCATCGCCCACGAACGCGACCCGAAGCCCAGCGAAGTCACCGAACTCCTCCTGCAGGCTCATCACATCCGCCAGAGCCTGGCAGGGGTGGTGGTCGTCGGTCAGGGCGTTGATGATCGGGATCGTGGCGTAGCGCGCCAGCTCCTCGACCCGCGACTGGTCGAAGGTGCGAATCGCGAGGGCCGTGAGATAGCGCGACAGCACGCGGGCCGTGTCGGCGATGGTCTCGCCGCGGCCGAGCTGCAGCTCGTCGTGACGGAGGGTGATGGGCAGCATGCCCAGGCCCCAGGCCGCGGCCTCGAAGCTGACTCGCGTCCGCGTTGACGGCTTGTCGAATATGAGGCCGACCCGGCCGCCGGGGAGCGCGTTCTGCGCCATCCCCTTGCGGGACTTGAGGTCGGCGGCCAGGGCCAGGTTGGCGAGGATCCCCTCTCGACCGAGGGAATCCAAAGTCAGGAGGTGGCGCGTCATGACGGTCCTCTCCGGCTAGTGACGGGCGCTCGACGTCTTGCCGGCTCGCGCCCGCTCGACGATCGGAGCAAGAAGTTCGGTCAGGTTCGACTGCCCTTGTCCGGCCGCGTCGCCCGCCATCTCTTCGAGCTCGTAGCGTACGCGAACGACCGGCTTCTCTAGCTTGAGGACTCGCGTCAAGTCGATCGGCGTCGCCGACAGGACCAGGTCCGCCGGCATGGCGTTGAGGGCCGACTCCAGCTCGTGCATCTGGCCCTGGCCGTAGCCCATCGCCGGGAGCAGATGCTCCAAAGCGGGATAGCGGGCCAGGGTCGCCGCGAGTTCGCCCGTCGCGTACGGCACGGGGTCGACGAGCTCCGCCGCCCCGAACCGCCGCGCCGCCACGACGCCCGCACCGAATGTCATGCCGCCGTGGGTGAGCGTCGGGCCGTCTTCGACCACCGCGACACGCCTGCCCGCGATCTCGCCGCCCTGGAGAGTGAGCGCCGAGCGGGCCAGGATGACTCGGGCCCGCGGGTTCACGGCCGCCACGTTGGCTCGGACCTCGGCGATCTGCTCGGGCGTTGCGGAGTCGACCTTGTTGACGACCACCACATCGGCCATGCGGATGTTGATCTCGCCCGGGTGGAAGTGCATCTCGTGGCCGGCGCGGAGCGGGTCGGCTACGGCGACGAACAGGTCGGGCTTGTAGAACGGGAAGTCGTTGTTGCCGCCGTCCCACAGGACAACGTCGGCCTCCGCCTCGGCCTGGCGCAGGATGGCCTCGTAGTCGACGCCGGCGTAGAGGACGCGGCCGGCGTCGAGGTGCGGCTCGTATTCCTCTCGTTCCTCGATCGTGGTCTCGTAGCGATCGAGATCGGCGTAGGTGGCGTAGCGCTGGACCCGCTGCGCCACGAGGTCGCCGTAGGGCATCGGATGGCGCACGACCACGACCTTGAGACCCTGCTTCTCGAGCAGCTCCGCCAGGTAGCGCGTGGTCTGGCTCTTGCCCGCGCCGGTGCGCGTGGCGCCCGTGGCCACGACTGGCTTGGTGCTCGGCAGCATCGTCCGCGCCGGCCCGAGCAGCTCGAAGTCGGCCCCGCCGGCGAGTGCCCGGCTGGCGGTGTGCATGACGTGCTCGTGGGCCACGTCGCTGTAGGCGAAGACCACGAGGTCGATCTTCTCGTTGGCGAGCAGGTTCTCCAACTCGGTCTCGGCCACGATCTTAATGCCGTCCGGATAGAGCGGCCCGGCCAGCTCCACGGGATAGCGGCGCCCGGCGATGCCCGGAATCTGAGTGGCCGCGGTAAACGCCACGACCTCGACGCTCGGGTCGTTGCGGTAGACGACGTTGAAGTCATGGAAGTCGCGCCCAGCGGCCCCCATGATCACCACACGAGTGCG
>PLNK01000160.1 GCA_003142755.1 Chloroflexota bacterium | reverse complement strand
CGTCAGGTGGCACGGGTCGTGGCACGGGTCGTGGCACGGGTCGCGGCGCGGGCAGGGCTGGCCCCGGTGGGCCGGCTTGCAGACGAATCGCGAGTCGGCTCACACAGGCGTTTCGAGCAATCCCAGCTTGAGGGCCATGATGGCGGCCTGGGTTCGATCGGCCGCGCGGAGCTTCCAGATGATGTTCTGGACGTGCTTCTTGACCGTGTCCTCGGTGATCGAAAGGCGGCCGCCTATCTCCTTGTTGGTGAGGCCTTCGGCTACGAGGAGCAGGACATCGTGCTCGCGAGGCGTCAGGGCGTACTGCTCTGCGCGCTGGCGAGCCGTCTCACCCGCGGGCGCCTCGTCTCTGATCGCCAGGGCCTCCCGCAGGAGCTGCGGCTCCACGGCCAGCTGACCGTTGGCAACGTTGTGAAGCGTCTGGATTACCTCGGCCGTGCTGGCGTCTTTGAGCAGGTAGCCGGCGGCGCCACGGCGGATGGCTTCCAGAACGTAGCGGCGGTCGTCGTACAGGGTCACGATGATCACGGCGATGCGAGGGTGGCGGGCCTTTAGCCGCTCCAGGCAGGCCAATCCATCCAAGCCCGGCATGCGGATGTCCAGGAGGACCATGTCCGGCTGGAGTTCTTCGGCGAGCTTCAAGCCGGCCTCGCATGAGTCGCCCTCCCCGGCGACCTCGATCCAGTCGGCCGCGGAGAGCATCGCGCGGAGGCCGCGGCGAGCCATCTCGTGATCGTCGATGAGCAGGACACGCGTGTGCTGGTTCACGACTTGCCTTCTCCGTTCCGTCCTCCGGCAGCGGCATCGCCGCCCGTACCAGGGTATCCGGCCCGAGTGCCAATGTGTCGGGCTATTGGTATCGAAATTCGCACGAGCGTGCCGGAGCCGATCGAACTCCGCACCGAGGCTGCTCCGCCGAGCCAGCGCGCCTGCCTGGCTATGCCGAGGAGGCCGAGCCCGCCACCCTTGCGGCGACGCTCGGCTGCTGCCGGGTCGAAGCCCTGGCCGTCGTCATGCACGGTTACGACGGCCCGGCCCTTTGCCACTCGCAGTTCCGTCTGGACCGAGTGTGCCTGCGAGTGACGCACGGCGTTGGTCAGAGCTTCGACCGTCATGCCGTAGAGAGCCTGCTCCACCAAGTCGTCCAGGCGCGGCAGCTCGCCTTCGATCGTCATGTCCATGCCCGACTCGGCCGCAAGCGACTTCATGCGGCTATGGATGGCCTGACCGAGGCCGAGTTCCTCGAGACCGGGCGGGACGAGGTCGTTCAGGACGGCCCGTACTTCCTTGATGGCGGTCACCATCCGCTCTGAAGCGGACTCCAGGTACGAGTCGATCGAGTCGCCGGGGTGCTGCTTCGCGTAGACGCGAGAGGCGTCGAGGAACCGGAAGGCGCTGACCATCGACTGGGCCGCGGTGTCGTGGATCTGGTGGGCTATGCGAGCCCGCTCGAGATCGCTGGCCTGCAGGGTCTGGCGGGCAAGTCGATCGAGGCGGCGCTGGTTGCGCTCCAGCTCGCGTCGCTGCTTCTGTGAATCGCGGTAGAGCTCGTAGAACTCCTCGCTGGTCGCGACCATCTGGGCCAGAGCCGCCGTGGCGGTGCGTCGTCGGTCGGAGCCGCGGGCCCGCTGCTGAACCTGCCACTCGAAGAGCCGGGCCGGGTCGCGCAGCACTCGTGCCGCCGCCAATGCCGCCCGACCGTTCGCCGGCGGCGCCTGCCGGGCGGCGCGTCGGAGCGCGGCGGGGGCGACGCGGGTCATGTCGGCGACCGCGGCCGCTTGACGCGGTCCGGGCGGACCCACTCGAAGGATGGCGGCCGTTGTGCGGGAGCCGCGCGGGGCCGGGAAGCCGAGCAGGGCGCCCCCGGCGCGGCAATGACCGTGGCCGGCGTGGCCCGTGGCCAGGACGCGCGCCGCCAGTTCCTCGGGGCAGCGGCGACAGAACTGCAGACCCACATCAGTCGAGCAGATCGTGGCGCAGAAGGGCTCGCCGTCTTCCCAGCCCGACACCAGGGCCACGGATGGGGCGGATAGCGGGGCCGAGACGACGGTCGCGGCGACGACCTCGTTGTCGCATTCAATGCTCGGGGCCGGTCTTCTCGCCGGGTCGGTCTGCGGCGCGAACCCGGCCCAGCCTGAAGCCTCGTCGACACGTGCCCACAACTCGGCGCCGGCGAGATGGCGGGCGACTGTGCGTTCTTCCATCGTTGTGCCAGTGTATGGCCGGAACCTCGGACGCGGCTTGCGACTTCCCGCGCCGGCCCCTTCATCTGCGCGAGAAGCCTGCCCCGACCGAGTGACTACCCGCGCGGTGCCCGAGAGGGGGCCCCAGCCGGATGGGCTACCCGGGGAGGCCTGCTTGCTTGCGCGAGGGTCGTACCAATGGTCCCCGGGTCCGAGGGTGGACCCTGATACCGAGGTCACGATACCCAGCCGAAGATGCGGACGGTTTCGGAAAGATGGTGCTCAGGTCGATCGACCCCACGAAGCGCCAGCCGATCAGCCGAGGAAGCTCCAATGAGCGTGTTCGACACGATCCGCATCGCGGCCTCCGGCCTGACGGCTCAGCGCCTCAGGATGGACGTCGCTGCCAGCAACATGGCCAATGCGCAGACCACCCGGACTCAGAATGGTCAGGCCGGGCAGCCCTACCAGGAGGAAGCGGTCGTCTTCCAGGCCCAGCAGATGGGCCCGATGCCCGCGGCTCAGGGCGTCGCGGCCGTCGCTATCGTCCAGCCGCCGAAGCCCAACGTCCGGGTCTACGACCCGACCAGCCCCGATGCCGACCAGACGGGCTTCGTCAACTACCCCAATGTCGACGTGGCCTCCGAGATGACCGACATGATGGGCGCGGCCCGCTCATACCAGGTCGACGCCACGGTGGCCCAGGCCGCCAAGCAGCAGGCCCTCGACGCCATCGACCTGGGCAAGGCGTAACCGATGAACGCCATCGGCGCCGTCTCGTCCATTTCCGGGATCTCGGGCATCTCAGGCGCGAGTTCGGTCTCGCCGATCTCAGGCGCGAGCACCCTCAACGGCGCGGGTGCGGTTGACGGCAGCGCGGCCGGGACCCAGGCGCCGGGCGACTCGTTCCTCAACTCGCTGAGCGACGCATTCGGCCAGCTGAACGGCCAGCTCACGGCGGCCGACTCGTCGATGGCCAACTTCGCCGCCGGTGGCTCGGCGGACCTGCACACCGTGATGCTGCAGATGGAATCGGCGTCGGTGAGCTTGAAGGCCGCCGTCGACGTGCGAGACAAGTTGCTCGAGGCCTACCAGGAAATCATGCGGACCCAGCTGTGAGGGTGGCTGATCGATGAACGAGCAGGTCCAGGGCATCCTCAAGCAGATCTCGATAACACAGCGCCTCGGCATCATCGGTGCCGCGCTCGCCGCCGTCGCGATGATCGGCGTCCTGGTCATGTTCGCCAGCAAGGTGGATTACACGCCGGCCTTCACCAACGTGTCCTCGACCGACGCGACCACGATCGAAGGCGCCCTGCGCGCCGCGAACATCGCCTACCAGGTGGCCGATGCCGGAACCACCATCGAGGTCCCGGTCGACGCGCTGGGCGATGCCGAGATCGCCGCCGGCGGCGCCGGCGTGACGAGCGGCAGCAACAACGACACCCAGGGCTGGGACCTGTTCAACAACCAGGGCTTCGGGGAGTCGCAGTTCGACCAGAACGTGACGTACCAGCGCGCACTCGAAGGCGAGTTGACCAAGACCATCCAGAGCATGGAAGGCGTGGCCAGCGCCCGAGTCTCCATCGTCCTATCGCAAACCGGCGCACTGTCCTCCGAGGACACGCCCGCCAGCGCGGCCGTGGTGCTGGCCATGACGGGCGGCAGAACGCCGTCGAGCGGCCTCGTCCAGGCGATCGTCAATACGGCCTCCAAGTCGGTCCAGGGTTTGGCGACCGACAACGTGGTCGTCACCGATGACCAGGGCCATGTCCTGGCCGGTGCCGCCGACTCCGCTACCAGCGCCGCGGCCGAGGCCAAGGATCTGGTCGAGCAGCAGACCAAGGCCAAGATCGAAGGGTTGATCGACGCCGCTCTCGGATCCGGCCACGCTTCCATCGCCGTCTCGGCGGATGTGGACACGAGCACGGTCCAGCAGGACGTCACCACCTATGCCGCGACCGGCAGCAACCCGCCCGTGAGCATCCACAACATAATCGAGACGTACGGTGCCACGTCGTCGGCGGGTGCCTGCGGGGTCCCGGGCACCAACTCGAACATCGCCGGCCTGCCGTCCTACCCGGGCATTTGCGACGCGGCCTCGACCACGGCCGCCCCGACCGCCGAGGCCTCGGCCACCCCGACCGCCGAGGCCTCGGGCGCTGTCGCCGCCGCCACCTCGGGGAGTGGCTCGGGCTACCTGCATCAGGAGACGACCGTCAACTACAGCGTCTCGCAGACGGTCCAGCACATCGTCACCCAGCCGGGAGTGATCAAGAAGCTGTCCGTCTCCGTATTCGTCGATCAAGCCGCGATGGGCACCCTGACCGCGGACACCCTCAAGACGAGCATCGGAGCGGCAATCGGTCTGGACTCCACTCGCGGTGACATGGTCGCCGTCCAGGCCATCCCGTTCGCGGCACAGGCATCGTCTTCGACCACCACTGCCCCGGCCGCCTCGTCCGACATGGTCAAGACGGTCACCGGCATGAGCGGCACCATTCTCGGCGCCGTCTTCGCCCTGGTCATGCTGGTCCTCTTCTGGATGAACCTCGGCGCCCTGCGCCGTCGGGCCGAAGAGCAGGTCCTCGACCTCGGGCCGGCCAGCTCAGGGGTCGCCATCATGCCCGCTCCCAATCGCGCCGGCATCCCGGCCAGCACCAGTGTCGCTGAAGCACCGGCGGCCGCGGACGTACCCAGCGCAACCCCTCAGGCTCGGATCCAGGAGCGTCTCCGAATGGTCGCCGATGAGCGGCCCGACGCCCTGGTCGGTCTGATGCACGGCTGGCTGCGTGAAGAAGAGCGTCGGCGATGACCTTCGAGACAACGGCGCTGTCCCTCAGCGGTCCGCGCAAGGCCGCGGCCCTGCTGATCACCCTCGGCACCGAGGCTTCGGCCAAGCTGCTGGCTCGCCTGCCGCCGGAGGCCCTCGATCGCGTCGCCCTCGAGTTGATGCGGATGCCGGCGGTCGACTCCGTGACCCGCGACGCCATCCTCGAGGAGGCCTACGCCGGTCTCTTCGCCCACGCCGGAGTCCTGCCCGGCGGCGAGAACTACGCCGCCGAGTTGTTCGGTCAGGCCTTCGGCTCGAACAAGGCCCACGAGCTACTGGATCGTGTCCACCAGGCCCAGCAGATCATCCCATTCGACTTCATGAGGGACATCGACCCCGTCCAGGCCGCCGGCATTCTCTCGGACGAGCATCCGCAGACGATCGCCATCGTCCTGGCCCATCTCGATCCGCGATGGGCTGCGAAGATCCTCAACCAGCTCGAGGCGCCGATGCAGGTTGAGGTCGCCAAGCGGATCGCCCTGACCGAACAGATCACGCCGGAAGCGGTCGAGATCGTTGAAGAGGGGCTTCGGCGCAAGCTGTCCTCGGTCGTGACCGAGGTGACGTCCGTGGGCGGCACTAAACCGCTGGCCCAGGTCCTCAACCAGGTCGGCCGGACGAACGAGCGCCAGATCCTGACTGCGCTCTCGGAACAGGACTCCCAGCTGGCCGACGAAGTGCGCCGCTACATGTTCGTCTTCGACGACATCGTCCTGCTCGACGACCGGGCGATGCAGCGCGTCATCCGCGAGCTCGACGCCAAGGACATGGCCCTGGCCCTGCGGCCCGCAACCGAGCCGCTGCGCCTGAAGTTCTTCCAGAACATGTCGCAGCGCGCCGCCGACATGCTGAGAGAGGAAATGAGCCTGTCCGGCCAGGTACGCATGAAGGCGGTCGAGGAAGCTCAGCAGCGGATCATCGACCTCATCAAGAAGCTCGAGGACAGCGACGAGATCTCCATCAACCGCGGAGGCGCGGAAGATGCGTTCGTCTAGCTGGCGCCTCATCCGCGAAGATGGGCAGCCGGCCGGCGCGCACCCGATCGATGCTGCGGCCCCGCCCCAGGCGGCTCCGGCCGGGCCGGGCGCCGCGGCGACAAATGTCCTGCGGGGCCACAGCCGAACCAGCGTCCACGGGTCGAATCGCGGGGGCTCCGGCCAGGGTCAGGTGGCCTTATCGCAGAACGCGGCCGGGCTGGTCCCCAGCGTCGACCAGGCCGTCTCGACCGAGGAGATCCGTCTCATCGAGCGCGCGGCCGAAGAGCGCGGCTACGATATCGGTCGCAACCGCGCCGAGGCCGAGCTCCGGGCCGCGGTCGAGGGCGCATCCGCCCTGGCCGACAAGCTCCAGGCCATCGCGCCGGAGCGGACCTCCGAGATCGCCCACTCGATCGCCGAGCTGGCGCTGTCGGTGGCCCGGCGGATCGTCCAGCATGAGGTTCGTATCGAGCCCAGCCTGTTGTGCGCATCGCTCGAGGCTGCCGTCAGCACCATCAACGGTTCGCCCGAGGCTCACGTGCTTCTGAACCCGGCCGCCGTCGAGGCCGTGGCGCAGGCCTGGGAGGCGCTTCATGGGCGCGCATATCTTGGCAAGAAGTGGTTCTTCGAAGGCGATCCGACGCTGCCTGTCGGTGGCTGCACGCTCCGCTACGAGCACGGTTTCGTCGAGGCGGGGCTCGAGTCGCAGCTCGAGGAGATAGGCATCGCCCTGGACCGCGCCATCCCGAACCTTGCCCGCGGCACCGTTGAAGAGGAGGTCGCGTGACCGCTTTCGACCGTGGTGGCGCGAACGCCCTGATGGCCCGGCGACATGGCCGGAGCCACATCAGTCTTGATGACGGCAGCTCGCCGTTGCTCCGCCACCTGCTCGAAGCGGCCGAGGCCGCGGCGCGGTTCCAGGCCACGGGAGAAGTGGTGCGCGTGATCGGGACCACCGTGGAGGCCGCCGGCCTGATCCTTCAGCTCGGCTCGATCTGCTGGATCGACCTGGAGCCGGAGGGCATGGTCAGCGCCGAGGTCGTCGGTTTCAAGGACGGCATGATCACCCTGGTTCCGTTCGGAGATCTGTCGGGCGTGCGACCGGGCTCCGCGGTTCGGCTCCGCGAGCAGCAGTTCCGCGTCCCGATCGGGCCGGCCGTGCTGGGTCGCGTGCTCGACGGTTTCGGGCGGCCGCTCGACGGCCAGGGCCCGCTGCGGGCCGAGTACCGGGTCGTCACCGGGGCGGCGCCTCACCCGCTTGGCAGGGCCCGCATCTCGACTCCCATCTCGACCGGAGTTCGAGCCCTCGACGGACTTCTGTCGGCCGGCAAGGGCCAGCGGCTCGGCATCTTCGCGGGGTCGGGCGTGGGCAAGTCCACGCTCCTGGCGATGATCGCCCGCCACGCTTCCTCGAACGTCAACGTGATCGCCTTGATCGGCGAACGAGGCCGGGAGGTTCAGGAGTTCATCGACGAGCAGCTCGGTCCCGAGGGCCTGGCCCGCTCGTGCGTCGTGGTCGCGACGTCGGACCAGCCGGCGCTCCTCCGCCTCAAGGCGGCCGAGATCGCCACTGCCATCGCCGAATCCTTCCGCGACGAGGGCAAGGACGTTCTGTTCATGATGGACTCGGTCACGCGGCTGGCCATGGCGCAGCGCGAGATCGGCCTGGGCGCGGGCGAGCCGCCGGCCCTGCGCGGTTACCCGCCGTCCGTCTTCTCGTTCCTGCCGCGCCTGCTCGAGCGAGCCGGCAACACCGAATACGGCACGATCACGGGCTTCTTCACGGTCCTCGTCGAGGGCGACGACATGACCGAGCCGGTGGCCGACACGGTCCGTTCCATCCTCGACGGCCACATCGTGCTGTCGCGCGCGCTGGCGGAGCGCAATCACTACCCGGCCATCGACGTCCTGGCTTCCGTCTCGCGAGCCATGCCGGCGGTGGTGAACAAGGAACACATGCGAGTGGCCGGCGCGGTCCGGGCTGCTCTGGCCGAGTACGAGGGCGCCCGCGACCTGATCGAGGTCGGCGCCTATGCCCACGGATCCAACCCCGCCATCGACGAGGCGATCGCATTGCGTCCGGCCCTCGAGGGCTTCCTGTGCCAGGATCTCGAGGAGTCATCCGACATCGTCGCCGCCCGCCAGGCGATGGAGAACTGCGGCGTGCTCAACGCCCATGCCCTCCTCGGCCCAGGCGCCGGCATCGCCGCCGCTCGCCCCACGGACCAGGCCGGCATGGGTCGGCCGGGTGGGCCCGCCGCGGGTGGCGCGGCACCCGTTGCGCCGCAACCGCAGCCTGCCAACCCGATGCCGTCGATATTCCGGAGTGAGGCGCCGCGATGAGCAATCGCTTCCGACTGGGCATCGTCCTGCGACTCCGCGAGATGGCCGAGGAGTCGGCCCGGATAGAGCTCGGCCACGCCGTCGACAATCATCAGCGGGCCGTCGCCGCCGTCGAAGCGGCCCAGGGTCGTGCCGGCAACGAGTTGCGCTGGCTGTCCGACCTCCAGCACGCCACCGCGGAGGCGGGGCAGCTACAGACCGCGGTGTTCGCCGTGGCCGCGGCTCAGCGCGCCATCGTGGCTTCGCAGGAGCGCCTCGGCCGCGCCGCCGGCGCCCTGTTCGAGGCCCGGCGCGTGCTCGCCGACGCGACTCGCCAGCGCGAGGTAGTGGAGCGGCTGAGGGACCGTTTCGTGGTCGCGGAGCGCCGGGAGCGGGAGCACCAGGACACGCTGGCCATGGCCGAGATCGCCTCCACCCAGCACGCGGTTCGCGCGGCGAGGGGCAACCGATGAGCTACTCGGACTGCGTGAGCCGGATCTCACAGCTCGACTCGATGATCCGCAGCGTCGACCCGTATTGGGCGAACAGCGGCTACTCACTGTTGAGCACGGCTGGGGAAGGGCTGAACGGCGGCTCCCCGTTCTCGGGAGTTCTAGAAAGCATCTCCGGCACGACCGCCTCGAGCTCGACGTCGACCTCGGCCACGGCCACGTTCAACGTCCTGTCGAGCTCGCTATCCATGCCGACGGTGCCGTTCGTTTCGCCGCTGCGTGGGGCCCAGCTGACCCAGTCGTTTGGGCCCAGCACCGAAACCCTCGAGCCGTCGGCCACCGTCGACGGCGTAACCTACGACCACTTCCACAACGGCATCGACCTGGCCGCGCCCCTCGGAACAGCCGTGACCGCGGCCGCCGGCGGCACCGTGATTTCGGCGGGCCCGGTCTCGGACGGCGCGGTCGTCGTCAAGATCCAACACGACGACGGCTACGTGAGCCTGTACGCCCATCTCGATCCATCGCTCCAGGTCGCCGTCGGACAGCACGTCGCCGCCGGCCAGACGATCGGACAGGTTGGCCTCACCGGCATCACCACCGGGCCGCACCTCCACTTTGGGCTGTATACGAGTGACGGTGCGGCGGTCGATCCGTCGCCGTACCTGGCCACGGGCCACCTGCCCTCAGCCGCGACCCTGCTGGGTCCTTCGGCCAGCGACCCGACGGCACTCACCCAGATCTCGGGCAGCAGCGTCCTGGCCCGCTTCGATGCCGTCGCGTCGCGCATCCCATACGCCTCAAACATCCGCGCGGCGGCGATCGCCAACGGCATCGACCCGCTGCTGCTGGCCTCGCTCGTGGCCCACGAGTCGAACTTCGACCCGCAGGCCGTCTCGCGCACGGGCGCCATGGGCATGACCCAGCTGCTGCCGGGAACGGCCTCCGACATGGGCGTCACCGACGCGTTCAACGTAGACCAGAACCTCAACGGCGGGGCCAAGTACCTGGCCACCCAGCTCAAGAACTTCGGCCGGGTGGACATGGCGTTGGCTGCGTACAACGCAGGACCCGGAACGGTGGGCCGTCTTGGGGCAGTCCCTGATAGCACTCAGGGCTACATATCGCGAATCCTTACAACCTGGCGCAGCTATCAGGAGCCTTCCGCATGAGTGGCTTGATCGATCCCACGACCTCGATCCTGACCCAGGCACTCGACGGCCTGACCAGCCGCCAGGCGGTCATCTCGTCCAACCTGGCCAACATCGACACGCCCAACTACCAGCCCCAGTCGGTCGACTTCGAGACGGCTTTGCAGGCTGAGATCGCTTCCATGAACTCGTCGCCGGGCAACGCCCTGCCGCCCTCGACTGGGCCGTCCGCGGAACTGGCCATGGAGACCACCGATCCCCGCCAATACTCGACTCTGGGATCGCTGGGCGATGGCTCTTCGGCCTCAGTTGCGACCGTCGGCGAGAACACCCGCAACGATGGGAACAAAGTCGATCTCGAGACGGAGATGACCGCTCTCACTGAAACCCAGATCAAGTACGAGGCGGATTCGCGCCTCATCACGGCCAAGTTCGCGCAACTCGGCGACGTGCTCGGAGGTCAGTAGTAATGGCCGGTCTGTCTGCCAACGTCACGCTCGGCCCCGGCGTCGTCCCAATTCCCGGCCAGATCAACGTACCAGCCGGTCCGGATGAAGTCTCGTTCAGCGACGCCTTTGCCGAGGCCCAGGCCACGAGATTGGACGCCGTGGATGCCAGTGATCTCGCGACCCGTCAGCCGGAAGCGGCCGCGGTCAATCGCACGGCCCAATTCGGAGCAGAACCCACGTTGCCCGAGGCCATCGCCAGGCGTGCGGCACCGCCGACCTGGCCGTCATCTGCCCGTCCGGCCAGCCCGTCGACCAGGGATGACTTGGCCGGTCCACGCGCGACGACGGTCTCGGTTCAGGTAGGAGGGGCCTCGTCGAGCGGCAGAACCGCTACGAGGTCGGGCTCGACGCTGCCCCAGAAGAGCGGCAAGCTTAAGACCGATTCGAGCCGATCGACGAGGGTTGGCGCGTCCGCCACCGGGACCTCCGGAGCCTCGGCGACAGACCATGGCGACGAAACCTCCTTTGGAGCGCCGCTCTCGGCGGCCTCGCCCCAGCCGGATTCCGTGGCCGGGTCCGCTTCTATGGCGGACTCAGCGCGCGGCGCCACTGCTGCCGCGGCAGCGGTCGGGGCTGTCGACTCGGTTGGTGGCGCGTCGGCGGCAACGCCAGGGTCGGCGGCAACGGCCTCTGACCCGGGGGCGTCGCGCCACGCTCAGGCGGCCGGAGAGACCTCGGCTGCCAGCCCAGGGTCAGCCTCTACTGCGCAGATGATCACGCCCGCCGCACCGGTCGATAGTGCGGCCACGGCGCAGGCGACCGTCCAGGTGCCAACACCGGGCGGGCAGGAGGCGCCAGCCCAGGCCACTTCGGCAGGCCGGACGGGCCCGACGGTCTCCGCCACGGCTGGGACAGATGCGCCGCCGATCGGGGCCGGCGTGCTTAGCGAGGCAGTTCCAACGGCCGCGGCCACGGGTCGCATCATCGGTCAGACCAATGGTGCGGCCTCGGGCCGCCAGGCCCGGATGGTTGCGCAGGCGGCCGTCGCGGGCGGTGCCACGGCGGCGAGGTCCACTTCCTCAGGCGAGGTCGCAGCCATGGCTTCGACGCGGCCGGCCGGCCCGCAGGCAGCGGCTGCTCCCACCGGTCCGCGCGTGCAGCCTATACAGGCGACAGTTGCGACCGCGGTGATCGCAGTCACGGACGCCGGACTCAGCGTGGATCTACCCAGCGCGGCCGCCACCCCAGGCGCACCGTCAGGCGACTCGGCTGATGCCGGCCAGATGGCTCCGATCACGGCCGAGACGTCGCTGTCGGCGACTTCCAACTCTGCACCGGCCCAGGCGACCGCTCCTGTTCCGCCGACCCAGGCACGTAGATCGGATGCGTCGGGCACGAGCGAGGGTCCGGCGCCGACCGCCGCGGCCACTGCCGGAGTGCCGGCCGCTGCCGAGCCGGCCACTCCCGAACCGGCCGCTGCCGTCCTGCCGGCCGCTGCCGAACCGGCCGCTGCCGTAGTGCCGGCCGCTGCCGTAGTGCC
>PLNK01000110.1:9519-26127 GCA_003142755.1 Chloroflexota bacterium | reverse complement strand
GCCGGGCCGCTCAACAGCGGCCCACACGGCTTCAGCGAGATCCTGTACGCGTTCTCGAGCCAGACCGGGAACAACGGATCCGCGTTCGCAGGGCTGACGGGCAACACCCTCTTCTACAACGTGACCGGCGCCTTCGCGATGATGCTCGGCCGCTACGCGATGATCGTGCCCATCCTGGCCATCGCCGGCTCCATGGCCGGCAAGCGCCGGGTGGCGCCATCGATCGGCACCTTCCCAACCACCGGCCCGATATGGGTCGGGCTGCTCATCGGCGTGATTGTCATCGTCGGCGCCCTGACCTTCTTCCCCGCGCTGGCCCTCGGTCCGATCGCCGATCAGCTCCTCAACAACGCCGGGAGGCTCTTCTGATGGCCCTCTCAATAGTGGACACGGCCCGCGGCACACGCCGCGTGGCACGTGAAGCCCGCCAGGCTCAGGCAGGCAGCGGCGCTCCTCGGAACCGCGGCATATTCGACCCGAAGCTCCTGCGCGGCGCGCTGGTCCCTGCCATCCGCAAGATGCACCCGCTGTCTCTGGCCCGGAACCCGGTCATGTTCGTGGTGGAGGTCACGGCCGCGCTCGTGACCGTCATCCTCGCTTCGGACTTCATCGGCGTCACCAAGGCCGCCACGGGCGAAGTCGGCCGCGGCACAGGCTTCGAACTCCAGATCGCGATTTGGCTGTGGTTCACCGTCTACTTCGCCACGTACGCCGAGGCCCTGGCCGAAGCACGCGGCAAGGCCCAGGCGGCCACCCTCCGCAAGACTCGCTCCGAGACCGCGGCCCATCGCCGCTGCGATGACGGGACGATCGAAGAGGTCGGCTCGTCGGCGCTCCGATCCGGCGACATCGTGGTCGTCCGCGAGGGCGAGACGATCCCCGGTGACGGCGACGTCATCGAAGGCATCGCCTATGTCAACGAAGCGGTCATCACCGGCGAGTCCGCGCCCGTGCTCAAGGAGCCCGGCACAGACATCCGCAGCAGCGTGACCGGCGGCACGACCGTGACGAGCGACACGCTCACGATCTCCATCACCGCCAACCCGGGCGAGACATTCCTCGACCGGATGATCGCGTTGGTCGAGGGCGCGAAGCGCCAGCGGACTCCGAACGAGATCGCGCTTTCGATCCTTCTCTCGGGCCTGACGATCGTATTCCTGCTGGCCACGGCGACCCTGCGGCCGTTCGGCCTGTACGCCAACGCGCCGCTCGGGATCGTGGTCCTGGTGGCCCTGCTGGTCTGCCTGATTCCGACGACCATCGGTGGGCTGCTGTCGGCGATCGGCATCGCCGGCATGGACCGCGTCGCCCGCTTCAACGTCCTGGCCATGAGCGGCCGGGCCGTGGAGGCGGCCGGCGATGTGGACGTGATCCTGCTCGACAAGACCGGCACGATCACCTTCGGCAACCGGTTGGCGTCGCGGATCGTGGCCCTGCCCGGCGCCACGGAGCGCGAGGCCCTCGATGCCGCGCTCCTGACCTCGCTCGAGGACGAGACGCCGGAAGGCAAGTCGATCGTGGAGCTTGCTCGAACTCGGCTGGGCGAAATCGCGGCCGAAGGGCCGGGAGCCACCGCCACCATCCCGGCGCCGGGCTCGACCGTGGCCACGGTTGTCCCGTTTAGCGCCGAATCTCGAACCAGCGGCGTGATCCTCGAAGACGGCACCGTCGTTCTGAAGGGCGCCGTCGACGCCATCGTTGCCGCCCTGGACACGGCCGCGCCGCCGGAGCTGCAGACGCTATCGGACGAGATCGCCTCGCTCGGAGCCACGCCTCTTGCGATCCGCCGCAACGGCAAGCCGCTGGGCGTGATCGAGCTCAAGGACACGGTCAAGCCTGGGCTCAAGGAACGCTTCGCCGAGCTGCGCCGGATGGGCATCCGCACCGTGATGGTCACCGGCGACAACCCGCTGACCGCGAAGACGATTGCCGCCGAGGCCGGCGTGGACGACTTCATGGCCCAGGCCAAGCCCGAAGACAAGATCGCCCGCATCCGGGCCGAGCAAGCCGACGGCCACCTCGTGGCCATGACCGGCGACGGCACGAACGACGCCCCGGCCGTGGCTCAGGCCGATGTGGGATTGGCCATGAACAGCGGCACTTCCGCCTGCAAGGAAGCGGCCAACATGGTCGACCTCGACTCCGACCCCACCAAGCTGATCGAAGTCATCGCCATCGGCAAGCAGCTGCTAATTACCCGCGGCGCCATCACAACCTTCTCGATCGCCAACGACGTGGCCAAGTACTTCGCCATCCTGCCGGCCATGTTCGTGGTCGCGTACCCGGAGCTGAACTCGCTCAACGTCATGGGCCTGGCCCGGCCCGAGAGCGCGATCCTCTCGGCGGTCATCTTCAACGCTCTTGTGATCATCGCCCTGGTTCCGCTCTCGCTCCGAGGCGTGGCCTACCGCGCCGCTCCGGCGGCCGATCTGCTAAGGCGAAACCTGCTGATCTACGGCGTCGGCGGGATCTTCGCCCCGTTCATTGGCATCAAGGCGATCGACGTCCTCATTACCGCCATTCACCTGGCGTAGGAGTCCACGATGCGAACCTTCTTCAAAACCCAGCTCTGGCCGGCGGTATCGATCCTGCTGGCGTTCACCGTGATCACCGGGCTCATCTATCCGGCCGCGGTCACGGCCATCGCGCAGGTCGCCTTCCCGAGCCAGGCCAACGGCTCGATGCTCGTGGTCGACGGCCAGACCGTCGGCTCGAGCCTGATCGGCCAGACCTTCGACGACCCGAAGTACTTTTCCGGTCGACCGTCGGCGGCCGGTGCCGGCTACGATCCCACGGTCTCCGGCGGCTCGAACCTGTCCTCGACCTCACAGGCGCTGATCACCGCTATCACCGCGCGTGTCGACGCGCTCCGGGCGGCGAACGGGAACGCCCCGATCCCCGTGGATCTGGTCACGGCCTCCGCCTCCGGCCTGGATCCGGACATCAGCCCAGCCGCTGCCGAATACCAGGTGGCGCGCGTTGCCAAAGCCCGCAACATGACCGAGGATCAGGTCCGAACGATGGTCTCGCGCCACACCAGCCAGCCGCTCCTCGGCTTCATCGGCGCGGCCTCGGTTCACGTTCTCGAGCTGAACCTCGACCTCGATGGCGCGCTGAAATGACAACCGAGTCGGCCGATCCGATGCGCCCTACGGGTGATCAGATGCTCGCCCGGCTGGCGGCCGAGCGGAAACCCGAGCGCGCCCGACTCCGCATCTACATGGGCATGGCCCCGGGNNAAGACCTACAAGATGCTCGAGGAGGCGCACCGGCGCCACGACCGTGGCACGGATGTGGTCGTGGGTTTCGTCGAGACCTACGGGCGGCGCCACACCGCAGCCTTGCTCGACGGGCTGGAAGTCGTTCCGCGCCGCCGCGTCGAGTACCGCGGTGTGGCCGTGGAAGAGATGGACCCGGACGCGATCATCGCCCGCCATCCCACCGTGGCCCTGGTCGACGAACTGGCCCACACCAACGTCCCGGGCTCGGCCCGCGAGAAGCGCTGGCAGGATGTGGAGGCGATCCGCGACGCCGGCATCGAGGTCATCAGCACCTGCAACGTCCAGCACGTCGAGTCGATCGCGGATGCCGTGGAGACGATCCTCGACGTTCCGGTCCGCGAGCGCATCCCCGACGAGGTGGTCCGCGCCGCCGACGAGATCGAGCTGGTCGACATGAGCCCGCACGCGCTTCGCCAGCGGATGCGCCACGGCAACGTCTATCCGCCAGACCGCGCGACTCTGGCCCTGGAGAAGTTCTTCACCGAGCCCAACCTGACCGCTCTGCGCGACCTGTCGCTGCGGTTCGTGGCCGGCAAGGTGGACGATCAGCTCGAAGGGATCGTCAGCGAACGCGGCCTGCGCGTGGGTCCCGTGACGGAGCGCGTCATGGCTCTCATCGACGAATCGGTTGAGTGCCGGCGGGCATTGCGCCGGGCAGCGTCGATAGCCAGCGCGCTGCACGCCCCGCTCCTGGCCATCGCCGTCGAAACGCCGGGAGTCGGCCTGTCGCGCGACCGACAGCAGAACATCCAATCGAACGTGGACTACGCCGTCGACCTGGGGTCGGAAGTCATCCGTGGGGAGGCCTCCGATCTCGCCCGCGGCCTGGAGGAAGTCGTGCGCGAACGCCGCGTCACGCACCTCGTCCTCGTCCATCGGCCTCATCGGGGACTGCACGTCGGCCGGGCTTCGCTCGCCGACCGCCTCCTCGAGGCCGTGCCCGGACTGGAAGTCCACCTCGTTGGCGAGCCGGCCAAGTCGACGCCCCACTAGTGGATCCGCTGACCATCTTCGGGGCGACCGCGGTCAGTTAATCCCCGGACGCGACCAGGGACCGGCCCGATACTCGCTACAATCCCAGGCGGGCCCGTAGCTCAATGGCAGAGCAAGCGCCTTTTAAGCGTTAGGTTCCGGGTTCGAGCCCCGGCGGGCTCACCAATCTTGCGGAAGCGGCCAGCGAGTGGCCGCCCCGGGCTGCCTCGCCCGCGCCGCATCGACCCGCCTACTTCAGGTCGTTGACCGCCGCCAGCAGCTCCGCGTCGCCCGACGAGCTCAGCTGGGCGCTGGTCATCGTCGTGAGATCGGCCGGGTCGATGGGGAAGACGTCGGTCGGCATCGCGACCTTCTCGTCGGGCGTGATGCCGACGCCGAAGATCTTGTGGCCGTTGGGGGTCAGCCAGTAGGCCGTGCCGAGCAGGATCACCGAGCCGTCGGACAGGGTGAACTGCTGCAGCACCGTGCCGGTGCCGTAGGTGGCCACGCCGACGATCTTGGCCCGGCCGGAGTCCTGCAGCGCGCCTGCCACTATCTCGGCCGAGCTGGCCGAATCATGGTCCACGAGCACGACGAGCGGCAGGTTGGTGTGGGTTTGATTGGCATCGACGTTGATGTTCGTGTTGTGGCCCTTGGAGTCCTGTTCCATGTAGACGACGCCGCTCGAGAGGAACTCGCTGGCAACCTCCTGAGCCTCGGTGGCGTAGCCGCCCGGGTTGCCGCGCAGGTCGAGGATGATCGAGGTCGCACCGGCCGTCTTGGCCGACGAGATCGCGGTCTTCATCTCATCACTGGCGCCGGTCGAGAACTCGGTGAGGGCGATGTCGGCCACGTGTGTGCCCGGGACCATCCCCCAGTCGACCAACGGAACCGCGATGGTGGCGCGGGTCATGGTGATATCGACCGAGGCCGCCGCTCCAAGATGGAGGACCGAGATGGTGACCGTGGATCCCGCGGCCCCACGGATCTTGGCGGTCAGGTCGTCGACGGTCATGGTGCTGGTCGAGACGCCGCCGACCGCGGTGATCTGGTCGCCGGCCTTGACCCCGCCGATCGCCGCTGGCGATCCGGAAATCACCCTGACGATCTTGAACGTGCTCGTGTCGGCGGACAGTACGACGCCGATGCCGGCAAAGCTGCCGCTGAGCTCAGACTGCATGGCAGCGTTCTGGGCTGCCGTCAGGAAGGAGGAGTGGCCGGTGTCGCCGAGGCTGTCGATCATGCCCTTGATAGAGCCGTAGAGCAGCTCCTGGTCCGTGATCGAAGAGATGCCGACGTAGTTCTCCTTCACGATCTGGAGCGCTTCGTTGTACAGCGTGGAGCTCTGGCCGCTGGCGCCCGGCGTTGTGCCCGGCGCGGCGGTTGTGTTGGTGGCCGTGGCCGGGAAGGCGTAATGGTCGGTGACCATCCCGCCGGAGAACGAGATCAGGCAGGCAGCGATGACGGCGAGAACCAGCGGTAGCCGACTGGAGGGTCGTCCGGTCGCGCCACCGGCCGACGGGCCGCCCTGCTCGAACGGCCGAGGCTGCGGCGGCCAGCCCTGCTGGGGCGGCTGCGGCGGCCAGCCCTGCTGGGGCGGCTGCGGCGGCCAGTTAGGCTGCGGCTGCGGCGGCCAGTTCGNNTCGACTGCGGCTGCGGCGGCCAGCCGGCCTGGGGCGGTTGAGGTGCCCAGCCCTGCTGGGGCGGCTGAGGCTGCCAGCCGGGGCCTGCCTGCCAGGCCGGCGGCTGCGGCGGCCACCAACCCTGTGGGCTCGGTGGCGAGGGTGGAGGAGTCTGGCTCGGGGCCTGCGGAGATGCGTCGGCCGAACCGGCCAGGCCGGCGTCGACTGGCACCTCGGCTGCGGCGTCGGCCAGCGGTCCGTCGGCCGGGCTCCAGCCCGTGATCGGTTCGTCGGGAGCCGGGCTCCAGCCCGCTCCCGCCTGGGGCGGTGACCCCAGATTCTCTTGCTTCTTCTCGTCGTCTTGTGTCATTTCAGGCCTCCAACATTCGCTGCAGCACACATGATGGCGCACCTGAGCGGTTGAGCATTCTGAAATGGGGACGCGTTGCGGGCAAACCGTCGTACGATTTGGCACGGAGACGAGACGATGACTGCCGACAACCGCTCTGGAGATGCCGCCCCGGGCTGGCTCAGCCACCCGGATTCGGTCGCGCCGACCGTGCTCGTCCTGGGCGGCTTCCTGACCGCACCGCCGGTGTACGGCCGAATGGTTCGGCGCCTGATGGATCGAGGCGCCGCTGGAGCGGTGGTCGCCGACGTCTGGACGCCCGACTGGCTTCTGGCCGGCGTGCGCGACATCGGGCCGATCTGCACCCGCTCCGGGCGGAGCCTGCGCGACGCCATCCGACTCTCCCTCGAGGTCTCCGATGGCGCGCCCGTGCTGCTCGTCGGCCACTCCGCCGGCGGGTTCACGGGCCGCCTCCTGACCGCGGCCGAGCCGCTGCCCGGTCGCAGGTTTGGGGCGGCGCGCTGGATCGGCGCCATCGTCACCCTCGGCACTCCCCACCGGCTCGCGGCGGGGCAGGGGATCGGTCGGCGCATCCACAACGTGGCGTCGTCGATCGCCGACGCGACCGTTCCGGGCGCCTACTTCGCCCCGGAGATCGGCTATCTATCCGTGGCCTCGCGGGCCATCCGCAGCGACCTGTCCGGCAGTGGCCGCGAGCGCCTGGCCCACTTGCTCTATCGCTCGGTCATCGGGCGAGCGGCCGTGCCCGGAACCGAGGGCGACGGTCTCGTGCCGGTCGTTGCCACGGCCCTGAATGGCGCGCGTCAGCTGGTCCTCGACCGCCCCACCCACGGCCCGAGCGTAGGCCCGCAGTGGTTCGGCAGTGACGACGCAGTCGACGAGTGGTGGCCGGTCGCCGTGGAGACGTGGCGGACCGCGCTCCAGTATCGGGCCCAGGTCTCACCTCCCGTCGGGCGGGCGGCGGCCGCGGTCTGAGGAGTCGACCGAGGGCCGCAGCCGTTTCGGCCTCGCGCCGCCGCTTACCGCCTCTCGCGAGACACTCAGCGGTCTACTCTTGTTTGACGGGCCACCCTCGCATCGCTACAGTTCCCGGCGCGGGGTGGAGCAGCGGCAGCTCGTCGGGCTCATAACCCGAAGGTCGGCGGTTCGAATCCGTCCCCCGCAACCAACGCCGAAACTTGAACCCGGTCTCAGGACCGGGTTTCTGTTTGTCCGGCGGGATCTGCCTGGTGAGAGGCAGGCAGGCTCGGATCGCGCGGCGGAGGGTGAGCGTGTCGCCCCTACTCGGGGCGACCAGCAGGGTTCTCATCCTCGTAACCGGCGTGGCTTCGGCCCAGACTCAACGCCAAAGGATTCGCGGTGGACGTGCTTAGGCGACGCGCGAATCGGATCAGGCTATGAAGGGACCAGCTGGGATGACCGTCAAGAAATCGTTCACGCGCGAAGAGGCGCTCGCCGTCGCGACGGAACTCTCGATCGACTTCAAGGCGCTCAAGTGCGACCTCGAACAGTTCCGGATGGGGCTGGATGTCGAGCTCGAGCATGGGCTCCGGAACCCCAAGACGAATGTCACCGGGGACGATTGGAACTTGACCGGGAAGATCGCGCTTGCCCACCTGAATGAGTTCCCGGACTACTACACACGTTTGGCCGTACTGGAGCGCGAGGCAGCCGCCCACTTGAACGCACGGAAGTAGCGGCCGGATCGTCGTGAGACGCGGCTCGTCCACGACGACAACGTGCTGATGCGCGCCGGGCGTTTCCGGCCCTGCGCCGACTGTGGGGTCGCTGCCGAGCCGTGTGCACGGACTCCTGGACCGATCGGCGCACGAATGCCGACCGGTCCCACGGCGTCGAACCCTAGGCTTGAGCGGAGGAGCGTCCGCCCACCAGCATGCGATACACGGCGACCACGACGACGCCACCGATTACGGCGACCACGATGCTCTCTACATTGATGCCGGTCACATCGGCGACTCCTAGGACCGTGCCGGCCAGATAGCCGCCGACGACGGCACCGACGATGCCGAGAATGATCGTGGCGATGACCCCTTCGGTGCCGCCCATGATCAGGTTCGTGATGAAGCCGGCGATCGCCCCGAGGACGATCCACGCGATGATGCCCATGATGGCGTTCCTCCAATGGATAAGGATTGGGGATGAGCGACGAACAGCCTCAGCGCTCCGGGTGAGCGCGGTAGAAGGTGCGTTCGCGCTGTTGGATCTCCCTGTCAGCGCGGTCTGGTGGCGTCCTGCACGTTGCCAACGCCCTGCTGCGCGCTACCTTGGATCTGCTTGGCCTTGCCTTTGGCCTGCTGCGAGTGATCGCCGGTCAACTTGCCTAGCCCCTCTTCGACTTTGCCCGTGGCCTTGTTGATGGAACCTTTGGTCCGCATGCCAGCCATCTCGATCCTCCGTTAGCCACGCCTGCCCACGTAGTGGTCAGTGTCGATGGGTCATGTGATCCTGGGCCTCGCCCGGCGTTTGGCGCGAGGATGAGAACCCTTTCCCCTCGACGTGAGCCCGAGACGGGTGGCCGATCCCGCAGTCGGCCTCGACCGCCCGGCAGGTCCGGTGGCCCGGTCGGTCGCAATCCTCGATACGGCCTGCTACCGTGCGTTGCAGGAGGTTGCGATGTGGGCGATCGGCTGACGTTTCTCGGCCATTCAACCGTCCTTGTCGACCTCGACGGGGTTCGCGTGCTTACGGATCCGTTGCTCGGTCACATGGCGAGTGCCATTCGGCGCCAGTGGCCGGTCGCTCCCCAGGCCGCGCTCGAGGATCTCGCGGCGGTGTTCATCAGCCACGGTCACTGGGACCATCTGGATTTGCCGTCCCTGCGGGCCTTGCCTGGTCGGCCTGCGCTCATCGTCCCGGTCGGGCTTGGGCGCATCGTCGCGAAGGCGTCGCCCGGAGTCGTCCACGAGATGCGGCCCGGCGATCGGCTACAAGTGGGTCGCTTGACGCTGGAGGCTGTTCATGCCGAACACGGCCGCCGCCGCTCGTTGTTCACCACTTCGGACGATGCCCTGGGGGTCCTCATTGCGGGATCGACGACCGTCTATTTTGCCGGCGATACCGATCTGTTCCCGTCCATGACGAAGCTGGCCGGGCGTGTTGATGTGGCTCTTCTGCCGGTGGGTGGTTGGGGTCCGCGACTTGGGGCCGGCCATATGGACCCTCGCCGAGCGGCAGAAGCCGCAAGACTGATATCCCCCTCGATTGCAGTGCCAATCCACTGGGGCACGCTCTACCCGCTCGGTCTGCGGCGCCTTGCGAGTGGTCGATTCGAGCGGCCGGGGCCGGCTTTCCGTCAGGCCGTCACGGCACGCGCCCCAGGCGTGGACGTGCGCATTCTGGACCCCGGGGAATCGATGCAATTGGACCGGGGGATTGTTCGATGACGCCGGGCATCGGGAAGGGGTCCGCCACGGCGCGCCGCGATCTGATCGGGTCCTACCGGCTCCAGGCTCATCTAATGTGGGAGTGGCGACCGGCACGTCTGGCTCTCCTGCGCCGCGCGATCCTGTCCTACGTGGGAGCTTGCGTGGCGCTGGCTATCACCACGTTCGTGCTCCCCGGGCTCAGGGTCGACGGCCTCGGCGCGTTGTTGCTGGCCGGGCTCTTGATGCTCGTTCTCGACAGTTCCTCCGACATCGTTCTCCAGTGGCTGTTCGTGGCCTGGCCGATCTTCGTCGCTCAGACGATCGGCCTTGTCGTCCAGGTTCTGGCCATCATCGCTGTGGGACGGGTGGTGCCGGGCGTGTCGGTGGACGGCACCTCGACCGCGGTCTGGGGCGCCGTGCTGCTGACGATTCTCAACGCCCTGTTCGCCGAACTCGTAGCGGTGAGCGACGACGATTCCTACTACGGCGTGCTGGTTCGGCGGTTGGTGGCGCGCAACTCCCGGCGCGCCCCGGAACCGACGCCGGGGTTGCTCGTGGTCCAGATCGACGGGTTGAGCCTGCCCGTCCTGAACCATGTGATACGGGGCGGGCGGGTGCCGGTGCTGGGCGGGCTGGTGCGCGACGATGGCGCGACTCTCCACCCCTGGGTCGCAATGTTGCCGCCCACGACGCCGGCAAGCCAGGCAGGGATCCTTCACGGTCGCAACGACGGCATAGCCGGGTTCCGCTGGTACGAGAAGTCGAGCAATCGGTTGCTGGTCGCCAACCACCCGGACGACGCGGCCGAAATCGTCCGCCGCGTCAGCGATGGCACGGGCCTGCTCGCCGACGATGGCGCCAGCATCGGCAACCTCTTGACCGGCGACGCTCCGCGCTGCTACCTGACCATGGCCACGATCGGGGAGGGCAAGCCGGGCGACGACGGACGGCGCCTGCGCGGCTTCCTGGCGACCTCGGTCAACTACCTGCGGCTGCTGGTGCTGATGATCGGCGAGATGGCCAAGGAGCTGTATCAGGCTGAGCGCCAGCGCGGCCGGTCGGTCGAGCCGCGCATGCCTCGCGGCCTGACATACGCCGTCGAGCGAGCCGTCACCAATATCGCCCTGCGCACAGTCTCCACGGCCTTCGTCATCGAAGAGATGTTCCGCGGGACCCCGACCATCTACGTCGACTACACCGGCTACGACGCCATCGCCCATCACTGCGGGCCTGAACGTGCGGAGGCCATCGATGCGCTCGAAGGCATCGATCGGGCTATCGGGTCGCTGATCAAAGCATCTCGGAACACGAGCCGAGCCTATCGGCTGGTCGTGCTCTCCGATCATGGCCAGTGCCTGGGAGCCACGTTCAGCCAGCGCTACGGCCGGCCGCTCGAAACGATCATCGCCGCGCTGCTGCCGGGCTCGATGAGCGTCGTCGGCACCACCGACTCCATCGAATCTGCCGGCATGGGCCGACGCATCGCGGCCGAGTTGAGCCGAGGCCCCGGTATCGGATCGCTGCTCGCACGCCTGCTGCCCGGCGCGCTGCGACCCTTCGGTGGCGGCGCCAAGCGCGACACGGCAACGACCCCCGACGTCGTCGTGGCCTCATCGGGCAGTCTGGCCCACGTCTACTTCACGAGCCAGCCCGACCGGATGACCGACGCGACGATCGAGACGCGCTATCCGCACCTGATCGAGGGGCTGGCAGACCATCCGGGGATCGGGGCGCTCATGGTCCGGTCGGCATCTGGAAATGCTCTGGTGTTGGGGTCGCACGGTCGACACGACCTAACCGCCGACCACCTTGACGGCATCGACCCCCTGGACGCCTACGGTCCTCGGGCAGCCGACAACCTGCTTCACCTCGAAGCCTTCCCGAACGTCGGTGACCTTGTCCTGCTGGGCGCTGTCGACCGCGCCTCCGAGGAGGTCACAGGATTCGAGGAACTCGTCGGTTCGCATGGCGGCCTTGGCGGCTGGCAGGGCGAGGCGTTCATCCTGTGCCCCGAGACCCTGCGCCTGAGCGAAGGTCCGCTCGTGGGCGCGCCGGCCGTGTATCGCCAGTTGAAGGCGTGGCAGGCGCAACTGAAGGGCGCACATGGCGACTAAGGCCCGGCCCGAGAAGCCTGAAACTACCCGCTCCGTTGAGCCGAGAGTGGACCCGGGACGGCCCGCCGACCCCAAGGCGGCCGAGTTGCGGGCCGAGCCCAACGCGTTCAAACGCCTGGGCAAGGCTCTTGGCCCGGGCCTGATCACGGGCGCGTCCGACGACGATCCCTCCGGCATAGGGACCTACGCGCAGGCCGGAGCGCAGTACGGCTTCGCGACGCTCTGGACCACGATCGCCATGCTGCCGATGCAGACGGCCGTGCAGTACATGTGCGCCAAGATCGGTCTGGTGACCGGCAAAGGTTTAGCGGGCGTGCTGCGCGAGCACTATCACCGGGCCCTCTATCCCGCGGTTATCTGCCTCGTCATCGCCAACACCCTGAACGCCGGCGCCGACATCGGTGCGATCGCGGCGGCAATCAACCTGCTGGTGCCGCCCATCCCGTCTATCGTCTTCGTCGTGCCGGTCAGCCTGGGGATCATCGCGCTCCAGGTCTTCGGAGGCTATCGACTCATCGACAAGGTATTCAAGTGGTTGTCGCTGGCCCTGCTGGCGTACATCGGGGCGGCCCTCTTCGCACGGCCCGACCTGGTCAAGGTCCTGCTTGGGTCTCTGGTCCCGACCATCTCTCTCGACCCGGCATACATCGGCATTCTCGTCGCTCTGCTCGGCACGACGATCTCGCCTTATCTCTTCTTCTGGCAGGCCAGCCAGGAAGTCGAGGAACAGATCAGCATTGGGCGTCGCACGCTCCGACACCGTCAAGGCGCCACTCGGTTCGAGCTCAAATACGCACTGTGGGACACGATGGCGGGCATGGTCTTCTCGGAGATCGTGGCCTACTTCATCATCCTCACCACGGGCGCCACTTTGTTCGTGGCGGGCAAGCACGATGTTGTGTCGGCAACGGATGCGGCCCAGGCTCTGCGTCCGCTCGCCGGCGACGCATCGGCACTACTGCTCGCGGTGGGGATCATCGGCGCCGGCGTACTGGCCGTGCCCGTCCTCACGGGCTCTGCGGCGTACGGCGTCTCGGAAGCCTTCGGCTGGCGATCCGGACTCGATCGCAAGCCTACCGCCGCGTGGCAGTTCTACCTGGTCATCGTTGCCGCGACGCTCGTCGGGATGGCCCTCAATTTCCTCGGCGTCCCTCCGATAACGGCCCTCGTCCTGAGCGCGGTGCTCAACGGCATAATCGCGGTGCCACTTGTCTTCCTGGTAATGATCGTTTGCAACGATCGTGCCGCTCTGGGCGAGCGGATCAACGGTCGACTTCTGAATGTCATCGGGTGGACGACGACGATCGCGATGGGCCTGGCGGTGGTCGGCCTCATCGTGACCACGATCTTTGGGTGATGGGGCAACAGGGCGCGGTCGGCACTTTGAACCAAGGGGGGACGCGGGTTCGTCGTTGTCTGGCCTGGTAACCCGGCTGCATACTGACGACTCTTCGTCGTCGACGGGGGAGAGCCTCGTGTTCCTGATCGTCGGGCTCGGATTCGTGGTGCTGTTCCTGGTGTTGATCGCCATCGATTCGGCCGGGAAGCATGGTCGCTAGAGCGACTCTCCTCGCGAGGTTGGCGGAATCCGAGGACCCGGTTCTGGCCTACAAGGCGGCCGCGCTCCTGGCGGCCTCGGCCGGCCCGATCGGCGCCGACGCCAATCTCGACGACCTTCGCGCCCGGATCGCCGGGTCGCCGATGGGTCGCGCGCTGGTCGAGGGGATCCGGCGGCACGAGGCGACGGGCGCATACCGCAAGTGTCAGGGTCCGCACTGGACGCTGGTGTCGCTGGCCATGATCGACTACCCGCCCGGCGACGCGGCTCTGCTGCACCTGATGAGCCGGATCGACACATGGCTCTTCTGCAAGTCGCACGTGGGGCGGCCCGGCACGACCGTCTATCCGGGTCAGGAAGACCGTGTCAGACACTGCGCGTCGACCGAGGGCAACGCGATCTGGTACTCGATCCGGTTGGGGCTCGAGAACGACCGAACGATCGAGCTGGTCAACCGGCTGGTTCGATGGCAGTGGCCGGACGGCGGCTGGAACTGCGACAGACGGCGTGAGGCCCGGTCATCGTCATTCGTCGAGACGGCCATTCCGGCCCGCGGCCTGTGGGCCTTCGGGCAGCGGCATGGCTATGAGCCGGCGAAGCGGGCCGCAGCGAGGGCCGCGGAGCTGCTGCTCTCGCATCGACTGCTGTGGCGCAGCGATGGATCCATCCTGCAACCGACCTGGGGCCCGCCCGTCGACCGGATCAACTTCCCGGTCCAGTTCTACGACGTCCTCTACGCGCTGCAGGTCATGTCGGAGATGGGGCGCATCGGCGACCCGCGATGCGCCGCCGCGCTGGCCCTGCTCGAGTCGAAGCGGCTGCCCGACGGAGGGTTCCCGCTGGAGAATCGCAACGTGGTCGTGGCGCCGGATCGCATCGTCAGCCGTGGCAGCTTCGCGGCCTGGGGCCCGGCCGGCATGCGCCACGGCAACCCGCTGGTCAGCCTCGCGGCGTTGGAAGTGCTGGCTGCCGCCGAAGGAGCCCGAGCCCGCGCCTAGCGCCGCGTCTTGGAGTGGCAGGCGACGCAATCCGTGGCCCACGGCAGGGCTTCGATGCGCTCCGGCGCGATCGGCTGGCCGCAGGTCTGGCAGCGCCCGAAGGTGCCCAGCTCGATGCGTCGAAGCGCGCCTTCGATCGCCACGAGGTGCTTCGATTCGCGCTCGCGCATCTGCTCGCCACGCTGGCTCTCGGTGACCTCGGTGGCGGCGGCGGTCTGCGCGCCGTGGGCGACGCGCGGGTGGTCGACCTCCTCGGCCAGCTCGAGCTGAATTCGAGCGCGCTCGGTTTCGAGCGTTCGACGCGCATCCTCGACGAATTTGGGGTCCATGGCTCGCATCCTACGCTGCTCGATGAGGTAGTGCGCGCCGATCCGGACACCGCCACGGGACGATCGGCGGCTTCCGGCCTAGACTCGACCGGGCGTTTCCGTGACTGCGGGCCCTATCGAAGACACGGCCACCAGTCGGCCGAAGGAGCACCATGGCAGCCGCCAAGGATCCCGTCTGCGGGATGGAAGTCGACACGACGACGGACCTCAAGTTCGAGTACGAAGGCGAGATCTACTACTTCTGCAGCCGCGGCTGCCGGCTCGACTTCGAAGAGGACCCGGAGAAGTACCTGGACCCGGAGTACCAGCCCCAGATGTAGTCAGGGCGGGCTCGGGGGCGGGTCGGCCCGCGCGTGCTCGGCCCCGCCATGCCGGCCCTCCGTGGTACGCTCACAGGGAGCGTTGGGAGTGCCGCTGGGCCTCCAGCCGGTTCAAGAATTCACGACTCCAGGAGAAGCCCGATGGCCTATGTGATCGCCGAGCCCTGCGTCGATACGATGGACCAGGCGTGTGTGTCCGTCTGCCCGGTCGACTGCATCCATTTCGATGAAGGCGTAGACCGCACCCTCTTCATCGACCCGAACGAGTGCATCGACTGTGGTGCATGCGAGCCCGAGTGCCCGGTCAACGCCATCTTCACCGAGGACGCCCTGCCCGCCCAGTGGGCCGGCTACACCGAGATCAACGCCCTCTGGTTCACGGACAAGGAAGCCGCCCGCAAGCTGGTCAACGCCGCCAAGCCGGCCTGACCTTCGCCCTAACTCGATCGGCGCCCGGCCCCACGGGGCTGGGCGCTTTCGATTCCGTGCCGCCGGCGGCGGGGCCAGTTGATCGGTGGTTTATCGGCGGCGGATAGACTTGCCCGATGCGTATCGTTTCCCTGCTCCCTTCGGCGACCGAGATCGTCTGTGCCCTGGGCCTGCACGAGCAGCTCGTAGGCGTGAGCCATCGTTGCGACTTCCCGCCGGAGATCGAGGGAGTGGCTGTCGTGACGCGTCCGATCTCGACGTCCGGCGAGATTGGCGCGGCCTCGGGCGGTTCCGCCGGCACCCTCGACGATGAGCTCGGGCCGTGCGAGCTGGACCGAGTCGCGCTGCTTGCGGCGCGCCCCGACCTGATCCTCGTCCGAGATACCGGCTTCGGCCCCACCTCCCGCCAGCTCGAGGCCGTCCTTGTCGGCGCCGACTTCACGCCCGGCATCGTCGTCCTGGACCCCATAACCCTGGAGGGCATCTTCAACACCGTCTCCACGCTGGGGGCGATGACCGAGGCCGAGGACGATGCCATCGAGCTGATCGGCGACCTGCGCGAGGACATCGGCGAGATCGAGCAGCAGGTCGTCGTGCGTCAGGACCTTGGGACCCGGCCGATGCGGGTAGTGGTGCTGGAGGGGTTCTCGCCGCTCGTGGCCAGCGGCCGCTGGATCCCCGAGCAGGTTCGCCGAGCCGGCGGCTGGGAACTGCTCGGTCGGGAAGGCGAGCCGGCTTCGATGACTACGTGGGAGGCGATCCGCGAGGTCGACCCGGAGATGCTGATGTTCGCCCCGGCGGGGCTGACCCTCAGCCAGACGAAGGAGGCCTGGCGCGACGTCGAGCGGCCGGACTTCTGGGAAGACCTCGAGGCAGTCCGGCGCGGCCAGGTCTTCTTTCTCGAGTCGGTCTACTTCTGCCGACCAGGCCCGCGCGTCGTGGACGGAGTGGCAATGCTGGCCGAGATCTTCGACCCGGACGGCTTCATCGACACGTCGCCGCCGAACAGCTGGACGCCCTTCTTCGAATAGCGGCGCAACCTCGAGCCGTTTCTGGGGCTGTATAAGTATTGTGGTCAGATTTCAGGATTAGTTCAGCCAGCGTGGCGAACATACGCCTCAGCTCCTCCCTCTCCTCCCAGGGCAAAGACGAGATCCCCCAGCCGGTCGCCTCCCTCCCTCAGCGACCGGCTCTCGTCTGTCCGGGGCCCGGCGCGGCCCGGAGCCTCC
>PLNK01000110.1:0-9462 GCA_003142755.1 Chloroflexota bacterium | reverse complement strand
GGCGTGCGCATGGTCGCCGCCAACCTCGATGCCGCGCGCGACGCCGACGTGATCCTGCTGTCGGTCAAGCCCCAGACCCTGACCAAGGTCGGCCACGAGCTGGGCGGTCACCTCCGCCCCAACCAGCTCGTGGTATCGATCGTCGCGGGCGCCAACTGCAATGTGCTCACCAGCCTGCTCGAACACCGCGAGGTCGTCCGCAGCATGCCGAACACGCCCGCCCAGATCGGCCGCGGCATCACCGTCTGGTATCCGACGCCCGAAGTCACAGAGCTCCAGTGCGACCAGGCCCGCGTCCTGCTGCGCGCCCTGGGCACGGATCTCCAGGTCGAGGACGAGCGCTTCGTCGAGATGGCGACCGCGGTCAGCGGCACGGGCCCGGCATACGTCTTCCTGGTCATGGAGGCGCTGATCGACGCGGCCGTCCACCTTGGCTTCCCGCGCCACATCGCCCACGACCTGGTCATCGAGACCCTGGAGGGCAGCACGGCCTTCGCCAAGGCGACGGCCCAGCATCCCGCGGTCCTGCGCAACATGGTCACCTCGCCCGGAGGCACCAGCGCCGCGGCCATCCACGAGCTCGAGTCGGGCCGTCTCCGCACGGTCCTGTCGGAAGCCGTCTGGGCCTCGTACCGGCGTACGATCGAGCTTGGCTCCGAACTCGAGAAGGGGCTCGGACTCAACGAGGGTCGGTCCGAAGGCTCGACCGATGTCGCGAATGGCGCGGGACCGAAGGTGGCGGCCGCACGTCGATCCGGCCGCTGACGTGCCTGGCGCAAGCGAACCCAACCCGACCGTGACGCCCAGCGGTCTGCTCGCGATATTCGCGCACCCCGACGACGAGAGCTACGGCGCGGGCGGAGTGATGGCCCTGGCCGCCGCGGCTGGGAATCCGGTCTGGGTCCTGTGCGCTACGAACGGCGATCAGGGCGGACGTCCCGGAGAAGTGGGCGTCGACCACTCGCTCGATCCCGAGATCAGGCGCAACGAGCTGGCCTGCGCCTGCAGCGAACTCGGCGCGGCCGAGCCCATCTTCCTCGGCTATCGCGACTCGGGCATGGCGGGCTGGGGTGCGCCCGAAGGATCGCTGAGCCGGGCGCCCGAGGCGGAGGTCGTGGAGCGGATCCTCGACGTGATCCGCCGGCTACGGCCCGCGGTCATCGTCACCTTCGATCCGGGCGGCGTGTACGGCCACCCCGACCACACCGCCTGCTCGACCGTGGCCACGGCCGCTTATCGGCGAGCGGCGGCGGAGCCGGGCGGGCCCGTGGCGCTGTACCACCAGGCCATGCCGCGCTCGGCGGTGGCGGCAATGCAGTCCGCCATGGCGGAGGAGCAGCGCGGCGCCGGGAACGATGCCCCTCCCACCGAGGACGACCTGCGCCAGCAAGAGGCCTTCATCAAGCTGGCCCGGCCGGATGAAGAGATAACGACGATCATCCCGATCGGCCCGGTCCTGGAGCGCAAGGTCGCGGCCCTCGCCTGCCACGACAGCCAGATGCGCGGCCGCCGCTGGGACGACCCAGAGCAGCGGGCCCAGCTCGAGGCCATGTTCGGGCGGGAGACGTTCGTTCGGGTCGACCCGGCACCGGAGCCGGGCGAGACGGAGGATCGGTTCATGGCCCTCGAATGGGCCGCGCGTGACACCGGTCACGATCGATGACGGAAGTCTCGAGCGGCGCCGCGTCTTCTCGCGCCGCGTCGGCACGCGCGGTGACGGACGTTACGCGCGGTCCCGCCGAGAACGGCCGCGGGCGGCGGTCCTCGCGCGACGGGCTGACCATCGAGCAGGCCGCGGCCGTGGAGTCGCCGCGAGAGTTCCGGCTGTCGCCGGACGGCCGCCACGTCGCCTTCACCGCGGAAGCCGCCGGCGCCCGCCAGATCTTCGTCATGCCCATTCGCGGCGGCTACCCGGATCAGCTGACCGCCAGCGAGATGCCCGTGTCGGATCCGCAGTGGTCGCCGGACGGCCGCCGCATCGCCTTCGTCCGCGAAGAAGCCATCTGGATGATCGACGTCGAGGGCTCGCACCAGGCCCTGGTCACCCAGCACCCCGCCGGCAACCGCTCGCCGCGGTGGTGCGCCGACGGCCATCAGATCGCTTTTATATCGCGCCGTCGCGGCTGGGACCAGCTCTGGATCGTGGACGCGCCAGTTCCGCGACGCGGTCGCCCGGCGACTCGACCTCGTTCGGCCGAGCCATGCCCGCTCACCCAGACCGGCGTCGACATCGAAGACTTCGTTTGGTCGCCCGATGGCCGCCGTATCGCCGTCGCCTCGCAGCGACTGCCGGACCTGATGACGTCGCAGATACATATCGTCGACGTGGATACGGGTCAGGAGCGCCTGATCGCGGGCGAGTCGGCCTGCGAGACCGGTCCGCGCTGGCTGCCGGACGGCTCGGGCTTGCTCGATCGATCTCGGATCGCCGACGGCTGGTTCCAGGTCGTCCAGGTATCGGCCGACGGCAGCGAGCGGAGGGTCCTTACCACCGGCCAACACGAGCACGGCGAGCCGGGCGGCGGCTGGGGCTACGTGCCGCTGGCGTCGCCGGATGGCAAGAGATTCGTGCACGGCGAGATCCACGAGGGACTGATCGACCTGCTCGTCGGCGATCTCGCCACCGACGCGGGCGCCGAGGCAGCACCGACCGAACGGCGCAACCGGGCGGTAATCAGCCCGTTCGACGGCGTCTGGCTGGCGATTGGCTGGCTACCCGACTCGTCGGCCGTGCTGGCGGTCGGTTCGAGCGATCGCATGCCGGACGACCTGTGGCTGCTGCCCATGCCCGAGGTCGCGGCCGATGGGGCCAAGCCTCGACAGCTAACTCGCTCGTTGCCGACGGTTGTCGACACGCTTCACTTTGCGGCCGGGACGCGCATTGCCTTCGCAGCTCGCGACGGGTCGATCGTCGAAGGGACGGTCTACCTGCCCGCGACTGCCGTTGGGGAGGAGGCGACGCGCGTTCCTTGCGTGGTCCATTCGCACGGCGGCCCGACCCATCAGGCGTTCCGGGATTGGCTGCCCTTCCGCCAGCTCGTTGCCGAGGCGGGCATGGCGTTCCTCTCGGTGGACTTCCGCGGTTCCACGGGCTACGGCCGCGACTTCCGCTGGGCGAACCGCGGCGAATGGGGTCACGCCGATGCCTTCGACGTCATCGACGCCGCTCGCTGGGCGGCGGCCCAGCCGTGGTGCGACGGCCGGCTGGCTCACTACGGCGCCTCGTACGGCGGCTACATGACCCTTTGCGTCCTGACCGAGGAGCCCTCGCTCTGGCGCGCCGGCATCGATCTGTATGGCGACTCAGAGATCTCGGAGAGCTACCGCCACGGCGACCGCCCGGGCCGCATCGACCTCGAGCGGATGATGGGCAAGCCGGACGATCCCGATGCCGCGTCCCTCTACCGGCGCGGCTCCCCGCTATACCGGGCCGAGCGCATCGAGGCGCCGCTGCTCATCCTGCACGGCCGCAAAGACAAGCGGGTCGTGCCGCTGATGACCGAGAAGATCGTCGAAGCGCTCGAGATCGAGGGCAAGCACTACCAGGTCCACTGGTACGACGAGGAGCCGCACGGCTGGAAGAAGCGCGAGAATCGGCGCGATGCCTGGAAGCGCTGCATCGAATTCCTGCGGCGCCACGTGCTGGATCAGGTAGACGAAGACTGAGGGAAGGGGACGAACGATGTGGGGACGTCGCCGCGGCGCCAACCTGGTTGATACGGAAGCCATGGAAGACTTCTTCGAGCAGCTCGACCACCTGAACAAAGAACAGCTCCTGAGCATGAGGGCGGCCTGGCGGTCGGCGAACCGGCAGATGCACGAGGATGCCTGGACGGCTGTGCGTGTCATTGGCGCGCGTGACGGACTGAGCAAGGAGATCGATCGCGTGCGAAAGAAGGCCATGGCCTGGTCGACGCGCGGCTCGGACGCCTTCCCCTACACCCTGAACGTCGACCTCGTCTGGCAGCAGGTCAAGATGGAGGCCGAGGAGGCGATCGTAGATGCGGCCCTGGCCATGGCGCTCGGCGGCCGCCTCGATCAGCAGAGCCACGACATCTTGATGGAGCCCTGGCTGCGCGCGACTGAGGCGCAGGACTAGCCGGCAAATCGCTCGACTCGCCACTCCCGCCGGCCCGTTGAGTTGCCTGCAACTGAAACGGCTGTCGACGGCCCCGATTCGGCCCCGCCGGCCACTCCCGCCGGCCCGTTGAGTTGCCTGCAACTGAAACGGCACCTCGAGCGTGCCGGCCGGCCCATTTCGGCGGGTCGATGTAGGCTGCGGGCGTGGCAGACCTTCACGTCGAACTGCTGGCCGTCGAGGATTGCCCGCACCTCGAGCAAGCACGTCGCGATCTGGAGAGCGTTCTCCGCCAGGGGATCATCGAAGTCCCCGTTCAGCTCATCTTCGTGACCGGTCCCGAGGACGCCGAGTTCCTCCGATTCCAGGGCTCGCCGACCATCCGGATCAACGGCGACGACGTGGTGCCCGCGCCCGAGCTGACCGTTGCCTTCGGCTGCCGCGTATACCGAGACGCCGAGGGTCGGGCGATTGGCTCGCCGCCGATCGAGGCCATAAGGGCGGCGGTCGACGCTCACCGCCGCGGCCGACTCGAGGCCTTCCAGCGCGATGAAGCGGCCAAGGTCGCGGAATTCGCCCGCGAGGCCGACGCAGCCGATTCCTCAACCGGATCAGGCGGCTCGAGTGACTCAAGCCGGGGCAAGCGTCGGGAGGACTGAGCCATGGGCATCCCCCAGAACGTCAGGCTCGCGCCGCAGCGAACGATGCGCTCGCTCTTGATCGGTCTGTCGCACCGTCGATCGGTCGCCCGGCTGGCCGTTCGAAGCCCGCTGACGCGTCCGGTCGTGGCCCGCTTCGTGGCCGGCGAGACACTCGCCGAGGCGTTGCCCGCCATCACCGCTCTCAAGAACGCGGGCCTTCGGACCACCGTCGACGTCCTCGGCGAGTCCGTCGATTCGGCTGAGCTCGCCGCGGCGGCGGTCGATCGATACCTGGCCACGGTCGCCGCGCTCTCGGAGCAGGGCCTCGATCCGAACGTCAGCCTGAAGCTGACGCAGATGGGCCTCGCGATCGGCCGAGACGTGTGCGAAGCCAACGTGATGCGGATCGTCGACGTGGTCCGCCGGGTGAGTGGCTTCGTCCGTTTCGACATGGAGGACCACACCCAGACCGACGCCACTCTCAAGATATGGCGCGCGGCCCATGACAGCTATCCCAACGTGGGCGTGGTAGTCCAGTCGGCCCTGCGGCGCAGCTCGTCCGACGTCGACGCGATCATCGCCGTCGGCGGCCGAATCAGGCTCTGCAAAGGCGCATACGACGAGCCCGGCAGCGTCGCCTATCGAACCAGGGCAGCCGTGGACGCCAACTACGCTCGCCTCATGGAGCGGCTGCTGCTGGCGGACGTCTATCCGGCTGTGGCCACTCACGACCCCAGGCTGATTGCAAAAGCGATCGAGATCACCGAGCGCGAGAGGATCGGCCGCGACCGGTTCGAGTTCCAGATGCTGTACGGGGTGCGCCGGGACCTGCAGCGGACCCTCGTCGATCGTGGCTACACCGTCCGCATCTACGTCCCGTACGGCCAGGAGTGGTACCCGTACTTCATGCGCCGCCTGGCCGAGCGACCGGCCAATGTCGGTTTCATGCTGCGGGCGATCGTCAAAGAGGAGCGGCGCCGGCTCCGCGGCCGGTAGGGCTCCGCGGCCGGTAGGGCTCCGCGGCCTGTAGGCGCGCGGGTCAGGCTCGGACGGCGACCTCGGCGTCGAGCGCAGCCGCCATCTGGCTGCAATGCTCCTCGAGGTGACTGGACAACATGACGTCGACGATCTGCCTGACCGTCATCTCGCCTCGCCGCTTGTGCAGACCCCGTCGGGCGACCTGCCGATCGTCGAGTTCCAGCAGCCGGCGGAGCACCCGCTCGAGGGCGTTGTCGAGTCGGCCGTAGAGTTCGGAGACCGGCAGCGTCCGGTCGCGATCGATCGTGAGGACGCGCACGAGGTCGGTCGGCTCGCGCCCGAACGGCACGGGCTCGAGGGGGCCCGAGATCACTCGCTCGATTTCGCCCAGCCAGTACGGCAGCATCTCGTCGATGTGGGCCAGCACCTCGCGACCGACCCAATTGCGGCGACGTGGCAGCTCCTCCGGCGGAAGCGCGCTCAGCTCGAGCCGGCTGCGCACCCGAACCAGATTGTCTCGTGCCGTGCGTAGCCGTTCGACCTGGGCGTAGAGAGTGGCCATCGGTGGCGTGATGCTCCATATAGGCGGGCCGATCCGCACCGGCCGCATCCCGAAGCGTAGCGACTTCCGGGCCGACTGTGACCCCCCTGGCTGCGACCGGTTCGCCCGGGCACCGGAACGGTCCGCGCGAGTACCGGCGCCTATGGCTCCTCGAGCACGATCCCCCGGGCTTCGGACGGCGTCGCGAATTGGGCCAGCAGGACGCCAGCCAGGACGATCGCTGCCCCCACGGCACGAATCGATGCGAAGGCCTCGCCGAGGAATGTGATCCCGAGGAAGATCACCACGATCGGTTCGACGGTCGCCATGAGCGACGCCTGCGCGGCGCCGATCCGCGCGGCCGAGGCGTAGAACGCCTGGATCGCGATTGCCGCCGCGAAGACGCCGATGCCGATCAGGCCCGGCCACGCGGCCGAGGGGATCTGCGTCGGCAGCATCGGCTCGCTGGTCAGGACCCCCAGCACCAGGGTCGCGATCCAGGTCCCGGTCATCATGATTGCCCCGGCCACCGGTGCTGGGACCTCGGCCCCTTTGCCCCCTGACCGCATGTCCGCGGTCTGGCCGGGCCGCTCGCCGGCCGTCCAGGCCGTCAGGACGATGTACCCGGCGTAGGCGACCGGAGATAGCAGCGCCAGGATGATCCCGCCCTGGTTCGTGTTGGGATTGACGCCGCCAACCGTGAGGATCGTGCCGAAGATGACGATGGCCAGCGATCCCCAGGCGAGCTTGCCCTCGAACTTGTACCCGAGGCGGAGCGACATCACTGCGACCAGGGCCGGGTACGCGCTCATCAGAAGAGCCACCAGCGAGGTATCGATCCGCTCGATGGCGGCGTAGTAGACGCTGGCGTTGACGAGGAAGAAGGCGCCGTTGAAGAGGAGCCGGGCCACGACTCGCCGGTCGAGTTCTCGCAGGCCCGCTCGCGCTCGGGGCTGGGCCAGCAGCCAGACCCAGCTCACCAGCGTGGCGAAGGCGAAGCGCCACACCAGCATGGCGATCCAGTCCACACCGGCCGGATACACGTAGCCTTTGAAGAAGAGCGGCCCCGTGCCATAGGCTGCCCCGGCCAGGGCGCCCAATCCGATGCCAACGATGCGGCGGCGATCCATCCGCGAAGGCTAGCAGGCGGTCGCCGAGTACCACTGCGGGCCAGTCGGATCGGGTGGCGATGCCCGCCCGACCGGGTGGTGACAGCGCGCACCCGGGTGGTGACAGCGCGCACGATGCGTTCGGATTAGTCCTAATACCACGGGTGGAACCCCCAACGAGACTACGGCCTGAGTACCGGAGAAGCGGTACGAGTGAGTCATATGCCAGGCGCCGCACCACCCCTAGCATCTCTTCATCGATGCGGTCGAATGACCGCCACGTCTGAGGTCGGATGCGATGACTCGGGCCCGCGAACGCTGCCCCCGCTGCGGAAGGCGCCTGGTGAGCACGCGCTTCGACACTACGTTCCGACTGCCCGATCGAAGCGAGCGACTCTGCTTCGGCATCCCCGGCGGCTTGTGCGAAGACTGTCACCAGCTGTACATAGACCCTGAGTTGATCGAGTTGCTCGATCTCGGCCAGGGTCGCTGCGTCTTCGCTATCGAGAGCGATCTCGTCGTCCAGGAACAAGCCTGGTCCAGCGCGGACTGAAGTCCGAGCGCGAACGAGCGCCATCGGTGCTCGTTCGCCGACTTGCGCGGGCGGCGCACAATCGACCGCGTGAGTGAGTCAGATCGAGCCTCCGCGGTCCCGATCCCGGACGGCGGCGCCCCTGCCCGACGGCCTGCGGGCGTATGCCATGGGCCGGGGCTCATCGTCGTCTACGGCAACCCCGCCTTCATCGCCACCTTCGGCAAGCAAGCCGTCGGTGTGCCCGCCCGTGAAAGCCTGCTGGACCTGCCCCGTGGCGCCTTTGCCCTGCTGGATACGGTGTTCGCGCGCGGCAAGCCACTGGCCCGATGGATTCGATTCGACGGCGAGGAATGGCGCATGACCGCGGCGCCTCGCGCGGACCCGGGCACGGGCGAGGTCTACGGGGTGGCATTTCATCTGAGGGCGCGGTCCGACGTGGCCGAGTCGGCCGACTCGCCCGATTCGGCCGACGGCCCCGGCTGATCAAGTCGACGCCCATTGGGCGGCTGAGGGGTGCGGTTCGGTGACCTCGCGGCGAGCCGCCGCGGGCGCGACAATGGAGGGCAGCGAAGCGGCGCCTGGGCGTTGCCAGCCGACCGCCTCGCCTATCGTAGTTGGGGACCGCCAATGGCCACAACCGATGAGTTGATCGCCCAGCTCAGCCTCCGGGCCACGGGGCTCGAGATCATGAATCCGCTCAAGTCGGCGGCATATGCTGAACTCAAGGCCCGCGGCGACTCTGTCGTCGAGCCACTCATTGGTGCACTCGCGGGAGCCGATACCGAGGCCGCGCCGCCGATCCTGAGCCTGCTTGGCCAGGCCGGGGACCCGCGGGCGATCGGCCCCATCCTCGGCCGATTGGCCGATCCGGCCAGCAAGGTCCGATACGAGGCGGTCTCCGCGCTGGCTCTCTTCTCGGCGTCCGACCTGGTGGTGGCAGGCGCGCCACAAGCCCTTGCGGCCCGGGCCGAGGACTCGGATCGCTATGTGCGCGACGCCGCGACCGCGCTGGCGTTGAAACTCGGCGCGCTGCCGAGTGGCTCGGCCTGGTACGCCGGGGCGGCCGGCTGGGAGCCGCTGGCGAAGGCCTTCGTGGCGCGCGAGCTGACCAAGCCCGACCCCGACTACCGTTCGCTCGCCGCCCATCTGGCCGCGTATTCTTCCTCCGAACGCCACGCCGCCTGGATCGACGTTGCCCAGGAAGCGCCGACGCGAATGGGCCGCACGCGGGCCTACCTCGAGGCGCTCCACAACGATCCCGATCCCACGTCGGTGGCGTGGGGCTGGCTCGATGGCGACTTCGATCTCATGGGCCGGGTCGAGCAGGTGATCGGCTCCGGCGATGCCCGAACGCCCGCCACCGTCGAAGCCCAGCGCGAACGGCTCGGTTCGATCATCGATGCCGGCGGCGCCGACCTCCCCGAGGCGGCCGCGAAGGCTGCCGTTCCCCAGCAGAAGGCGGTCACGCCGGCCGCCTTGCCGACCCTGTCGGCCGCACCGGAGCCGGTCGCGGCCGACCAAGTGGCGGCCCAGCCGGCAGCGGCCCAGTCAGTTGGCGCCCAGCCGGCAGCGGCCCAGCC
>PLNK01000136.1:4884-5282 GCA_003142755.1 Chloroflexota bacterium | reverse complement strand
CCAGTCGTGGTCGAGTAGATCGAAGTCCACGTCACCGCGTCGGGTGAGGTCTGGATCTGGAAGGCCTTGCCGTAGGCCGCCTCCCAGTTGAGGACCACCTGGCTGATGGTGTGGGTCGCGCCGAGGTCGACGTAGATCCACTGCGGATCGCTAAAGGCCGAGGACCAGCGCGTGCCGGTGTTGCCGTCGACCGCGTTGGCGCACGGCGTGCCGGCGTTCTCGATCGACGAGCAGGTCACCGGGTGACCCTGGCTGAGCAGGACCGGACCGACCGGGGTCGCGGTCGCGGTCGGAGCCGGGGTCGGGCCGCCTACCGGCGTGCCGTTGACGGCGAACTCCCAGAGCGAGTAGCCGTAGACCGTGCCACGGACCGTGCCGTTCATGCGGATGTAGCGGCC
>PLNK01000136.1:0-4846 GCA_003142755.1 Chloroflexota bacterium | reverse complement strand
GTCGATCCACTGCGGATCGCTGAACGCCGACGACCAGCGAGTGCCGGCGTTGCCGTCGACCGCGCTGGCACAAGGCGTACCCGCGTTCTCGATCGACGAGCAGGTCACCGGCTTGCCCTGCGCGATGTTGGTGCCCACGATGGGCGTCGCCGTCGGAGTGGGGGTGGGGCCGGAGGGAGTCGGCGTGATCACGCCGGGCATCCACTTGTAGGTCGCGACCGCGCCCGCCGGGAGCGTCGCGGTAACGGATTGCCCGCTCACGCGGATCTTGAAGGTGTTGCTGGCGGTTCCGGCGTTGAAGGCGATCAGGACGAGGGACCCGTCGGGGTTCTTGAAGGCCACGTTCTCGATGCCACCGGTGTAGTTGTTGGAGTCGATGCGATACGCGCCGGGGACCACGAACTTGCTGCCCTGCGCCAGGGCGTAGTACTCGGGGTTATAGGTGATCGCACCGGTCGAGTTGTTGATGGTCACGGTGGAGGTGCAGTTGTTGCAGCCGCCGTTCTGCGGACCAAGGTTCTGATCGAGGACCAGGTTCCAGCGCACGGTGCTCTGGCCCCAGTTGCGCATGTTGCCGATGATCAGAAGCTGGTCGATGTCCTTGAGGTACTGAGCAAAGCTGGTGCCGCTGAAGCCGGAGCCCTCGCTGAACCAGATGCCCTTGGTCGGGTATGAGTTGTGGAGCGCAGTCTGCGAATCGACGGTTCCGCCGTACCAGTGGAAGGCCGTGCCCGCCGCGTAGGAGTTGGCTGTGGCATTGCCCAACACGTCATATGGGAACTGGTTGGTCCAGTTGTGATCCCAGACGAGGATCTTGGACGTGATCCCGGCCGAGGCGAACGCCGGGCCGATATAGCTTCCAAGCAGCGTAGCCTGCTCACTCGAGCTCATGCCCATGCCCGGATAGCCGGGCGGGATGTAGAGCGGCTCGTTCTGCATGGAGATGTAGTTGATCGGGATGCCCTGGGCCGCGTAGGCCTGGACGAACTTGACGAAATAGTTGGCCCACGCCGTGCGGAACTGGGTTTGGAGATTGCCGCCGATCATCGAACCGGAGGTCTTCATCCAGCCGGGCGGACTCCAGGGGTTGGCCATGATGCTCAGGGCCGGATTGATCGTCTTGATCTGCTTGAGTAGCGGCACGATGCACTGCAGGTCGTGGTTGATGTTGAAGTTGGTCAGGTTCGGGTCGGTCTGGCCGGCCGGCATGTCGTCGTAGCTGTAGTTGCCGATCGACGAGAAGTCGGACGCGCCCATCGGCTGCCGCAGGAAGCTCAGCCCTATGCCTGAGGAGGGGCTGAACAGGTTGTTGAGAAGCGTGGTCTGTTGCGCCGCGGTGAGCTTGCCGCAGATCAACGAAGCCGAGGAATCGGTCAGCGAGGCACCGAAGCCATCGATGCGTTGATACGTGGTGGCCGGGTTGATGTCGATCGTCGTCGCGTTGGTGCCGCTGTCCGCGGCGAAGGTCAGGTTCGCCTGTTGCTGGAGCAGCTTGGTCTGGTCGGCGGTGGTCATCCAGACGCCCACCGACTCGCCGGCCGCCGCGGCCGGAGCGGCCAGCAACGATGCTCCAAGCAACATCACTGCCGCGAGGACGATCGTAAAGCGGGTCGCACTGGGGAGCTTGTTCGATCCTAATCGCATGTCTTCTCCGTATCTAGAGACAGCTCACTTGCGGTTCTGGCCTCCCGGACGGAACCGCCAAAGTCAAGGCTGGCTCGCCAGCCTTGACTAGTGGTAGATGCCGAACTCCCACATGGAGTAGCCCCAGGCGGTGCCTCGGGCCGTGCCGGTCAGGCGGACGTACCTCCCGGAGCCGCTGACGTTCATGTCGTCGAAGCCGCCGTCACCGGTCGTGGTCGAGAAGATCGTGGTCCAGTTGGTCTGGTCGTTGGAGGTCTGGATGGTGTAGGCCTTGCCGTAGGCAGACTCCCAGGCCAGCTGGATGTGGGTGATTGTCTGAGTGGAGCCCAGGTCGACCTGGATCCACTGCGGATCGGCCCAGTCACTCGCCCAGCGGGTGGTGAAGTTGCCGTCCGTCACGTTCGAGGCCGGCATCGCCGGCGAAACCTGTGCCGATGACGCGGTGACAGGTTTGCCGAGCGCGATGTTCGTGCCCGCCACAGCCGGCGGCGTGACCTTGAAGGATCGGGTCTCGATGCCGACGTTGCCCTTGCCGTCATAGGCGTAGACGTAGACCTTCCACACGCCCATGGTCTGAGGCGCGGTCACGGTGAACGTGGTGCCGCTTTGGGTGAAGTTGACGTTGGTGAACCCGGTGCCCGTGCTGATGTACTTGTCGCTGAACATCAGGTTGTAGCGGATCGGGTCGTTGTCCGGGTCGGTTACGGAGACGTTGACCGTGAACTGGCTGCCCGCCGGCACGTTGGTCTGCGAGCTGAGCGTCATGGCCGTGATCTGCGGTGCCGTGTTGGCGAGCGGCGAGCCCGTGTAGGCCTGCTTGAGGGCGCCATAGCCGAGCCGGCGCCAGCCGCCGGTGTAGGTGTTGAGCCATACGCCGCCGAAGTCGTTCTCGGTGCCGTAGTGGAACTCCGTGCCGCCGAGCGCCACGCCGGGATGACCCATCAGGGCATTCCAGCTGAACGTGTAGCCGTCGCGCTTCTGCAGATCGGTCGGTTCAGTCGGGACGCCGTTGATGTCGTTGGGGACTTCCCACTCACCAGCGGGTCCGCCCTCGGTCAGGATGTACGGCTTGGTGTAGCCGCCGTTGATCCAGTCCTGCTTGACGCTGCCGACGGCACCGTACGAGTTGACCGCCATCAGGTCGAGGGCCGGTGTGTACTGCTTGTAATACGGCCAGGCGCCGGTCCACGCGTCGGTCGAGGTGACCGGATGGTTGGCATCGGCGCCGTGGATTGCCACGACTACCTGGTTCACGTACTGGGCGTAGGCCACGCGCTCCTGCTCGATCGTGGCCCCGTTCGGGTACGTGTAGTTCTGGGTGGTGAGGATGACCTCATTGCCCACGTCCCAGAGCAGCACGCCCTGGTAGCCCTTGAGCGCGTTGACCTGGGAGACGATGGTGTTGAGGGTGGTGGTCTTGTAGGTCGTGTCGTTGAGGTAGTCGGCGCCCTGGTTGAGCCAGAAGCCGACGATGACCTTGATGCCGAAGCGCGACGCNNACGCCCATGTTCTGCAGATCGCGCATGTAGCCGTCGGCGGCTGCCGCGGGCGGCCCGTAGGTGAGGCCCTTGACGATGTAGTTGCCGCCGTTGACGTTCATCTGCCAGTTGCCCTGGCTGCCGGTGATCTTGACCACGCTGGGTCCGGCCGGAATGCCGGGGTCCGTCATGGCCGCCGGCGCGGTGCCGGTGATCTTGGAGACCGTGACCGAGTCGACGTTGAGGGACGCGCCGGAGACCGTGGCCGCCGTCGGCGTGGTCACGCCGGCCATGGCATTGGGCAGCGAGCCGCCGATGCTGAGGTTGAAGCTGAGGAAGAAGCCGTGGTCGACGGCGGCCTGCCAGGCGGCGACGCCGACGTTGCTCTCGCGCACGACCCAGGTCTGCTGGCCGTCGAGGTAGAAGCGGACTTCCTCGTCGGTCTTGCTGCGGTCGATGATCTCGGTGTACTCGTGGTACCCGGTCTGGCAGTTGACGCAGCTGGCGAAGCCACTCTGCCGGCCGTTGTACTCGGCGCATGGGCCGTCCGGCGCGGTGCCGCAGTGGAGGGTGTTGGAGAGCTGGCTGCGGCCGTTGACGTCGGTCATGATGTCGGTCTCGCCGACGGCCGGCCAGTTGTTCCAGTTGCCGCGGTAGGCGGCACCCGTGGCGCGGAAGCCCGGCCAGTAGCCGAGGCCATTGGCGCTGCTCACGTTCGGCTGCTGGATCACGGCCGTGAACTTGACCTGCTCGCCCGGGTTGGCGGCGAAGTCAGTTCGCTGGGTGGCGATGCGACCCGAGGTCCAGTTGCCCGCGCCGTCCTTGACGGCCTTGATGACGAGGTGGCCGCTGCCGTCGAGGTACAGGTTGGCCGTGGAGGCGCTGTCCGTCTCGACCTCAGCGGTACCCCAGTTGGCCGCGCCGCCCGGGTACGAGGTGCCCGTATAGGTGACCCAGTCGGACGCGGACGGAGCGGTGTTGGCCGCGCCCGTGAAGTCGGTGGTCCAGACGGTCGTCCAGTTGCCACCCGAGGGCGTTGCGGTCGGGGTGGCCGTCGGTGCCACCGTGGCCGTGGGCGTTGGGGCTACTGTGGCCGTGGCCGTCGGGCCCACGGTGGGCGTGGGTGCCGGGCCGCCGACGAAGACCTGGAACTCCCAGATCGAGTAGCCGTAGCCGGTGCCGCGGGCGGTGCCGTACATCCGGATGTAGCGGCCGGTGCCGCTGACTGTCAGGGTCTGGATGCCACCAGTTGCCGTGGTCGTCGAGTAGATGGACGTCCAGGCCGTGGCGTTGGCAGACACGTCGATCGAGAACGCCTTGCCGTAGGCGGCCTCCCAGCTCAGGACCACCTTGCAGATCGTCTGCGTGGAGCCGAGGTCGATCTGGATCCACTGCGGGTCGCTCGCCGCGCTCGACCAACGAGTGGTCGTGCTGCCGTCAACCGCCGCGGAAGCGGGAGTGCCCGCGTTCTCGATCGAAGACGCGGTCGCCGTCTTGCCCTGGGCGAAGTTCACGGTTCCGCAAGCCGCCGCGGTGGCCGTGGGCGTCGCAACGGCCGTTGCCGTGGGTACGGCCGTCGCCGTGGGTGTCGGCGTCGGGAAGCTGCCGAAGACCTGGAACTCCCACAAGGAGTAGCCGTAGCCGTTTGCCCGAACGGTGCCGTACATCCGGACGTAGCGCCCCGACCCGGTGACCGTCAGGTTCTGGGTGCCGCCGGTGCCGGT
>PLNK01000100.1 GCA_003142755.1 Chloroflexota bacterium | reverse complement strand
AGTTGGCCGCGCCTTCGGGCGCGCTCACGCGTGAGCGGCCATTGCGCTTGCGGAGGCTCGGCCGGCCGATCCGATGGCCACGAGGTTGTCCGGGTCGAGCAAGCCCGCCGCCTCCATGATCAGGCGCAGCCGTGCCCGGTGCGACTCCTCGAGCGGCATCAGCGGCATTCGGAGCGTGTCCGAACACAGTCCCAGCATCGACATGGCCGCCTTCACGGGAACAGGGTTCGGGCCACCCACGAAGTTCGCCTTCATGAGCGGCAGCCAGTGCTCGTGGATCCGGAGAGCCAGCTCCCAATCGCATGCGAACGCGGCATCGCACATTTCGGCCATCTCGGCCGGAATCTCATTCGAGCACGTGCAGATGACTCCATCGCCACCGAGAGCGAGCATCGGCATCGTCCAGGTGTCGTCGCCCGCGAGGACGGAGAAGTCGGCCGGCCGATCGCGCAGTATCGTCGCGATCTGGTCCATGTTGGCCGANNCGCTGATCCGGCTTGTTGTAGTACGGCGCGACGACGAGGGCGGCATCCGCGCCGAGCTTAGCCGCGCGGCGTGTCGAGTTGACGGCGGTCGCGGTGCTGTTCGAGCCGGTTCCGGCGATGACTCGGACACGGGCTCGGCTCGGCCGTTCGGAAGCGACCTCCAGGGTCGTGGCGATGACCCACTCGTCCTCTTCGTGGCTCAGCGTCGGGGTCTCGCCCGTCGTGCCACAGGCGACGAGGCCGTGGATGCCGGCGTCGATCTGGCGGCGGACGAGCGCCCGGAAGGCCGGCTCATCGATTGCGCCGGCGGGCGTGAACGGCGTCACGAGGGCCGTGAAGGCTCCCCGGAACTGGCGGATTGGTGGCATCTCGGCTGCTCCTTGGCGATCTGGTTCGGGCGGTGGGTTAGCGGTTGGGGGCGACCGGCGTCCGGGTGACGGCCGGCGAGCGGTCACCCGATCCGGACCTGGTCGCGGGCGACCCGATGGACTGGTTGGCGATGATCGAGTCGACGACGTCATCGAAGCTGTGGAAGCCGGGCGATCGAGTCTCGGCCAGCAGCCAGTCGGCGGCGGTGATGGCGCCGGCGGCATAGGCCGATCGATCGCGGGCGGTCAGACGCATCTCCAGGCTCTCACCGGGGGCGTCGAAGCCGACGAGGTGCATGCCCGGTGCCGAGCCGGCCCGGATGACCGAGACGTCGAGCTCCTCCGCGGCCGGTGCGCCATGGGCCATCGGCTGGGCCACGCGCGTCTTGCGGGGGTGGGCGGCGATGAGCCGCCGCGACAGCTCGATGGCGGTTCCGGACGGGCGGTCGGCCTTGGTGCGGCGATGCCACTCGACCAGATATGGGTCGTATTCGGCGAACGGGCCGAACAGCCGGGCCGCCTCTTCGACGAGGCGGGCGAACAGCGCCACGCCCAGGCTGAAGTTCGCCGACGCCACGGCCGCGGCGTTGTGCTCGGCGAGCAGCGCCTCGACTCGCTCACGATCGCCGGCCCAGCTCGTCGTGCCGATGACCAGGCAGCGAACGCCGCCGGCCAGGGCGGCCTTGACGTTCTGGAGCACGGCATCGCCGACGGTGAACTCGAAGAGGACCTCGGCGCCGTGGAAGTCTTTGGGGGCGTGGCCGTCGGGCGAGCCGGGCATGCCCAGAATCGCCAGGGGCGGCGTGCCACGACCGGCGAGCGCGGAGGCGACGGCCCGGCCCATGGCCCCGTCTCCGGCAACGATGCTGAGCATTGTGTTGACCTCCGTAGTTGTCCCCAGTTGTCCCCACGAAAATGGAAAGCCGCGGCACCACCTTCGGTGTCGCGGCCCTCGGGAGCTTCCTGCCCCTCGGCTCCGCGGTAGCTACAAGCTCCGCCGAGCCCTAGGGCCGTGCCTCCCGGCAGGGCCGCCAGCGCTTCGACTTGGGCTTGGCGAGCAGTTGGATGAACATGGTCCTCAGATTATGCACCCGTTCCGGCCAATCGTGCAACTATTGCGCAGAATATGCAGGGCGCATAGAGCGCTATGCATAGACGGCATGCAAGGTGGATTCGGCGGCGACCCTGGCACACGTGGTCCCGGCCTCTACCGTTGCGGGATTTCACGCCGTTTCGAGCGTGTCGCCCGGTGCTACCGTCGGCGCCATGAGGTCGCTGATCCGCACCCTTGTCCACGTGGCAATGCCCCTGGCGATCGCCGCCATCGCGATATCCGCTGCCGTCGTCGCCGCGGCGTCGGCGACCCCGTATACCGGCCTGCACATGACCTACCGGGACGGGCGGGTCGTCATCGACTCCGTTGAGTACGCCACTGCGGCGCAGATGTCTGGGCTCCGGCCGGGCGACGTCGTGGTCACTCTCAATGCGGCGGACGGCTCCGCGGTTGACGTCCTGGGGGCGTCCGACCAGGTCAAGCGAGACGTGGCTGCCTCCAGCCAGGCATGGGTCTTCGTGGAGACGGTCCAGCCCGAGCTGGCCGACGCCGAGGTTGTCGAGAGGCTCAAGCGCACGATGAGCGAAGCCATCTCGCAGCGGCTATCGACGGTGCTGGCGCCCATCTACGCCGCCGGCCAGCCGCCGGACTACTGCGGTGGTGGCTGCCTCCCTCCGCTACCGCCGGTCCTGTACTACACGAACTACACGGAGTTCCACTACCTCTACATCGCCGTGGCTGGACCTGGACCGTTGCCACTCGGGCTGGCGATCCTGCTCCTGGGCTGGTTGTTGTTGCGAACGGGACGGGCCGGTGAGGCATTGCGGCCATACGCGCTGTCGCTGCCCCTGGCCACGGCCGCTCCGTTCCTCGCCATGCCGATCGACAGATATCCGACGCTGCTCGCGGCGGTCGTCGCGTCGGTGCTGGTACCGCTGGCGATGCTGCCGCTGGCCATCGACTTTCTGGCACGGATCGAAGGCGGTCGCAAGCGCCTGGCTCTGGGCGTGGTGGTCGTCGGGCTCTTCGCCATCTCGGTCAGCGCCGGCATCGCAATTCCGGGCGGCGTTCCCGAGAACATCAGCTTCCGGATCTGGCGGGCGTGCGCGGCCGCGGCGATGCCCTTCGTTCCTGGGCTGGTGGCGGCTCGGCCTTCGACGGCCGGGTTCCTCGCTTCGCTTCCGGGTCGTGGGAGATCGGCCTCGATCCGGGCCAGGCTTACGCCTCGGGCAATGGTCGAGCAGGTCGACGTTCTCGCCGCATCTCTCACGCCAGCCGCCGCAACGGTCAGTCTGTGGCCGGCCGGTAGCGTCGAACTCTGGCCCATCCTGGTGTGGCTGGCGGTTCTCCTGGTCGCGACGCGGTTCACCCTGCGGCCGTTGATGCGGCTGGCCTTGTCGGCCACACGCCAGCGAGACCTGGTGGTTGCCGCGACCGAAGCCGAGCGGGCGCGAATTGCCGCCGACATCCACGACGACGCGCTGCAGGACCTGACGATGCTGGTTCGCAGGCTGGACGCCGCAGGTGACCTCGAGAACGCGGAGGCGGCGCGTGAGATCGCCCAGCGGCTGCGGGACATATGCGGCGACCTGCGACTGCCGGTCCTCGACGATCTGGGCGTCGGCCCCGCGCTCGAATGGCTATGCGGGCGACTGGGTCAGTCGGCCGGGCGGATCACACTCGACCGGCTGGCCGAGGAGAGCCGCCTCCCGGCGGACGTCGAACTGGCCGCTTTCCGGGTCGCGCAGGAAAGCCTCTCGAATGCGATCCGGCACGGAGCGCCGCCGATCGTGGTCCGCTACAGAAGCGGCGAGGGTTGGATCGAGCTGGAAGTCGACGATTCGGGCCCCGGCCTGGCCAGCGACGCCGCGGAGAAGGCCGAGCTGACCGGTCACTTGGGGCTGCTCAACATGGCGCAGCGCGCCGAGGCGATAGGGGCCACGCTCAAGATCGGGCGGCGGCCCGGCGGTGGAACGCGTGTCTCGCTGGTCTGGGAACGGGCGGTCGGTCCAGCCGCGGCGCCTGCGGGCCCGGCCACGCCGGCGACACTGGCCGGCGCGGCCGCGGCGCCCAAGACGGCTCCCGCATGACCGATCCCTCGGCTGCGATCAGGGTTGCCATCGTCGACGACCACCCGGTCGTCCGCGAAGGCACGGCCGCACTGCTCGATGCTCAGCCTGGACTTCGAATGGTGGGAGCGGCGGCGTCACTTGAGGAGGCGGCGCCGCTCCTGGACCCCGATGCGGTGGACGTGCTGCTGCTCGACATCCGCCTCGGCACCGACAGCGGACTCACGCTGCTCGGCGGCCCCGCCGGCGGTGGACTGATGCCTGCGATCGTGGTTCTGTCCGCCTACGACTATCCGCAATACGTCGCCGCATCGCGCCGGCTCGGCGCCGCCGGGTTCGTCGTCAAGACCGCGCCCGTGGCGGAGCTGGTCGACGCCATCCGGCGAGCGGCTGCCGGCGAGTTGGCGTTCGGCCGCGAGTGCGACGCTGCCGCCGCGAGGTTGACCGGTCGCGAGATCGAAGTCGTGCGACTGGTCGTCGACGGCCGCAGCAANNTGGCTCGACGTCCCGTAGCGAGGCCGGCCCGATGGCACGTTCGGCGGTGGCCGCGAGCCGGCTCAACGTTCCGTAGAGGCGATCGATCCGCGGTCGCGCAGGTGATGTTGCGCAATACCAGCGGGGGCAATGCTAAGCGAGCGACCGTGGCCGGCGGTGCCTGAAGGGTGGCGATTGTTGACTCCCGGTAGC
>PLNK01000059.1 GCA_003142755.1 Chloroflexota bacterium | reverse complement strand
GGGTTCGCCCCGGGCGGCCGAACTCTTGCGTCGCCCTGAACACAGCGGTGATCCATCTCGTCTGGACAGCTGATCGGGGGACGGCGATTTCCAGATACGGAAGGAACATGGATCGAATGCGCTCTCTGACTCGCGCCAGGCGGCCGATCTCGGGTCTGGCGACGTTGCTGGTCCTGGCCGCGCTGGCGGGCTGCGCCTCCAGCTCGCTCACGCCCAGCCAGGCGCCGCAATCGGCGGCGCCCAAGCCGACGCTGGCCATCGTCAACGGCACGCTCGTCGACGGCACCGGCGCCGAGGCCGTGCCCAACGCTGTTCTCCTGATCGCGGGCGATCGCATCGTCGCGGCCGGGCCGGCGGCCACCCTGTCGGTTCCGGCGGACACCAAGACGATCGATGCCGGCGGTGGGACGATCTTGCCGGGGTTCATCAACGCCCACGTCCACTTCGCCTTCGACGAGTCGAACCTCAAGGCCTGGGCCCAGGGTGGCGTGACCACGGTCCGCGACGAGAGCGCCACGCCCGAACAGATCGATGGCCTGAAGGCTTTTCGGGCGAAGATCGAGAAGAACCCGAATGACGCCCGACTGATCTCGTCGGGCTCGATGCTGGGTGTGCCCGGCGGCTACGGTCAGCGTTTCGTCAGCTCCGCCGACGAGGCCCGGGCGGCCGTCCTCGACGAGGTCGCCAAGGGCGTGGACGGCGTCAAGATATCGATGGAAAACGGCTACGCGAACGTCCACGGCCTGCCCGTGATGCCGGACGACGAGATCAAGGTCATCGTGGACACGGCCCACGCCCACGGCCTCTACGTCTCGGGCCACATCACGATTGGCCACTATCTCCAGCCGATGCTCGACGCGGGCGTCGATGACGTGGCCCACATGCCGCTCGACCCGGCTCCGCTGGCCAGTCTGCAGAACATGGTCGACCGGGGCGTGTACATCACGCCGACCTTCACTGTGTTGCGCAACTTCGGCGCCGCACTCGGGACCGCCGAGAGCAACCTGGCCCAGTTCGTGAAGCTCGGCGGCAAGGTCGCGCTCGGCAACGACTACGGCGGCGGTCCCGGCGACTTCGAGCTGGGCATTCCGATGTTCGAGATCGAGGAGATGTCGCTGGCCGGCATGACGCCGATGCAGATCATCGTGGCCTCGACGTCGAACGCGGCCCACGTGATCCGGATGGCGGACTCGCTCGGAACGCTCGCTGCGGGCGAGATCGCCGACGTGCTGGTCGTGAATGGCGATCCGCTGCGGGATGTCGCGGCTCTGAGGGACGTCCGCTGCGTCGTCCACGGCGGGACGGTGATCCGGGGGGCTTGACCCCGCTCTCGCCGACGCCGAGCACTCGGAGGCCAAGGCAGGCGCGGCAAGCCGTGGGTCCGCCTCCCTCCGGACATGGGTCGAGCGGGGCGAGTCACCCGGAAGCAGAGCGTCATCTCGCAGGATTTCGGTGCCACCGAAAGGAATCGGTGCTGTCGGGTGTTTCGGCGTCATCAACTGCGGCGGCGGTGGCTTCGGACCGACGAAATGCCTCTGCAGGAACCCTCGGACGCCATTTCGAGCGCGATCCGGCGCGATATTCGCCAAGGACCGGACTTGGGAAGCCCCGGATCCGGCGCGGGCGCCGCTTCTTTTCGGTACAGCCGAAAACGTGCGCGATCGCCTTATGCACGGGCCGTCCCACGCCCGACGCCTCTACCAGAATGCGGCGAGGAGTCCGCCCGACTGTGCCGCTGTCGCTTATCTGATTGACCTCGGTCGAGACCCTCGCTAGGGTCATCTAGCGTCCCGCGTCCCAAGGGCTTTGCCTGCCGCAGCCGGCACCGGGATGAACATCGCTTCTCGATGGGAGCGACACGGAGGAAGGGGAACCACGATGGTCTCGCGATCGCTGGGCCGAGCCGGCCTGCTGGGAGCCGCTCTGGCCATGAGCCTGGTCTTCGGAGCGTGTCAGAGCTCCACTCTCACAACGACGCCAGCTCAGCCGACGCCGACAACCGCGCCGACCGCCACGCCGGCAGCTACGCCCACGCCGACTATGGAGCCGACGCCGACCCTCGCGCCGACGGCCACGACAGCCGTGCCGACAGCGACGACAGCCGCGTCCACAGACACCCCCGCGCCAACGGCTCCTCCGACGCCGACCACCGCGCCCACACTGCTGGCTTCTGCCGTGCCCTGCACAGGAAGCGACGCGGTGAAGCAGTCGTTCGCGGACCAGGTGCCGCATCTGAGCTTCGACGTGTACTGCGCCGTCCTCCCGTCCGGCTGGGGCGTCGTGCAGGTTCAGGCGGACTGGGACAAGGGCGGCTTGATCGCTCAATACAAGAACGCGGCGGGCAACACGGTCGACGTCTACGAAGGCAGCTTCTGTTCAATGAGCCCCAACCCGTGCAGCGGGTTCTGGACGCCCGTCGTGGGCGCCACTCCGTTCGGACCCCTTACCGGGGAGCTGGACGGGGCAAGCGGAAGTTGGGCGGTCCTCGTCCACACCGCCAGCCCAAAGGTCATGTACACGATGGTCGGCTCGGGTATGGACCAGGCAGCGATCAAGTCCTACGCCGCGGC
>PLNK01000085.1 GCA_003142755.1 Chloroflexota bacterium | reverse complement strand
GCATGGGCGCCGGGGCCGCGGGCTCGGGTGCCCGGACCGCGGGCTCGAGGGCGGGCGCGGGCTCGGGTGCCGGACGCGCGGACCAGATAGTGGTCGTGCCGACCTTGGTGCGGAAGTCGAATTCGCACTTCGGACATAGTCGCAGGACTATGTCCCTCTGCAGCTCAGCGCAACTCGGGCAGAACGTGACGATCCGCTCATCGGCCTCCATGCCCTGGCAACGCGAGCAGACGAACTCGGGGTCGAGACGCTTGAGCTTGAAGACCTGACCCAGGACGAACGTCGGCGAGATGCCACCCTTGCCGATCGTGGCGCCGACACCCGCCATGATGTCGCCGAGCTTCTCGTTACGGGCGGCGATGCGTTCGTATTCGGGGTTCGTGATCTTCTCGAGCCGGCAGCTGCGGCAGATGTGCAGCTCACGCAGCGGCAACTCGGAGCGGATCAGGGCCTGCTGATGGAGAAATTCGAAGACGGGCCGGCGAGCGTCCGACACGTCCACCTGAGCCGCCCGGCCACCGGCGGCGGTGAGCTTCTGCTCCACCGAGGCGGCAAATACCTCCACGTCGCGGGCCAGGTTGGTCGGCATCGATCCCGGGTGCGAAGCCACCATGACCGCGATGCCCAGATCGGCCTGCGTCTCGGCCAGCGTCAGTACGGCCACACCGGCGGACGAAATGAATGTGACCGAATCGACGCCCTTCCATGCCCGCGGCGTGGTGCCCGTCGAGCCGTCGAGGACCTTGCCGGCCGCGCCGACGGCGCCTCCGACGGCCCGCGCCGTCACCGCGTTGCTCGCCTCGAGCACGCCGATGTCGGAGGAGCGAGTCCAGAACCTGGCCTCGCCGAATGCCTGCGCGGCCGCCCCGTCCAGTTTCGCGAGTGCCAGGTCGACGCCGCGCTGGACCTCGTCGAAGATGGCACGGTACTGGCGGTTGATGCCCCAGGTCTTGCCCAGGTTCTTGATGTTGTCCGTGAGGTGGCCCGTCACGACGCATCCTGAGCCGTCGGTCGAGAACTCGAACGCCGCCAGGACCGGCATCTGCTTCTTGATGAGCATCGAGTAGCCGAGCATTCCCCCACGCTTGGCCTCGATCCGGGTCAGTTGATCGGCTGTGATCTCGAAGCCGAGCGACCTCAGGGCCTCGCTGATCACGCGACGGACGTCGAAGCTCGTGGCCGAAAGCGGGCGCTCGAAATCGAGCCCACAGGTGGCTGACATCTATCGGCCGACTACGCGTCGCTGTCGGAGGCGGTCGTATCGGCCGCTGAGGACAGTTCGGTCGCGGCCGAGTCCAGGTAGCCCGCCCCGATCCCGAGATCTGTCGCGGCACCACCGGCCACTGCGGCGCCGATGTCCGACGCGGTGGCGGCGGCATCGAGTTCCTGCTGGGCCGCGTCCGGGTTGCCGAAGGCCGCCCACTCCCGGGCCGACTCGACGTCACCTGCCGTCTGGTTCTGCCAGCTTGCCGCGTTGGCCAGATCTCCCTGGCTCCACCGTTCCCAGCTGGCGGCCTCGGATGTGTCGTACTGGGCCGCCTCGACGCCACCGGCCACGTCGGCTGGAAGGGCCGTCGCGTCGATCGACTCGAGCGCGGGCGAGGCTCCTGCGGGCGAGGCGTCCTCGATGGCTCCGCCCATGGCGTCGGCCGCCCCGCTGAGCGCCTCCGGATCGCTCCCGGCACCGGCCACGTAGTCGCTCCAGTCGCCGTCCGCCATGTGCTCACACTCCGACAAGGGCCCCGGGAGCGTCGTGGCCCCCGGCGAGGCCAAATCGAATCCTAGCGACCGCGAGGCCGCCGGGTCAGGTCTCGCAACATTCGAGGCTCACGCGGCGCGACGACACCCGCCACGGGCCAATCCCGCCCTACGCTTTCGGACTGGAAGCCAAATGCGGCCGCGGGTCGCGGCAACCTCACCGTGATCTCCCCGCTCTGGAGGAACCAACCATGCGCAAAGCTATGGCCGCGCTCGCCCTGGTGGCGGGACTCGTCGCGGCGTGCAGTGGCTCAGCCGCTACCGGCGCACTTCCGGCCGGAGGCACGCCGGCCGCCCAGACCCAAGCCGCCGTGGGCGCGGCCGGCACCCCAACAAGTGCTGCCGCGGCCGCGCTGGACCCCTGCTCGCTGATCACGGCCGATGAGGCGACCGCCGCCCTGGGCGAGCCCGTCAAGGCCCCGTCGCCCGGCGACCACTACTGCTACCTCTACGCGCAGGCCAACACCGACGACTCCGTCGAGATCTACCTGACCGACCCGATCAAGTTCCTCCCCAAGCAGTCGTCCATCGCCGGGGTCTTCGAAGTGACACAGGCCTCAGGCGTCGGCGACGCCGCCTACTACGTGAACGACGTCGGCGCCGGCACGGTTGGCCTGAACGTTAAGAAGGGCGTGACCACCTTCGTCGTGTCCGTGGCTCTCAAGGGCTCCACGATCCCGGCTCTCGAAGACAAGGAGAACACCCTGGCGATCGCGGTCGCCGGCCGGGTCTAGNNTTGGGAGCCGCCGAGGGATAAGCGGTGGAGCTGAGGGGCTCGCATGCGTGAGGGACGGAGCGGTGAAGCTGTCGGTTATTGTGCGATATGAGCGTTCGCCCCTGCGTCCACAGTAGCCAATGCGACGACTTGTAGTCGGCACAGATCTGCCTCATCCTGCGTTCGAAAGCATCGTGGAGACGAACATTGAGGGTGCGACTCAGCGTCGGGATACTAATCGTGCTCGGGGTTGCGGGGTGTGCGGCTTCGCCGCGGACAGCAGTCACGGAAGCTCGAAACGACAGCGATCAGAATGGGGTCGTTCGGCTTGTAGGAGCAAACGGCACGATTGACTTGGCCGTTCCCCCGCATAGTTCGGTGCTGGTCAATGCCCCGCCAGCCATCGGCGAGGTCTCGTCCGCGTGGCTCACCTACGACGACTGCACCTTCAAGGGCGGTGGTGAGATGTACGGCGACGGCACGAATGGGCGGGAGCCTTTCGACTACGGCGGTCTTCTCTGGTTCGGCGACAACATGTCGTTCGGGGGCACTTCAGGCTGGACCAGCTCCCCTCCCCCCGGGCCGGCTGCGACGACCACATCGGTGTGCGAACGGGTCCCAACTCCCGCGATCCACTGACCCTCCTCGGCTGGCATCGTCGGCAATTCCTGCTAGTCGNNCGACGCAAGCGCTGAAGGTCCGGCCTCATCGGCGATGGCGTCGAGTATCCTGTGATCCGCCGGGGTGTGGCCTAGCGGCAAGGCACGTGCTTTGGGAGCACGAGATCGTGGGTTCGAATCCCACCGCCCCGACCACTTCCTCGTTTGCGCGACGAGCGGACCCGCCTCCGCCCCACCCAGCGCGGGCCATTAAGGTACCTGCGCTCCGGCTCAACCTGCCTCAGACTTTGCGCGCGGCAAACGTCCGCGGCTCACGCCTGGAGGGACACCCGTGAACAACCTCATCTTCGGCAACCAGGATCCCCAGAAGATTGGGGCGTCGGTGGAGGAGAAGGTTCGAAGCTCCGTGGGTGCGACGGCGCCGGTGCCATTCGAGCTCGAAGAGGGCGGCCTGGGCAAGACGAACGTCGCCACGGTGCTGCTCGACGTCGGCACTGTCCTCAACGGCGGTCGAACGAGCCGGCTGTTCGGCTACAAGTTCACGTTGCCCGCGTCCTGGCCGGCCAGCCTTCACGTGTGGGTCGAGCGGCAGGGAGTCGGTGCCTATACCGGGCCGCTCCTCTACAGCGCCACGTTCGCCAAGCCGGTCGGCGGCGAGGTGACGATCGAGGACCACAAGTCGTTCGGCACCCCCAAGTTCCTCGGCGATCCGGCCACGGCCGGCAAGCTCAATGCCGCGAAAGACCTGGCCAAGCGCGTCGACAAGCTCATCCGGACCCAGACCGAGATGGGCGCCATCACGGTCAAGGCGCCGCGGACATTCAAGGTCGCGCCCGAGGCCGGCGGTTCGGTGCTGATCCTGGGCACGTTGCCGCGGCTGACCTCGATGGGCATGGGCGCGGAGGTCGATGCGGGCGAGTTCCTGGCGATCGCCGCGGCAATCGAGGCCGCCCTCTGAGCGGCAGAGTGAGACGCCGCGCGCACCCATAGACACGTGGCTCTCCAATACGGGAACATTCGGATCGATCGCAAGCTGCCCTGACGATCCAGTCGCGCCTCCTTGCGGTCGTATTCGCCCGCCAGGAGGGAACCCATGAGCGTCACTTTCGTGCACGTCCCGCATCCGCACATCGCCATGCGAAAGAAGTCGGGGCCACCGATGACGACGGACGAGCACGTCGGGTTCAACGGCAAGATCGCCCTCGTCCTCACCACCGTCGTGGGGACGATGTGGTGCGCCTACGCATTCGCAGTCCTGGCGTTTGTGGCGCTTCCGTTCGCACTCCCCGGCCAACCCACGGGTGGCGTGCTCCAGATGATCCAGTGGGTCAGCCAGACGTTCATTCAGCTGGTCATGCTGTCGGTGATCATGGTCGGCCAGAACATCCTGTCGCGAGCGTCCGACAAGCGCGCCGAGATGACCTACAAGGACGCCGACGCCACGTTCCACGAGTCAGAGCAGATCCAGGCGCATCTGATCGACCAGGACCACGCCCTCAACGACCTCCTCGACAAGGTAGCGAAGCTCGAGGCGGCTCTGCTCGCGGCCCAGAAGAAGGCCTGACCGCCGATCTCGGCGGCGACGCGCCGCGCGGGATCACCAGCCTCGATCAGTCGCGTCACAGGAAGGCGCTCGCGAGTGGTTCGCCGCGCCCGGCTACGGCCACGTTGCCCCCGTTGCCCGCCGGCACCCAGGGAGAACCGGCAATCGCTATCCTGCCGCAATGACCGACCTTGCCTTTCCATCCGGGTTTCTATGGGGAGCCGCGACCGCCGCACACCAGGTCGAGGGCAACAACACCAACAGCGACTGGTGGGCGTGGGAGCAGAAGCCGGGCACGCCCTGCAAGGAGCCGAGCGGCAACGCCATCGACCACTACCAGCGGTACGGCAGCGACATCGCCCTGATCGCCGGCCTGGGCTTCAACACCTACCGCTTCTCGGTGGAGTGGGCCCGTATCGAACCGACCGAGGGCGTCTTCGACGAGACCCAGCTCGAGCACTATCGCGGTGTGGTCGCCGCGGTTCGCAAGAACCACATGATCCCGATGGTGACCCTGAACCACTTCACCTTGCCCGAGTGGGTCGCCAGGCAAGGCAGCTGGCTCTCGGACAAGACGCCCGTCCTGTTCGAGCGCTACGTGCGGCGGGTCGTAGAGGCGCTCGGTGACACGGTCGACTGGTACTGCACGATCAACGAGCCCGGCATCGTGGCCCTGTGCGGCTACCTGGGTCCCATCGGCTTTCCGCCCGGCGTCACCGGCTACGCCAACTGGGAGCGGGCCGGGCAGAACCTCAAGAAGGGTCACCGGCGGGCGCTCGCGGCCGTGAAGGAGCTGCGGCCCAGCGCACAGGTCGGCATGACGCACTCGATGTCGGAGTGGCAGTCGAATGCCGGCGGGCGCGCGGCGATGAAGTTCGCCAGGAACATGGGCGAGGACGTATTCCTCGAAGCCTGCGGCGAAGACGACTTCGTCGGCGTCCAGACCTACTCGCGCACGATGCTGGAGATGCCGCGACCGGCGGGCTGGGCGACGGCGGCCGTTCTGGCGGTTCCGCCGCTCAAGCGGTTGGCGATCTCGAAGATGGTCAACAGCCGGGCGAAGGACAACCCGATGATGGATCCGCGCGAAGGCGTCCGCCGCACCCAGATGGGCTACGAGTTCCGGCCGCAGGCCGTGGCCGCCTCCGTGCGGCGAGTGGCCGAAGTCCTGCCCGGCAAGCCGATCGTCGTCACTGAGCATGGCGTGGCCACGGCCGATGACGCGGAGCGGATCGAGTTCATCACCGGCGGCCTCGAGTCCCTCCACGCCGTCATCGCCGACGGCATCCCGCTCCGCGGCTACGTCCACTGGAGCGCCTTCGACAACTTCGAATGGGCGATGGGCTACTCGATGGAGTTCGGACTCATCGCCGTCGATCGGGCGACGCAGGAGCGAACCCCCAAGCCTTCGGCACGGTTCCTGGGCGAGATCGCCCGAGCCAACAAGCTCGAGATCGCTCAGAAGTAGGCGCTTGCCGGATCGGCGTCGCACGCCCGGAAAGCACATGACCGGCGCTGCGTTTGCGCCGGTCATGGTCTTGAGCTGATAGCGCGGCGGGGGCGCTGGCCCCTACCGCGCAGACCTGCCAGCGCGAGTGTCACGGCTGAGGTTCCCGGCGCGCGGTCTCCATTCGGGGTTCGATGCCACGCGAGTCGGTACGGCCGTGATCGGGGGTTTCCCGCTTTCACCGCGAATGGGTCGCGAACCTGTGGCCGCCGTCGCTGCCTGCATCGTGCCTCCGGAGAACCCTGGCGCGAACGAGACCGCAACACCCTACGCCTGCCTACTGGCGACTGCAATACCCGATCGGCTACCACCTGATGGGAGAGCCGTTCCCACCGGGCTCGTCCCACGAACCGGGGCAGCCGATGCCTACCGGGCGATGCGGGGGCAGCCTGAATCGCGCGCCTCACACTGCTCGTAACGCACTTTCGCCGCCACAAGGAGCGACCGGAATCGCGATGGACAGCCCGGCACAACTCGGGCGATCAGCCTCCCCCGCCACCGAATGGGCCCTCGACTCGACCGTGACATACCTCAATCACGGCTCATTCGGGGCGTGCCTGAAGTCGGTCCTCGAGGTGCAGCGCGGCTGGCGCGACAAGCTCGAGGCGCATCCGGTTCAGTTCCTGGCCCGCGACCTGGAGGACCTGCTCGACTGGTCGCGATCCGAGATCGGAGGATTCACCGGCTCGGACGCCGACGACCTCGCGCTCATGCAGAACGCGACGGCCGGGATCAATACCGTCCTGCGATCGCTCCGTTTCGAGAAAGGCGATGAGCTCGTCGCCACGGATCACGCCTACAACGCCTCACTCAACGCGCTCCGCTACGCCGCCGCCCAGTGGTCGGCCAGGGTCAATCTGGCCCGCATCCCCTTTCCGATCGAGTCGCCCGACCAGGTCTTCGATGCGGTCATGGAGGCCGTGACGGCGAAGACGAAGCTGGTGATGCTCGAACACGTGACCAGCCCGACGGCACTCGTACTGCCGCTGGAGCGACTGGTTCCGGCTCTGACAGAGAAGGGCATCGACGTGCTCGTGGACGGCGCCCATGGCCCCGGTATGGTGCAGATGAAGCTGCGCGAGCTCGCCCCGGCCTACTACGTGGGCACCACTCACAAATGGATCTGCGCCCCCAAGGGCACGGCCTTCTTGTTCGTTCGTCGCGACAGGCAGGCCTTGATCAAGCCACTCGCCATATCGAGTGGCGCCAACGACACGCGCGTGGACCGGTCACGCTTCCGCCTGGAGTTCGACTGGACCGGAACCAACGACCCGACCGGCTGGCTGACGATCCCGGCCGCGATCGACGCGCTGGGCGAGATGCTGCCGGGCGGGTGGCCCACGCTCATCTCGGTCAACCGGCAGCTGGCGATCTCCGCCCGCGACATGCTGGCCGAGGCCCTTCACACCGACGTCCAGGCGCCCAACTCGATGACCGGGTCCATGGCAGCTCTGCGGCTGCCCGGCGGCCCGTGGCCACGGGCCGAGGCCGCGCGGCGGATGGCCATGATCGAGGCCGCCCTGAGGAGTCGTCGGTTCGAGGTGCCGCTGATGGCCTGGCCGTGCCCGTGGCTGATCGACTCGGGCGACCTGCCGCCCTCGACAGAATTCGACCTGCTGGTCCGTATATCGGCCCAGGCCTACAACTGCCTCGGCCAGTACGAGCGCCTGGCGTCGATCCTCGCGGGCTATGCCGGGGTCAACCGACCGGCCGGCTGACGAGTCCGCGCCGATCAGGTCGTGGGCACCGGCCCGGCTCCGTCGACGATCGCCACCGGATAGACCCGGCCCTTGAGTCCCGTCCGGCGATCGTACTCGCGGCTGACGACGGCCTTCAGGGCCGGCACGGCGTCCGCCAGCACCAGGTTCACGGTGCAGCCGCCGAAGCCGGCGCCGGTCATCCGCGCGGCCACGACGCCGGGTATCGCCCGGGCCACTTCGACCATCGTGTCCAGCGCGGGTGAACTCACCTCGTACAGGTCGCGCAGCGAGGCATGCGACTCGGCGAAGAGCCTGCCCAGCTCGTCGAGGTCTCCCGCTTCGAGGGCCGACGCCGTGGCCAGCACTCGGGCGTTTTCCGAGACCACGTGCTCCGCCCGCCGGGCCACGTTCCCGGGCAGCAGGGCGCGATGGCGAGCCAGCCAGACGGCCTCCAGGTCGCGCAGGGAGCAGAGCCCCGGCATCCGCTCGACCAGCAGGGCGACGGCTCGGGCGCATTCGGCGCGGCGCGTGTTGTAGACCGACGAACGCAACTCACGCTTCTCACCCGTGTCGCAGACCACGACCCGAACCCCGTAGGGCAGACTCACGTATCTGGTGTCGAGGCTGCGGCAGTCGAGGAGCAGCGCCCTGTCTTCGCGCCCGGCCGCGCTGGCGAACTGATCCATGATCCCGCAGTTGACGCCCACGTAGTCACGTTCGGCACGCTGGGCCAGGGCCGCGAGCGAGCGCGCCGCCAGGATGTGTCCCCCGCTCAGCAGAGCCAGGGCCGAGGCGATCTCCAGCGCGGCCGACGACGAGAGCCCAGATCCGATGGGAATGGTGGAGTCGACGATGCCATCGAAGCCACGGATGGGCAGAGCAGACTCTCGCAGCGACCAGGCCGTGCCCGCGACGTAGTCACTCCAGTGGCCGGGCCGCCGTTCCGTGGCGCCGGGGTCCGTCGCGGCCACCCGGCTGCCATTGCCGCCCTCGCGGTCCGGTCCCAGGTCATCTATCCAGAAGGAACCAGGCTCGCGCGAGTGGCGCGACGCCACCCGGACGAGTCCGTCCTCGCGCCGGCGGAAGGCAATCCAGGTGTCCAACTCGATTGCCGCCGGCAGGACGAAACCTTCGTTGTAGTCGGTGTGATCGCCGAGCAGGTTCACCCGGCCGGGCGCGCGGACGATCTCGACGCGGGCCGAGTCGGGGGCCGGGCCGAACTCAGTCGCCAGAGCGGCCATCAGCATTTCGACTCGCTCGCGGTTGGGTCTCGTCAGTTCCATCTGCAGATGCTAGCGCCCCGGCCCCACGCCCCGCTGCCACGGTACTCCCGACCTACGGTCAGCCGTTCGGTCGGCGTCTAGCCCACCGCACGCCACCGCTCAGCCCCTAAGCTGCCTGGAATGCGCCCGCGTGGCGTTGCGGGCAGTCAACAACGTCACCCGTTTGGCGGTCCCACTCTGAACCGCGGCACTAAGATGCACGCTGAGTCGCAGCGCTGCCACGCACGTCGAGCCCGGATCAGGGGCCATGCCACCTGTGGAACCTCTCCTGGGAATCCTCGCGACGGCCATTGTCGCTCTCGCGGTCATGGCCGCCCTGTTATCGGCTGCCCTGATGGGTCGCGGCCCTCTCTACGGCCGCTTCGTCGAGATAGAGCGCGACCCGGCGGAGCGCGACGAAAAGGAGCACGAAGCCGCGGCTCCGGCCGACGTCGCCGAGCAGCCGACAGTTCGACTCCTGGCCCGCAGGCGAGTCCCGGGCTCCGCTGCCGACAGAATGGCGGGGCACAGCCCGCGACGGTCCGAGGACGAGTTCGAGGAAGTCCTGCGCGGCAGCTTCGCGGTCGACACGTACAACCGGGCCGTTCGGGTCCTGGCCTGGACGTTCATCCTGGTCGTCCTCCTGATCGTCTCGGCCAGCCAGCTCTGGCAGCCGGTGCAACCCGAGATACTCGCCACCCTGATCCTGGCCGGCGTCTTCATCCTCGTCGTCCACGAGTTGATGCCGCTCGGCAGCCTCAGGCCGGCTCGCGTCATTACGGAGGGCAGCGCCGCCATCCTGTTCCTGACCATGCTGGTCCTTCTCACCGGCCGAGCGTCGAGCCCGTTCTTCTTCCTGCTGGCGCTGCTCGTGGGCGGCGGGGCCCTCATCGCCCCGCCCGCGGTGGCTCTGACCCTCACCGTCGAGACCATCGTGGCCTACGCCGCCACGGTGCTCTCCGGACCAATGGACGCCGCCACGACTCGCGACGCCCTCGCCAGGATCGGCATCAACCTGACCGCGCTCGTCCTGCTCGCCTACTCGGGCATGGTCGTCTCGAGAGTCCAGCGGCGAACCAGGGAGGCGGCAATTCGGCTGTCGACGCTCGACTCGCTGACCGATCTGTACAACCGGGCCTTCTTCTTCAATGCCGTCGATCACGAGATCCAGCGAAGTAGGCGATTCAGGCGCGGCTTCTGCCTGTTGATGATGGACCTCGACGGCCTGAAGTCGATCAACGACCGATACGGCCACTACGAAGGCGATGTGATCCTGCGAGGAGTGGCTCAGCTCATCAAGGCCGGTCTGCGCGGGATCGACGTCGCGGCCCGTTACGGCGGCGACGAGTTCGTGGCCCTGTTGCCCGAGACCGACCCGAGCGGCGCCTACGTCGTCGCCGAGAAGATCCGTCAGATGGTCAGCGAGCTTCTCGTCGAGGTCAACGGCAGTCAGATCACGACCTCTCTTTCGATCGGCGTCGTCTCGTACCCGGATGACGGGCACAACGCCGACGAACTGATGATCGCCGCGGACGAAGCCATGTACTCCTCGAAGCGCCTCGGCAAGAATCGTGTCGTGGGCTATGCCGAGCCCACCGAAGTGACCCAGCTGCCGCCCTCGCCGCGTCGGGCGCAGGCGTCCACTCCGGGCTTCCGACCGCTGCCGCGCGAGGCTGACGGCAGGCCGCGCGACCCCACCGAGCGCAACTAGCGCCCGCGGCGAACCCTGGCCCGCCCGACAACGCGTCATCAGCTAGCATCTGCCAATGACTCGCTTCGCCACCCGCGCCATCCAGGCCGCAACTCGCGTTCCGCACGTCGACCAGATCGCCTCGGCCGTGCCCATCTACCAGGCCGCGGCCTTCTCCACGGCCGACGCCGCCGAGCTCGGCGACGTGCTGACCGGCGCGGTCCACGGCTACGCCTACAGCCGCATCGACAACCCTACGACGGCTGCGCTGGCAAACGCGGTGGCAGAGCTGGAGGGCGCCGAGGCCGGGCTGGCCTTCGCGAGCGGAATGGCCGCCATCCACGCCGCGATCGTCTCGGTCGTGCGGGCCGGCCAGACGATCGTCGTCACCAACGCCGTATACGGCACCACCCGCGACCTGCTCGTGCGAGTCCTGGGCGGTCTCGGTATCGCGACCGAATTCGTCGACCCGACGGACCCGGCCGCGGTCGAGGCGGCCATCGTCCGCACAAAGGCCCCGGCGCTCTACGTCGAGACCGTCTCGAACCCGACGATCGTCGTCTCGGACATCGCGGCGCTGGCCGCGGCCGCCCACCGTCACGGCGCCCTGGTCCTCGTCGACAACACCTTCGCCTCGCCCTACGCCTGCCGCCCGCTCGAGCTAGGGGCGGACCTGGTCATGCACTCGGCCACGAAATACCTCTCGGGCCACAGCGACGCCCTGGCCGGCGTGGCGGTCGGAAGCCAGGAGCGGATCGACGCCATCAAGCCGATCCTCGTGGACGTCGGTGGCACGCTCGCACCGCTGGCGGCGTTCCTGGTGTTGCGCGGCCTGCCGACGCTGGCGATCCGAATGGAGCGGCACACCGAAACGGCGATCGATCTGGCGGCCTGGCTACAGGGCCAGGCTGGCGTGGCGCGGGTCCTCTACCCCGGCCTCCCCACCGACCCGAGCCACGCGGTCGCCCGCCGGCAACTGAGCGTGTACGGCGGCATGCTCGCCTTCGAGTTGAGCGGCGGACGGGCTGCCGGCCAGGCCTTCCTCGACGCGATGCGGATAGCCGAGCGCACGGCCTCGCTCGGCTCCGTCCGGACAATCATCTCGCACCCGCCCTCCACGACCCATCGCCAGCTCGACGAAGCCGCCCTGGCGGCGACCGGCATCGCCCCCGGGCTGCTGCGCGTCTCTGTCGGCCTGGAGGATGTCGAGGATCTGCGCGAGGACATGCAGTTGGGCCTGGCCGCAGCGATGAAGGCCACGGCCGTCCAGTAGCCCTTCGCCGCGGGGCATCGGTACGCCGCCGCGGGGCCTGTTTCTCCAAGGTATTGGCGGCAGCACTCTTATGCCAGAGTCGAGGCCGCACTGCCTGCGCGTGTTGCGGCGAGACCCGTAGCGGCCTTGCCGAACGGTCCTCATATGCCGATTCGGGCCTGTTTCGGCGGACGGGCACAGCGACGGCGGCGCGGAGCTTCTATAGGAGTGCCCAGGCCACTCAGCTGGAGAATCCGGACGTCGGATGGCGGGTGGCGGACGGCGGGTGGCGGGCCACTCCACGGCGCCACTCGNNTCGCGGTACTTCGGCAGCGGCCAGAGCGAGTCGGCCACCAGGGTCTCGAGCTCGTCGGCCACGTCGCGGAGGGCCTCTTGAGCCGGGATCACCTTGTCCTTGAAGGCCTTGGCTTCGGCGTGCAGCGAGCCCGCGTCGTGGGCGGCGTGCTGAGCGTGCTCCAGGGCGTGGATGGCATCGACGAGGCTGTCCGTCAGGGCGGCGACCTTCGCCGAAACCTGGGCGATGCCCTTCGACGCGCCTGCCCCGGCCAGCTGGCCGAGGTACTGAGCGGCGGCGGGCAGGATCATGGTCTTGGCCATGTCGAGCGCGCAGTTGGCCTCGATGTTCGAGACCTTGACGTAGCGCTCCCAGTTGATTTCGACGCGTGAGGCCAGCTCGCGCTCGGACAGGATGCCGAACTTCGAGAAGAGCTTCTTGGCCCGGGCGGTCTCGAGCGACGGCAGAGCGTCGACGGTGCTGGTGTTGTTGGGCAGTCCGCGACGGGCAGCTTCCGCGTGCCACTCCCCGGAGTAGTTGTTGCCCTCGAACAGGACCTGCTTGTTCTCCTTGATGATCGTGGCCAGGATCTTCGAGAGGCCGGCCATGTCGTTCGGCTTGAGCTTCTCGAGATCGTCGGCCAGCTCCTCGAGCGAGTCGGCGACGATGGCGTTGAGGGCCGTCTGCGGCCAGTAGATCGGAGCCGAAGATCCGACCGCTCGGAACTCGAACTTGTTGCCGGTGAAGGCGAACGGCGAGGTCCGGTTTCGGTCGGTGGCGTCCTTCGGAAGAACCGGCATCGAGGTCACACCGAGCTCGAGCGCGCCGCCCTTCTTGGAAGTCGAGGCCGACCCGCCTTCGAGTTGCCCGACGACATCTTCGAGCTGCTCGCCGAGGAAGATCGAGACGATCGCCGGCGGGGCCTCGTTGGCGCCGAGCCGGTGGTCGTTGCCGGCGTCCGCGACGCTGGCGCGCAGGATGTCGGCGTTGCGGTTGACGCCGCGGATGATCGCCGCCAGGAAGGCCAGGAACTGCGCGTTGGCGTGCGGGTCGCGGCCGGGCTCGAGAAGGTTCTCGCCTTCGTTGGTGGCCATCGACCAGTTGTTGTGCTTGCCCGAGCCGTTGATACCGCGGAACGGCTTCTCGTGGACCAGGAACATGAGATCGTGCTGATGGGCGAGGCGCCGCATCGTGCTCATGACGATCATGTTGTGGTCGGAGCCGACCGAGGTGGGCTCGTAGACCGGAGCCATCTCGAACTGGGCCGGGGCCACTTCGTTGTGGCGGGTCTTGCTCGGAATGCCGAGGCGCCACAGCTCGCGGTCGAGATCCATCATGAAAGCCAGCATTCGCTCGCGAATCGAGCCGAAGTACTGGTCCTCGAGCTCCTGGCCCTTCGGCGACGGAGTGCCGAAGAGAGTGCGCCCCGTGAGGATCAGGTCCGGGCGCTGCTCCGCCCAGCGGCGGTCGACCAGGAAGTACTCCTGCTCGGGGCCGATGTTGGTGAAGACGCGCTCAACAGTGGTGTTGCCGAACCAGCGCAAGACGCGCAGGGCCTGCTTGCCCAGGGCCTCCTGCGAGCGGAGCATCGGGATCTTGTGGTCGAGCGCCTCGCCCGTGTACGAGACGAAGGCGGTCGGGATCGTGAGCGTCACGCCGTTCGGCTCGACCTGCAGGAAGATCGGGCTCGTCAGGTCCCAGGCGGTGTAGCCGCGGGCTTCGAATGTGGAGCGGATGCCGCCCGACGGGAAGGAGCTGGCGTCGGGCTCGCCCTGGACCAGACCCTTGCCGGAGAACTCGGCCATGGTCTTGGCCTCGCCGGCCGGACTCAGGAACGAGTCGTGCTTCTCGGCGCTGCCCCCGGTCATCGGCACGAACCAGTGGGTGTAGTGGCTGGCGCCGTGGGCGAGGGCCCACTCCTTGACGCCCTGGGCGACGGCGTCGGCGATGCTGGCATCGAACGGCTCGCAGCCTTCGATCGTCTGGCGCAGCTTCTTGAAGACGGGCTTGGACAGATACTGGCGCTGGGCGTCTTCGCCGAACACGTACTCGCCGTAGATGTCCGGACCGGCGTGCGCGAGGTAATCCTGGGTTGAGCCAACCTTGTGGTTGGAGATTGCTTCGATGGCCGTTTGGCGGGCGGTCATGTGAACTCCTGTAGACGTCGATTTGCCTGGGTTTCGGCGCATGTCCTCCGCAGCTGGCCGCCGAGGAAGCCTCCTTGTGTTGTCCAGGTGAAGGCTACCGGAGCGGGCAGGCGATCTCCAAGCTTTCGGCCTTTGTCGGTGTGGAAATGAATCCGAAACGCAACTTAGCCCGACCATGCCCGGCCGAACCGAACCGCAAGGGTGGACCACACAACGCGCCCGGATTACTGGGCGAGCACCGCGTCCTGGAAGGGCGACTGGCCGTCGCCGACTACCAGCACGACCATCTGGCCGTCTGGCGACCATGAATCGCCGGGTATCTCGCCGAAGACCTCGTTGCCCAACGCAACAGTTCCGACAACGATGCCCCACCCGTTCTGTCTCACCAGGGTCAGATTGGTGGGACCGGTCGTGCCAAGGTTCACGTCCCCACCGTTCATGCCAACGACCATCCCGCCCCAGCCATTGGCGGTCAGGACGTTGCCCGTGGAATACGAGCTGAAGGTTCCGTCGGTGTCCGACCAGACCATGACCTTGACGTTCTCGCTCGGTATAGAACTCCAGGTGTCCACGTAGAGCAGCTGGTAGGAGTTCAGCCAGGTCATCGGCCCAAAGTGTCCGAGCATCTGCACCTGCCCGGTGGCCACGGTGAGCACGCCGATCTCGTCGCGGCCGTCGGCTGCGTGCGTGTCGTCCTGGAACGCCAGGCGACTGCCGTCGGGGGTGAATGCCATCTCGGAACTGATCCACGTGTTGGCGCTGCTGGCTTTGACGACGCTCTGACCCGCCGAGCCGACGACCTCGATCCAACCGGTGACCTGACTGCCGACGCCGCGCGGGGGCGGCGGTCCCGTGGGGTGGATGATTGCCAGCAGGCTCCCGTCGCGCGACCAGGCCACCGGATAGCCATCCCGGGCGTCGCTCTCCGCCCCGCCGGACAGGACCACGTAGTGAGTGGGCGTCTCCGGCGTCCCATCCCACCATTGCATCAGGGCTACCGCGCCGGAGGGGCCGGACACGAGCCGCTGGAAGTTGCCGGGCAGCTGCGTGAGCTGGACCGAGCCGATGCGCCCCGCATACACGTGGCCGCCGGCAGTCCCGTCCGAGGAGCTCTCGTATCGCAGCGCCACGAAATGGGTGGCGTCGGTCCAGGCGAGCTGCGATGCGTCGACTGTGCCTTCAGGGGTCATGTCGCGCTTGAAGAGGTGGACCACCGGTATGCCCCGAGTCGAGGGTGGGGTATCCGGCGGCTGCTCGGCGATCGCGAAACTCGAGCCATCCGGGCTCCAGCCCTGCATCCAGAGGTTGGCGCCGGTCATGACCACCGGAAGCGTCTCGTTGAATGCCGGCACGACCGGCGATGCCGTGGCAAACACGATTGGCGGCGAAGACGGCACGACGTTGGGCTCGCCGGACGCGGTCGGTTGGGGCGAGGGTGTCGCCGATGCGGCTGGTGCGTTGTTGAGGCCACCCAGGGCCGAGGCCACGACGGCGACCGCGACGAGCCCGACCACGGCGGCGGCGAGCCCGGCCGACCATCGGTCCGGCCATCGCAGCAGCGCCCTGCCGGGATGCCGATCCGGCAGCGCCGCAATGAATGCGTGAGTCTCCGCGACGGTCGAACGGTCGACCCTCGCGAGCTCGGCAAGGGTCGTGCCGACGGCAGCTTCGAAGTCGTCGCTCGATCGATTCATCGGCGCACCTCCGCGTCGTAGCTCGCACGCAACCGCTTCAGCGCGTGGTGGACTCGCGACCGAACCGTGCCCTCGGGCAGGCCCAGGAGTTGGGCACTCTCCGCGACGGGCATCTGCCAGTAGTGATGGAGGGTTAGCAGGACCCTGTCCTTGCGGTCGAGTCGCCCAAAAGCCCTGGCCAGCAGACGTCGATCGACCTCGCTATCGAGCGAGTCCGGCGGGGCGGGTATGTCGAGATCCAGCTCGACCAGGTGCCGCCGGCCCCGGACAGTGCGGGTCGCCGAGCGGATCACGATCTTGCGGAACCAGGCCGGGAAAAGTGCCGGATCGCGAAGCCTATCGAGGCCCTGCCAGGCGTGGAGCAATGCATCCTGGACGGCATCCGCGGCATCGGCCTCGCTACCCGTGATGAGGCGCGCGGCGCCAAGCGCGACGGCCAGGTACGGCTCGACGAGCCGGTCGAAGGCGGCGCGGTCGCCGGCAACGGCCCTCTCGATCAGTTCCCTCGACACCTGACGATCCCCTTCGAACGGTCGGTCCATCGCAGCGTCGATGATGGCAGCCTCCATGCCACTAAGAGGCCGCATCTCGGCGCCGCGTTCAATCTTCGGCGAGGCGGCGCGAGGCAGGACGAGGCGGGACGCTCCCCAACCTGAGTTGCCGAATTCTCATGAAACGAGCATTGGGCAAGCCTCGGCCCTTGGACTCGACCTGAAGAGGCCGTCCCGGGCCGGTGCGCCGGCCATTCCACGCTCAGCGGCGCGTGATTCGGCGTTCGCGGCGCGGGTTGACCGACCGCGCAACCTCAATCGAGCCGTCGGTCCTTGCCGTATGTCGTTCTGGTGAGCAATCGGCAAGCCGGGGCAGCGCCGGCGCAGCGCCGCCCCCGTCGCGCCCGTCGCCCTCGTCGCGCCCGTCGCGCCCTCTAGAGCAGCGCCGGCCGGACCCACTCCTTGCCCAACACGTGCTCGTCGAGGAACGCGAGGACAGTCTCGTACCAGATGCGGGCGTTCTGCGGCTTGAGGATCCAGTGGTTCTCGTCGGGGAAATACAGGAAGCGCGCTTCGACGCCGTGGCGATGCAAGTCCGTCCAGAGCTTCAGCGCCTCGCTGACCGGGACGCGGAAATCCTGCTCGCCGTGGATCACCAGCATCGGCGTCTTGATCGCGGCCACGTTCACCGCCGGCGACTGGCTCTCGTACAACTCGGGCTGGCTATACGGGTCGCCGATCTCGCGCTCCCAGAACACGCCCGAGTCGGTCGTGCCGTGGAACGGCCGCAGATCCCACAACGAGGCGTGGGTCACGATTGCCCGGAACCGATCGGTCTGGCCGGCGACCCAGTTGGCCATGTAGCCGCCGAAGCTGCCGCCCATCAAAGACGTTCGAGAGGAATCCAGGTCCGGCCGCACCAGCGCCGCGTCGGTGGCAGCGATCACGTCCGTGTACGGCGCGCCGCCCCAGTTGCCCCAGCCGCGCTCGATCATCCGCTGCCCGTAGCCGAGCGAGAGCGCCGGGTCCGGCATCAGCACCGCGTAGCCGCGCTCGGTCAGGAGATGCGGGTTCCAGCGCCAGTGCCAGCCGCCCCACGACCCCAGCGGACCGCCGTGGACCCAGACTACGAGCGGCGCCGGCGCCTCGGCCGAGGCCTCCGGTGGGAGGACGAGCCACGATCGAATGGACGTCCCGTCTGCAGCCTTGGCGGTCAGCCGCTCGACCAACGACCTGGCGGCGATGCCGCCCTCGGCGATTCCGTTGGGGAGCTCGACGGCCGATTGATCGGCCGTGTGCGCATCGAAGCGGACGATCCGAGGCGGGGTCGAGACCGTCGACCGGAGCGCGTACACCGTCTTGCCGTCGGGCGACGGACACAGCTCGGTCACGGCGCCGTCGGAGACGAGGACCGTGGTCTTGCCGTCCGCCAGATCGACGCGAATCGCCGCAACGCCGCCGTCGTGGTCGGCCGTGACGAAGATAGCCGTGGAGTCGTGGGCCCAGACGATCGTCTCGGGCCACAGGTCGAGCCGGGGCGTCAGGTCGCGGCCCTCCCCGGTCGTCAGGTCGATCAGCCACAGCGTGACGTCCGAGGCTTCGTCGGGGGCGCCGTAAGTGCCGCGCAGGCAGGCCAGGTACCGGCCGCCCGGCGACGCCTTCGGGTTGGCGAACCAGGCGCCGCCGTGGGTCAGCTGGCGTCGCTTGCCCGTTTCGGTGTCGATCGCCAGCAGCTCTTCGGTGATCATCGGCGAGCGCGAGTAGTCGACCCAGCGGGTATAGAGCGTCCGTCCATCGGGCGATAGGTCGATCCCCGATTCGACCAGCGCGACCGGCCCGGCGTTTCCGGTCAGGTCGCGGGGCTCGAGTCGAGCCTCGGGATCGGCGTCCGCAGCGCCGCCGCCCGCCAGCTGAGTGGCGAAGAGCCGGCGGTGGCGCGGGGCAAGCCACTCGTCCCAGTATCGGATCGGATACTCGTCGAACAGCAGCGCGCCGACGCCCGCGTCCTTGCGAGCCTTGGCCCGTTCGGCGTCATCGGCCAGGTCCTTCGCTTCGGGATGGAGAGACGCCCCGAACGCGATCGTGTCGGCGTCGAGTGCGGCCGTGACAGCGTCGATCCCGCCCTCGGGCGCGAGCAGCAGGCGCGCCTCGCCGCCCTCGGCGGGGAGCAGCCACAGGGCGTTGATCTTCTTGTCGGGGTCGGCCTTCGTGTCGGGGTCCGGCCGGGTCGAGGTGAAGAGCAGCGACCCGTCGCGCATGAAGCACCCGACCGACTCGCCTGCCGCCGAGCGCGTGATCCGACGTGGCTTCGCGGCGCCGGCAGGGTCCACCTGCCACAGCGCCGTCTTCATGTCTTTGCCCTCGGCGCCGAGCCGGCTGACCGCCACCACGAGGCGCTTGCCGTCCGGGGAGAGCTTCAGGGCCGATAGCCGTGGCAATGCCAGGAACCGATCGAACGAAAGGGGCTCGCTCATGGCGCGATCATCTCGCAATGCCGCGAAATGGTCACGCACCGCATCCCGGTGCGCCCCGTCGATCGCATTCTGGACAGATTCCAACCGGGGTAGCACGAGTCCAGAACGTGCCCGGCTGGCGGCCGGAATTCAGGCCGCCGCCGGCGCATTTGGCCGCATTCGGGGCATCTATGCCGGTGGCGAGGCTCCAAGAGCGCCGATTCGGCTCGCCCGGCGGCCTCTCGTCGGGTGTAACCGGCGGCACGGCCCCATCGATCTAGACCGGCGCTACCCGGGTTGGCATTTGTCCAAGTCGCGGACGCCGCGACCCCGTGGCCCAACTTAGCCTATCCGCCCCATTCGCTCCGCCGCCCCGGCCTCTACCCGCTTC
>PLNK01000114.1 GCA_003142755.1 Chloroflexota bacterium | reverse complement strand
CGCCTCCGAGTCTGCCGACGAGGTTGGCCCGGCTCGTGAACATCTCGATCATGCGCTCGTGGGTGTCGAAAAGCGGACCGAGCTGGCTCGCGTAGGATTCGATGGCCGCGATCTTGCGGTCGAGCCAGTCCGTCACGTCGAAGTATTCGGCCTCGAGCCGCCCGGGCAGCGCCGCCAGGGCGTCGGCCGGAAGCTGGTCGAGCCGCTCGAAGTCGTGGTTGAAGGCGTACGGAAAGTCCTCGAAGAACCGCGTCCTGTCTCGGTAGGGCGACCCGGCTTCGGCCAGCAGCGCGATCCCGGCACGTCGAGTCTGCTGGTGGTCGACGTGGCCGCCCACGCCCAGGGGCAGGTACAGCCGTTCCGGCGCGGCTGCCGCCAGGGCCCGACGCAGCGCCTCAACGGGTGCGGGGTCCTCGGGCAGGGGTTCTCCCGACAGCATCGCGTTGTCGGTGTAGCCACGGAAGACGCCGTCCGGGCGAAGCAACTGGACCATCGTGGCCCCGACGTACCGACCGTAGGCTTCGTCCTCGGCCCGCCGGAAGCCCATGGCCTCGTCTGGCGTCGGAATCGGCCGGCCGTCGTCGAAGCCCAGCGCCTGGACCTGATAGGGCGTGAGGGCCGGCTCCGAGCCGGCACCGCCGTGGACGGTCACGATCGTCACGTTCTCGCCTCTCGCCCGAAGGCTGGCGATCAGGCCGCCGCAGGATAGCGCGACGTCGTCCGGGTGAGGCGAGACGAACACATGCGTCACCGCGCCACTATATCAACAGGCGTCCGGGCCATCGGCCGTGGGCGACGGCGGCCTCACTGAATCCGAAGTCCCCGACCAGCGGGACGAACACACAGGCGCCGCAGTCTCGGGTCTCGTAATCGTCCGCGCGGCGAAGGACGAGAGTGAGCTGCTGATGTCTCGTCGAGCCGACCGGGATCACCAGGCGGCCGCCATCGGCGAGCTGGCCCGTCAGGGCATCCGGGATCCGGGGTGCCGCTGAGAACGCCGCGGCCGCGAAGCTAACGCTCGACCATCTCCGACCGTAGCTGCGCCGACCGCGCGGGGTTGCCAGCCGAGCGGTGCTACTTCGTCGAAGCGCTTGGTGCGGGGCTTGGGCTGGGGGCGAGGCTCGCGCTGGGGGCGATGGAGACCGACGCCGCGGCGCTTGCGCTTGGGCTGGCAATCGTGCTTGCCGTCGCCTGACCGGTCGGCACGACCAGCGGGGTCAACGTCGGCCCTACCGGCTGTGGCAGAGCGCCCGCGACCATCGGCACGATCAGCACGGCCAGGAGAATCGCGGCGCAGACCAGCGCGAAGACGGCGGATGCGCGGTCATCGATATGGACTCGCTCGTGCGTCCCTCTGACCGACCCGATTTGGCGCTTGTCGACTTCTTCTTCGTCCTGGCTCCCACGGCCAAAACCGAACCTGTGGCGTTCGCCCGACGGAGCGGCTCCCGCGGAGCCCCCGTACGAGGCCTCGCCCTCGGGCGCTTCGTCCGCGGTTTCATAGGCCTGGCCGGACTCGTCGTCCAGCTCTTCGTCGCCCGGCAGCTCGCCGTTCGGAGCCGTCTCGTCTCGGTTCTTGTCGCGGTCGGTCATTGCCCTCGTGCCACTCCTGTATTGGCGGCCGCTGGGTTCGGCCGACCTGGTGCAGGCATTGCTGGTGCCCTGGTTAGGTCTGTGATCGGTGGGAGCCGACCGCCGACGATGGCGGTTCTTGGCGCACCACTGCCGGGCAGTTTAGCCGACACGTCCCGTTGCCGCGTTGCGTTGGTGCGCGGAGGCCCGCCGCAGTGTCCGACCCGAGCCTGTCGCGCACGCGATTACGCCCGACGGATCGGCCGAACAGCCAGCCCGGCCAGGCCGATCGCCGCGGTCAGCAGGCCGCAAGCGGCCAGAACGGGGCGCAGGCCGAGCACCTGAGCGAGGGCGCCGGACGTGACCATCGCCAGGGCCAGAACGCCGTTGACGAGGGCGAGCCGAATGGCTACCACTCGACCGAGCATCTCGCCCGGGGTGCGCTGCTGGAATATGGTCTGACTCGGGACCACGAAGGCGACGTTGGCCAGGCCAACGCCTACTGCCAGGGCCAGCGCAACGGGCAGGCTGCCGTTCACGGACAACGCCACCAGCAGGCCGCCGAGAGCGGTGAATGCGGCGATGATCGCGGGACCCTTCGGTAGCCGCGTGGCCAGCCCGCCCACGACGACGCCTCCGCCCACCAGACCGACACCCATGGCCATCTCGAAGAACCCGTAGGCGGTGGGGGCGTCCGTGCCGCCCAGTGCCAGCGACGCCACCAGCAGTGGCGAGAGAACCGTCAGCGCGCCGAGTCCGTATTCGGCGATGGCGGCCTGGACGGTCGTGGCCAGCAAGACGGTCTCGGCCCGCAGGAACCGCCAGGCTTCCGCCATCTCGGTTCGTACGGAGGTTCCGGCTGGGGCGCCGCCCGGTCCGGAGCCCTCTCCGCCGGCGCCGGACACTGACCGGACGATCGGTGGGATCACCACCGCCGCGATCAATGCCGCCGAGGCAAGGTAGCTCGCGCCGTCGATCCAGAACGCCAGGGCCAGCGACGAGCCGAGGAGGGCGACGAACATCCCGCCCAGGCCATAGCCCGCCAGGTCGCTCACCGTGTCCGCGATCCACATCGCCGAGTTGGCTGTAAGCAGATCCTCTTCCGAAACGACCTGCGGCAACGCAGCCGACCTTGCGGGGCGGAAGAACGACGAGACCACCGCCAGCAGGAACACGAGCCCCACGACCAATCCAACGCTCAGCCCCGACACGACCGGGATCAGCCCGACCAGGCCGGCGCGCGCAAGGTCCGATCCGACCATCACCCGCTTCCTATCCCAACGATCGACCAGCGCCCCGGCCAGCGGGCCGACGAGCACGCTCGGGACTGTCATTGCGGCGAATACGACACCGAGCGCCAGCGGCGAATTGTCGGTTGCCCGGGCAACCAGGAACACGAGCGCCACCTGGTGGATACGGTCGCCGAGCGAGCTGATGACCTGGCCGAGCCACATGGCCGAGAAGGCGCTGTTGGTCGCCAGTCGGACGTACGGATGGCTGAGCGCGCCCTTCGGTCCGGCGGGTGGTTCGTCGACTGCCCGAGTCGCCGGGATCGAGACCGACACGAGCACCGGCGCGCGAACGACGGCGGCGAACACGAACAGAGCCAGGCCTGCGCCGAGGAGCAGGTCGCCGACCGACGCGACCGACTGGATGATCGGTATCGGTATCGGGATGATGTCGACCAGGGGCCCGCCGTGGGCGAAGAAGCCGGCGTCGACCGGCCCGGTGAGGATTCGGTGGAAGCTCGAATGGAGTGTGTTCGGGTCGAGCCCGGCGGCGACAAGGCTGGGCTGCCAGACCGGCATCCAACCGCCGTTGGCGACGATGGCAATGCCGTTGGCCGCGGTCCCGAGCGCGGCGGCGGTCATGCCGGGCAGTGACCGGTTGGCCACGAGCATCGTCGTGAGCAACAGATACGTGGTGAGGACCAGCCACAACCGAAGGCCGTCGGGGACGGAACCGGCGGTCAGCGCGACATCGAGCCCGAACCGCGCCGAAACGGCCAGCAGCAGCACCGACAGCCAGCGCAGGCGGATGAAGACCAGGCTGTCGAGCTTGCCCCCGACGAGCAATCCGAGCACAAGCCCCAGCACAACGCCGAGCGCGGGCACGGATCAGGCGATCCCAGGACGCGGCCGGGCCACCTCGGGTGCCACCGGAACCTCGTCCGGCTTGATCGCGGCCACATCGGGCCCCGGCGCAGACCCCGAGTCTCCTGGCTTGCGGCCTGCCAGGGCGATCACGCCCACCGCATGGCCGATCAGCGGTACCTCCCTGGTCTCCGAACGGCCCGGGTCGGGCAGCTGGCTGGCCCACTTCGTTCGAACGAAGGCGTCGACGACATCGGGGTCGAATTGAATACCCCCGAACTTGCGGAGCTCGACCAGCGCCTGCTCGGGCGTGAGTGGCTTCATACGGTACGGTCGAGCCGCGGTCATCGCCTCGAACGCGTCTGCGACATGGAGGATCCGCGCCAGCTTTGGGATCGCATCGCCCACGAGCCGGTCCGGGTAGCCCGATCCGTTGAACCACTCGTGGTGGTGGCGAATGAGCGGCAGCTCGGGCGCGAGTCTTCGGACCGGGGCGATGATCTCAGCGCCGAGCACCGGGTGGGCGTTCATGGTGGTCCGTTCGTCGCGAGTCAGGATGTCCTGCTTGAGGAGCACCGAGTCAGGCACGCCGATCTTGCCGATGTCATGCAGGAGACCGCCCCATTCGAGCGCCTCGAGCTCGTCATCGCGGACCTTCATCGCGCGGCCGATGTCCATGGCGATCGCCTGCACGCGATGGCTGTGACCGCTCGTGAACGTGTCCCGCTTGTCGACCGCCTCGGCCAAACTGCGGACCGTCTCGGTGAACATCTCGCGGACTTCCACGAACCGCTGGTACGCCAGTCGCGTCGTGTACAACGGCAACGCAAACAGCAGCACCGCCCAAAACCCAGCCTTCA
>PLNK01000141.1 GCA_003142755.1 Chloroflexota bacterium | reverse complement strand
GCCGCCTGCTCGCGCCACGCCACCAGCCGGGGGCAGCGGCGGCAGGAGACGACCTCGCGCGACAGGGCGGTCAGTTCGGCGACGGAGTCGGGGGCCATGCGCCGAATCTAGCGCGTGGCCGAACTCACTGCGGCGGGGCCCGGGTCGAGCCAGCGCTGAATCAGCGGCGACGGCTCGATGCGGCGCCAGACGAAGAACGCAGCGACCGCGCCCGAGGCGTTCATGATCGCGTCGTCGATGTCCGTGACGCGGTAGGTGAAGCCCTCGAGCAGCGACCCGGCGTACTGGGTCAGCTCGATGCCCACGCCGAACGCGACGGCAACGACCACGAAGCGACGCCACTTGCGCAAGGCCGGCCACAGACCGGGCCCATACACGGCCAGTGGCGCCAGCGCCACGACGTTGCCGAACAGCTGCCGGATCGTGCTCAGGTTCAGGTGCCGCAGCTGGTCGACGATGGTGGCGAACGGAACGATGTTGTCTTCGCTCATGCCCCGGGTCTGGCGGTAGTAATCCTGACCGGCGATCGGGATCGGGAAGATGGTCAGAGCGAGCAGCAGAGACAGATGAGCCAGTGCCAGCAGCGCCAGCAATGTCCACCGCTGATCGGCCCCGCGACGCAGAATCCAAATCGCGATCGGGATGGCCGGCAGAAGCGCGACGACACTCGGGATCATCGTGAGGTAGCCGTCGTAGATTCGCATTCGAGTGCCCCTCCGTGGTACTTGGCGTCAGGATGACACGGCGGGCCGTCTCTTCGACGCCCCCAACGAGGCCCAGCCTTAGCGTCCGATTGCCGTCCGGTAGACGTTCGGACACCTTGCGGGCCCGGGCCACGCAGCGCCCCGATGGCTCCATGGGACGGGGTCGACAACCTCGACGGGTATAATCGGGATCAGGGCGCGCGCATTTCGCGTCCTCTGCTCCCGCTTCGCACACCCGCCGCAGCTAAGGATTGGACCGCACAAATGACCGCCGAGACCTCCACCTGGGCCACCAAGAAGGGGCTCGCCCAGATGCTCAAAGGCGGCGTCATCATGGACGTCGTCACCCCCGAGCACGCCAAGATCGCCGAGGATGCCGGGGCCTGCGCGGTCATGGCGCTCGAGCGAGTCCCGTCCGACATTCGGGCGGCAGGCGGCGTGGCACGGATGAGCGATCCCCTCATGATCGAGGGCATCATGGCCGCGGTCAGCATCCCGGTGATGGCCAAGGCCCGGATCGGGCACTTTGTCGAGGCCCAGGTCCTCGAGGCACTCGGCGTGGACTACATCGACGAGTCGGAGGTTCTGACCCCCGCGGACGAGGTCAACCACATCGACAAGCACCTCTTCAAGGTGCCGTTCGTGTGCGGCTGCCGGAACCTGGGCGAGGCGCTCCGCCGGATCAACGAGGGCGCGGCAATGATCCGCACCAAGGGCGAGGCCGGCACGGGCGATATCGTCGAGGCTGTCCGCCACATCAGGACGCTGCTGGCGGAGATCCGTCGTCTGCAGTCGATGCGGGAAGACGAACTCTTCGTTGCGGCCAAGGAGATGGACGCTCCGTACGACCTGGTCAAGCAGGTTGCGGCGGAGGGCAAGCTACCGGTGGTCAACTTCGTCGCCGGCGGCATCGCCATCCCGGCAGACGCGGCACTGGCCATGCAGCTCGGCGCCGAGGGCGTTTTCGTGGGGTCGGGCATCTTCAAGAGCGAGAACCCTGCCAGGACGGCCGAGGCGATCGTTCAGGCCACGCTCCACTTCGACAACCCCAAGATCATCGCCGAGGTCTCGAAGGGTCTGGGCAGCCCGATGCGTGGCATCGCCGCGGTTACGATCCCCGAGGCTGAGCGGCTGGCAGTCCGGGGCTGGTGAGCGAGTGATGCTGGGCATCACTTTGATGCTTCGCATTGGCTTTAGCTGATGCTGCGCATCAGGGCGTAGCGGGACGCGCGGCCGTCTAAGGCCGACACGAACCCGGAGCGCAAATGAAGATTGGCGTACTGGCGCTTCACGGCGCCGTCATCGAGCATATCCAGACGCTGCGGTCGATCGGGGTCGAGCCGGTCGCGGTTCGCCTGCCCGAGGATCTCGAGGGCCTATCGGGCCTCATCCTGCCGGGCGGCGAGAGCACGACCATGCGCAAGCTTGTGGCCCGCTGGAACCTGCGCGAGCCGATCATGGCTCTGGCCCGCTCCGGTGCGCCGATCCTGGGCACCTGCGCCGGCATGATAGTGGTGGCCAAGGAGATCGCCGGAGGCGAGGAGCCCGTGTTCCCGTTGCTCGACGTGACGGTCGAACGAAACGCCTTCGGGCGCCAGCTCGATTCGTTCGAGACCGACCTGGTGGTGCCGGTTTTGGGCGACCGGCCGGTCCACGCGATATTCATAAGAGCCCCCATAATCGAACGCGTGGGACCCGGCGTTGAGGTTCTGGCGAGACTGCCCGACCAGCGAGTCGTCGCGGTGCGGCAGCGCAATGTCATCGCCATTTCGTTCCATCCCGAGCTTGCCGGCGAGACGCGCATCCATCGCCTCGTGGCCACCATGGCCGCCGAATATGCGGAGCCGCATGAGGGCGCCGTTGTCGCAACCGGGACCGTGCCGTGGTCGCTCGGGGAGGCCATGTGAGCGGCCGGGTCCGCCTCGCCCGTCTGACCGATCTCGCCGCCCTGGGTGAGCTTTCGCGGCTCTCCCAGCAGGAGCACGTCGACGCGCGCTCGCTGGGCTTTCCGGTGAGCCGCCCGCGGATCGGTGTCTTCAGCCTCTTCCGACTTCCGCTCGGTGCCTTCCGGCCGAACGACCTGCTCTTCGTCTATGAGGACGAGCGCCGCATCTCCGGCCTTCTTCGAGTTGAGCGCGACGCCTCGCGCGACGAGTGGACCATCGTGGAGCTCGATGGCATCGGTTCGGGCGACTCCGGCGACACTCGCTTCCGTCTCGTCCAGCACCTCCTGCGCGATGGCGCGAAGCGCGGCGCGATCCGATTCCACGTCGCCTGCTCCGATGGCCAGGGCAACCCGGAGCTCTTCATGCAGGCCGGCTTCGCTCGCTACGGCCAGGAACGCCTGCTCTTCCGGGGCACCGAACAGCCACTGCCGCAGGCCTGGTCGGACGATCAGACGCGAGCCGCCGGGATACGGCCGTGCCAGCCCCTCGACGCCTTGCCCCTCGCCCGGCTGTACGCGACCGTGACTCCGGCGCCGGTCGTCCGACTCGAGTCGTACCGGTTGACCGACTGGGAACGCCAGGGCTCCAACTCGCGCGTCCCGCGCTCCAGCCTCGCCCCCATCCTGCGCTTTGCCGAGATGGAGTCGTACGTCCAGATGTCAGCGGAAGATGGCCCGAGCCAGGTTCAGGCGCTGCTGCAGCTCGGCGTAGCCCGCGAGGAGCAGCCCCACTATCTCAAGGTCATGGCCCGGGCCGAGACGGACGTGACTCCCCTGGTCAGTTTTGGGTTGGGCCTGCTCGGGGCACGCATCGGCCGTGGCGGCAGCTGCCCCGACAACGGGGTTCTCGCTCCGGTCCGGACCTACGAATCGCCGATCGATCGCCGGCTTGAAGACGCCGGTTTCGTCAGCCTGGACACGGTCACTCTGCTCATGAAAGAGGCCGTAGTCCGCGTTGCCGAGCCCGCTCTCGTCCCGGCGGTACGCTAGTCGCATGGCAGGAGGAGACGTGACTGATCCGGGCGCGACGCCCCACCGGCGCGAGCTGATCGACGACCTGAGCTTGCTCCTTGGCTCTCTCCCGCCCGACGTGCTGCAGGCCGTCCGAGATCTGACCGATCCATCGCAATTGATCGAGGTCGTGATGGACCTCGGCCGCAAGCCCGAGGCCCGGTTCGTCGACGGCGAGGTGACGCTTCTCGAGCGCGAGATCGGCGAGCAGGACATCGCCTACGTCGTCGACCACATCGGGACCTTCGGCGACGACAACCGGGCCGGCATCGAACGGACGCTGCACCGGATCAGTGCCATCCGCAATCGAACGGGCAAGATCGTGGGCTTGACCTGCCGTATCGGCCGCGCGGTGTACGGCACGATCGAGATCATCAACGACTTCGTGGAGTCCGGGAAGTCGATCCTGATCATGGGCCGGCCGGGCATCGGCAAGACCACGATGCTGCGCGAGGCGGCCCGCGTCCTGGCCGACGATCAGGGCAAGCGAGTGGTCGTCGTCGACACGAGCAACGAGATCGCGGGCGACGGCGACATTCCGCATCCGGCCATCGGTCGAGCGCGGCGGATGCAGGTCCGAACGCCCTCGCTCCAGCACGAGGTTATGATCGAGGCGGTCGAGAATCACATGCCCGAGGTCATCGTCATCGACGAGATCGGGACCGAGCTAGAGGCCCAGGCGGCCCGGACGATCGCCGAGCGCGGCGTGCAGCTGATCGGCACGGCCCACGGCAACAACCTCGACAACCTGATGCTCAACCCGACGCTGACGGACCTGATCGGCGGCATCCACACGGTCACCCTGGGCGACGAGGAGGCGCGGCGCCGCCGCTCGCAAAAGAGCGTCCTGGAGCGCAAGGCCCCGCCCACGTTCGACGTCATCGTCGAGATCCTCGACCGCGAGAAGGTCACCGTGCATGCCGACGTGGCCGAGACCGTCGACGCGATGCTGCGCGGCGATCCGATCTCAGCCGAGTTGCGCTGGCGCGACGACGGCGGGGTGCATCGTTCGCAGTCGCGGCCCAAGCCGTCGCCGCGCGAGGCGCTGACCAGCGATCGCTTCGGTAGTGACCGCTTCGCCGGCCTCGTCGGCGCGGGCCCCGGCTGGCGCACCGAGCCCGGCTGGCGCGGCGCGGGTTCATACCACGCCCCCTCGGATTGGCGCGACGCCGACCGTGGAACGGTGCGACCGGGCTACCACGCCGGTGCCGGCGGAGGGTGGCGGATGCCGGCTCGCGGCACGCGCGAGGTTCGCGACGGCGCCCGCCGTGCTCGCGGCGGTGAGGTCGGCGGTGGCGGCTCGGCCGGCGGCGGGACCGGTGGCGGCGGAGCCGGAGCGCCTGGCCAAGGCTGGCCGGGTGCCGGATCCGGCGAAGGGCGGATGCTCCCCGGCGAGCGGTTCGCCACCCGGCCGGGAAGCCCCGGCCCCACCTCTGGCCCGACCCGTGGATCGGAGGCGAGCCGGCAGGCGGGGGACGCGGCCGGGCCGTTTCGAATCGACGAGATAGCGGACCGCGGCCCAATCGAACGCGGATCGGCGCCGCTGCCGGAGCCGCGAGCCCGCGAGCTACGCGAGTTGGAGCGGCAGCGATCCTGGGCCAAGCAGGCAACGCGGGCCCTCAACGACTACCGCGCGGAAGAGGTCGACGACGCATCGGCCGACGAGGCGGAGGCCGAGTCGGCGTCGCGGACGAACGTCGCCCAGCTCAGGCCGGCCTCGCAGGCTCGGGCCGCCGGCCTGCCCCTCGAGGACTCCGACGTCGAGCGTGAGGACATCGACGACGATCTCGGTCTGGATGACGCGTCATCCAGAGATGACGAGGCCCTCGCGGACGTCGTCCGGATCAGGGCTTCGACCGACGGCACGGATGCCGACGACGGCAGCCCGGCGCTCCGGATGCGCGCGGTCGAGACGATCCTGCCGACGCTGCGCGTCCTGCCCCATGGCATCAACCGCAAACGCCTCGAGCAGGCAATCAAGGAACTGCAGCTGCCGGTCATCATCGCCCGCGACCCGGCCGAAGCCGATGTGGTCATGACGCTCAAGAGCGAGTACCGCCAGAAGACGACCGGTCTGCGCGAGGCCGAGGATCGAGGACTGCCGATCTACGTCCTGAAGAGCAACACCATCGTCCAAATGGAAGCCAGCCTGACCTCGATCTTCTCGCTCGAAGTGGACCCTCGCGAAGCCGCCCTGCGCGAAACCGAGGAGGCGATCGGCATGGTCATCCGTGTCGCGGAGCCGGTGGAGCTATCGCCACAGAATGCCTACATCCGCCGCCTGCAGCATCAGATGGCCGAGCGAGCCAACCTGGTCTCGCGCTCCCGCGGCCGCGAGCCATACCGACGGGTCCGTCTGTACCCCTAGGTCGAAGGCGACCTAGATCGGCGCCTCGATGGTCACGCCGGAAGTCGCGGTCACTTCATACGTGGCCGTGATCGTGACTTTGACCGGAGCTTCGTTCACCACGACATCCACCGTGCCGCTCATCTCGACGGCGGCCAGGACGCCCTCGTCGTCGACCAACAAGGTGACGCTCATCGTCGCGTCCGAGGCGTTGCTCCCAACTCCCTGGCTGAACGACGCGTTCACCAGGTCCGGTGGCCCAGCGGCCAGGCGATGCAGCCGGACGCCGTGCCAGGTCTCGACCCCCTCGTCCAGAAAGGTGATGCCCGTGGGCAGGAAGCTGTTCCCATCGGAGGCCAATCGCTCCGACCTCGTCCAGTTCTTGCCGTCCGTGCTCTTGTAGGTGATATGGCCAACCACAACGGTGTCGCCTACCGACGTGGTGCCCAGCACGGTCGTCGTGAGCATCGAGGACGTATCCGTCCCATTGGTGTCATACGTCCCCGTCACCTGGGCGACCGTTGGGGCCTCACCGATGGCGAAGGTCTCAGACATGGTGACAGTCGACTTGAATTGGAAGTCGGGACGAGACTCCAAGGCCAGAAACTTCGTCAGGGCCGCGTAGTCATTGGGCGACGCCCCTGGTATGGCGGACTCGACCGCGGTAGCGCTGGCACTGGCGGCCGGCTTCGAGCCGGTCACGGCGCTCAGGTCGACGGCGGGCAGATTCCAGTGCGCCCCGGCCGCCCCGGCAATCAGTGCCGCCCCTGCCACCCAGAGGGCGGCCTCGGCCGAGAACGCGGTCACGATTCCGAGCTTGCTCACCGGTTTCCTCCCTCGGCCGCGTCCAAGCGGTCCGGGTAGATCTGTGGCGTCGCCATCGACAGGATAGTCGAGGCGCCCGTCGGCTTCGGGCCCGAACATGGTCACCCCCGGTCGACCCGGGAGTACTACCCACCCCGACATCGCATGACGAGATTTTCCTTCGGCCTGCGGCCTGTTCAACCCGCCGCAACCGCTCGCTTTCTCGGTCACGGCTCGACTAGAATCGACGAATGCACCTCGATGACGGCCGCCGTTGTGGCCCCGGGGAGATCCTCGAGGGACCCCCGGGCTGCAGCGCGGCTCGGGCTCGGCAGCTGACCCGCCGGCATGAAGTGGACGGTGCCGACCGCCATTCAGGACGGGCGACTCAAGAAGAGTTGCCTTCGTGCAACACACAGAGGAACAGTTCGGCCTCTAGTCGGGCGTTTAGTGAACCGGAACGCCCAAATCTGCGAATGAACAAATGAGGGACTCCGTGGCAGCGTCCCCGCCTGGAGTCACTCCCGACATCTTGTCGGAGGGTCAATCGGAGGCTGAACTGATGCGTCAAGTGGCCGCCGGCGAAATCGGCGGGCTCGAAACGCTATACGACCGCTATCACGCGATGGCGTATGCCCTTGCCTTGCGCATCACGACGGAGACAGGGCTGGCAGAGGACGTCGTCCAGGACTCCTTCCTGGGCCTGTGGCGCAATGCCGGCCGCTACGCCGAAGCCAAGGGCAGCGTTCGGGGTTGGCTGCTGGCGATCGTTCGACACCGGGCCATCGATGCCATGCGTCGCCAGCGAGCCGGGGTCGCGCTGGGCGATGAGTCGGAGGAGATTCTCCCCGCCGCCCTCACGTTGCCAGACATCTGGCCCGAAGTCGTCGGCCGTCTCGATGCGGAGCAAGTCCGCCGCGCCCTGACGGTTCTGCCGCCGGCCCAGCGCGAGGTCATCGAACTCGCCTACTTCGACGGCCTGACTCAGCGTGAGATCTCCGACAGAACCCGCGCTCCCCTCGGCACCGTCAAGAGCCGTATGCGCCTCGGTCTGGTGGCCATGCGCGAACAGCTCGTCGGACAGAACGATGGATCGTTTGGCATCGCGCTGCCCTCCTCCAATGGCAAGAAAGGTTTGGCCTGACATGGCCATGACCTGTGACCGCGTCCGCGAGTTTGCCTCGGGCTTCGTCCTCGGAGCCCTCGATATAGACGAGATGATCGCCGTCAGCGATCACCTGGATACCTGCTCTGAGGAGCATCCCGAGATCGGAGATCTCGGCGGAGTGGTTCCGTACCTCGCCGAAACCCTCGAGCCGCTCGAGCCGCCGGCCTGGCTGCGCGAGTCGGTCATGGCGGCTGCCCAGGCCGACCTGGCCGCACGACGCCATATCTCGGTCGAGCCGGTCGCGATCCCGACCGCTGCGCGTAGCTCGCAGGCCGCTCTAACCTGGCAGGGTCCGTCGCCCGTGTCGCAGGGCGAGGTCATCCCGTTTGCGGCTCGAGCCTCACGCCGACGCCGCGCAATGACCTGGGCCACGCGAGTAGCGGCGGCCGTGGCGGTCGTCGTCCTGGCTGGCTATGCGGTCGTCCTGCAGGGCGATCTGAGCAAGTCCAAGCACGACCAGGACACCTACGCCAGTCTCATCTACGCGGCCGCCCAACCTGATACGCGCCTTGCCGCGCTTGCCTCGCGCGACGGCAGCAAGGCGAGTGGTTTGGTTGCGCTCCTGCCCACCGGCCACATCATCGTCAACGTCACTAATCTGGTGCCTACCCAAGGCGACGAGGCCTACGTGGTCTGGCTGACCGGGGACAACGGCGTCCAGTCCAAGGTCGGGTCGTTCACCGTCAGCGACTCGGGCGACGGGTACCTCGAGGTCGACAACGTGCCGACGTCGGCGAGCCTGTATCTCTGGGTCTGCAAGGAACCGAACTCCGCTGTGTCGGCGTCGAGTGGGCCGACCATAGTCGGCGGCACGATCTCCCTCTAGTCGCTCGCCGGCCGGGCGGCCGATCTCGCGGGCCACAGCGACCGGCGCGCGCTCGCTCCGCTACTCGGCTCCCGGCTTAGTTGGCGGTTGGCTGCGCCACTACGCGGCCACCGCCGGCCTGGCGGGCGGAGTGCATGGCGGTATCCGCGATCGCCAGCAGTTCGTCGGGAGTGCGCCCATCGAGAGGGAACGAGGCAATCCCCGCCGAAACGGAGATCGCCTTGCCGTCTACGGGAGGTAGCGCCGCTATGCCGCGGACCAGGCGCTCGGCGACGATCTGCCCGTCGGGGCCGGGGGCCACGAGGATGAACTGTTCGTTGGCGAAGCGGGCCACGGTGTCCATCAACCGGACCGACTCGGCCAGGATCTGAGCCACGCGGCGAAGGGCATTGTCGCCGGCGACGTTGCCGCCGGCCTTCTGGATGGCCGCGAAGCCATCGATCTCGAAGATGGCGATGCTCAGCGGCACGCCCTGCCGGCCCGCCCGAGCAACCTCCAACTCGAGCACGCGGTCGACCGTGCGGCGATTTGCCAGGCCGGTCAGCGGGTCCGTATGGGCCAGCCGGTCGAACCATTCGGCGCGCTCAGACCCCAGCGATACGGCCAGGGCTCGCTCGACGGCCACTGCCGCCAGGTCCGCCAGCGGCTCCGCTCCGGTGAGCGTGTCGCGCTTCGGCAGCGGGCCGGCGAAACCCAGGCCCATCACACCGAGCGAGATCTCGATGCCCTCGCGCCTCACGACGAGTGGCAGCACCAGGGCCGTGGCCGAGCCGCGTAGGATCGCGACATGGGCCGCGTCGTCGACTTCCAGCGGCTGGCGTGAGCGCGTGACGCCGGCCAGCGGATCGTGGCTCGTCGAGACCTCCGCCACTGTGCTCGCGGCCGTGGCCGCACTGGCGTCGACGCCGAAAGTCACTGCCAGCTCGAGCTCATCCTGGTCGGGATCGACGATGTAGATCGCGCCGGAGTTGGCTCCGAGGTGTTCGGAGGCCAGACCAAGCAATTCGGCCAGAGCCTCGTCGAGGTCGTCGCCTCGGGCGACGGCTGCAGCCGCCGCCGCGAATAGCTGGCCATCGGTTCGTTCGTGAAGTGGCCGTTCGCCCGACACCAATTCCTCCCGTACGCGTGGGACCATATACCCCATGGCGATTGTACGGCCAGGGTCCCGGTACCGCGACCCCACACCCGCCCCACGCCGCGAGAATCGTCGGGTGGACTCGTCGCGGGCCAATGCGGTCCGCCTATACTCGGCGCCGTGAAGCTAGTCATTGCCGTCGTCCACAACGAGGATGCCCGCGTCCTGATCGACGCCCTGCTGGCGCACGAGTACAGGGCAACCTGGCTGCACAGCTCGGGCGGGTTCCTCAAGCAGTCCAACGCCACGATTCTGGTCGGCGTTGACGAGGCGAAGGTCGACGATGTGGTCGCCCTGGTCCGCGACAACTGCCACGCGCGGACCCAGACCGTGAGCCCGATCCCCCCGATCATGGAGCCGGGCGAGTTCTTCATGCCCTACCCGCTCGAGGTCGAAGTCGGCGGCGCGGTGATCTTCGTCCTGCCGATCGATCGCTTCGAGCGGATCTGAGCGCTCTGGACTCCGTGTGAGACCGTGAGCCCGTTCCGACCGGATCTGGTCGATGTCTGGATCTTCCGCGTGAGGCCCGGCACGCCGTCGGCGGTCGAATTCCTGCTTCTGCGCCGCGCCCAATCCGACCCGATCCTGCCGGGTCTCTGGCAGGGCGTGTCGGGCGGTCTGGAGCCGGGCGAGAGCGCCGCCGACGCCGCGTTGCGCGAGCTCTCCGAGGAGACGGGCATCGGCCTGGCCTCGATCGAGAACCTCTATCACCTCGACCAGGTCAACCAATTCCTGGGCCCCACCACGGAAACGGTTCTGTCGGCTGCGGTCCTGGCCGTCCGCGTCGCACCCGAAGTCGAGCCCGTCGTGTCCGATGAGCACGACGCGCTGCTGTGGGTCTCGCCCGACGAGGCGCTGGAGCGGGCCGTCTGGCCGGCGTACCGCGAATCGATCACGCGTATCGTCGAGAACCTCCTGGACCCCGACCGGGCGATCTGGTTCGAGCTGACACTCGAGGGTCGCAGGGCGAAAGCCTGAGGCGAGATACCCGTTTGGGCCGGCCCGAGCCTCTTAGTTGATGTGAGGAACATCACGGCAACGCTCGACAGGCAAGAGACAGGCGACCCGGTTCGGGCCACCGCCGCACCGGCGGCTCCGGAATGGGCGGCCACGCTTCACAGCCACGGGCCACTGCTCCTGGCCGCGGCGCGGGCGATCACGCGCAACGAAACCGAAGCCGAGGACCTGGTCCAGACCACCTTCGAGCGGGCGCTTCGTGCCGGCTCGACAATCAGAGAACCGCTCGCGATCCGGGCCTGGCTACTGACCGTCCAAACGCGCGAGGCGCTTAGGGTCGTCCGCCGGCTGCGGTTGACTCTGCGGTTCGACCCCGAAGTCCACGAGCTGCCGGTCGGCGGCCCGGAGACGGCGGAGTCGATCGAGCTCGACGAGGCATTGGGTCGCCTGTCCCGGCCGATTCGGGCGGCCGTCGTCCTCCACCACATGATCGGACTCTCCGTGCGCGAAACGGCGGACGCCCTGGGCGTCACGGAGAACACGGCCAAGGCCCGGCTCAAGACGGGCCTGGCGCGACTCCGGGAGTTACTCGATGAAGACTGACGACGANNGAAGAGCGGCTGTCGCGCCGTTTCGCGACCGAACTGCAGCAGGCAGAGCGCGACTACCCAGCTATCGGCCGCCGCCGCGGCGAAGCGGCCGAGCGGCACCGCGGGCGCGGACTGATGTGGCCTCGCGTGGCCGTGTCCTTGCTGGCGATCGCCGTCCTGGCGACGGCGGGGCTCGTCGGGCTGGGTCTGGTCGCCCGGCCGGGAACGAGCGGCCCGGCCGGCTCGGATGGTGTCGCTCTCGGGGCTGATGGCCTTCCCAACGAGATCGACGGCCAGACGGTCTACCGCGTCGGCGACAAGGCGGCGTTGCTGAACCTGGACGGCACCTTCCTGTTGGGTGGGTACGTTGTCCGGGCTTATTACCAGGACGTGGGCTGCCCCGACAGCACGCCGAATCCATCTGCGGACCTCGGGCTCATGATCACATGCAGTGCGTACGGGCTTGCCCCGACAGCCTCGTCGGAGGCCACGGTCCTGGGATCGCTGCGTCCAGATGTCTTGAGCGCCTTTCTTGGCTCGCCCGTGGTCGTCTCTGCCAAGGGCTGCACCTCCTATGTAGACCCGATCCCTACAGCTTGTCCGCCGGTCCCCGATGAGGTGGTCTGGCCGGACGCGCCGGCTGAGGTCGGCGGCGAGCACGTCTACCGGGCCGCCGACCAGGCATCCTTCGCCGCGCTCCATGGCAGCTTCCTGCTCGGGGGCCGCGTGTCGAAGCCGGACGTCGTGCCGACGTGCCCGGTGCCGCTGGGCAAGTCGGACGCCGAGACACAGCTGGTTCCGTATTGCTCCTGGCTCTCGATCGACGGCCTCGCGATCTCGCCCAAGGGCACATTCGACGAGCCCAATGGTGAGAGGGTTGTGGCCCGGGTCCACGTCAACGATCCGCTGGCGGCGGATTGCCCGGCCGATGCGCTGGCCTCGTGCCAGGCCGCGATCGTCGTCGAGTCCGTGGTCTGGAGATCGGACCCCTTCTGGACACCGTCGCCATCGGCAGCAGCCTCCGGCTCGGCGGAGCCCAGTCCGGCCCAATCGGCCGCGGCGCTGCCCTCGCCTACGGCGGCGTCTTCGATGAGCCTGCTCGGGCCCGACGGAGTCCCCACCGCCATCGATGGCCAGCCGGTCAATCGGGCTTCTAGCCTGCCGAGCACCACGACATTCCTGCTGGGTGGCCCGCTGACCCGCGACACCTCGTGCCCGATTGGTAATCCGGCACCGGACCCCAACACGGCGACGCCACCCGCCTGCGGCTTCTGGATGGTCGACGGCGTCAAGGTTGGAGCGCAGACGACCCTGCCGGCGTCGCTCGAAGGGAGTCTGGTCGTGGCCCGCATCGTTCGCTCGCGGGTGCTGGCGGTATGCGTCACGACGCCCTGCCCACCGAGCGACCTGCTGGTAGTTACGGAGATCGTCTGGAACGGAACGCCTGTCCCGGCGCAGCCGAACTGATCGGGCCGTCCGGCCGGGCCGCAAAGTGAAGCGGCGGGAGCCGCGAACGGCCCCCGCCGCTCTTCGGTTCGATGGGACCGTCTAGACGGTCAGACTGAAGTCGCCGATGAACGTATCGATCTCGGTCGGGTCGGCCAGCGAATCGTAGGCCGCGTACACCATGTAGAGGTTGTCGCCGACGAGGAACATCTCGCCCTTGATCGAGGCGGCGGTGCTGGTGAGGGTGAAGGCCCGGCCGGCGTGCCCGCCGAGAGTGACGTTGCTCTGGCTGTCGACTGTCAATCCGGCGGTCGAGCCGGTCATGCCGGTGATCGCGCCGTCGTAGACGGCCGACGTCGACAGGCCCGACATCGAGCCGGCCGGGTACCTTGCCTCCACCGCGAAGAAGGCCAGATCGCTGCTCTCTTCGAGGATCCAGAGGGAGGCCGGGGCGTCGCCGGCTGCGGTCGAGAAGGACTGCGACGACTGGGTTGGAGTACCCGGGAACTTCGCCGTGAAGCCGGCGCCGGCGGGCGATATGGCGGTCCAGTCAGCGCCTGCCGCTTGTGTCGGGGCTGCCGTGGGCGCGACCGTCGCCTTGAGGGTGGCGGTGGGAGCGTCGGTGGGAGCGTCGGTGGGAGTGGCCGCGATGGTGGCGGCTACCGAAGCAGCTTCCGAGGCGGCCATCGTTGGGGCCTCGCTCGCACCCTTGTTGGGCTGTGGGAACCCGCTGGACGAGCAGGCAGAGAGGAGGATCGCGCTGCTCAGCACGACCAGGACGAACCGACGCACGAGTGTCCTCACTTTCCTGTAAGGGGCAACATGGTCAAGCCCCGGCGGCCCAAGCTGGCCGCCGGACACTGCCATTCTCGGCCGTTGTGAAGCCGCGTGCGCAGCGATTTTGCGTCGGCTTTTGCGGAGCCGCGCCGCGCGGAGCCGCGTCGCACCGGGCCGCACCGCGCCGCACCTCGACGAATGCCGGATGATCTACTCGAGCCGGCGGGCGGCAAAGTTCGGAATCGGCAGGTGCCGCAGCGCGGCCAGGGAGGATCGATGTACGTCACTGTGGTCTACGTCCACGTCAAGCCCGAGCACGTCGCCGACTTCATCGAGTCGGTCCGGGAGAATCACGAGCAGTCGGTCAAGGAGCCGGGCAACCTCCGGTTCGACATACTGCATTCGGCCGACGACGCGACCCGCTTCGTGGCCTATGAGGCCTACCGCGACGAAGCTTCGGCGAAGGCCCACAAGGAGACGGCACACTACCTGGCCTGGCGCGACAAGGTCGCCGACTGGATGGCCGAGCCGCGCACGGGAGCCCGCTACGACGGCTTGTTTCCGGTGAACGGGTAGGGAAAGGACGACGACGGTGTCGAAAGGACCGACGGAGACCGGAGGACGCACGGACTCGGGAGCGGACGTCTCGGTGCCGGGGGCCTGGCCGGGATTCTCGATCGCACGGTTGCCGCGGATTCTGTTCGGTAGCGGTCGATCGGGGGAGCTGCCGGGCGTCGTCCGGGAGTTCGGGTCGAAGGCGTTGGTGTTCGTCCGCGGGCCGGGATTCACCGACACCGCGGACTGGGCCCGCCTGCGGGCAGCCCTCGAATCGGCAGCCGTGGAGTTTGAGCTCGAGACCGTCGCCGACGAACCGTCGCCCGCTCTGGTCGACGAGATCGTGGCTCGCCACCCGGGGAGTGGCGCGGGCCGTGGCTCCGGCCGTGGCTNNGGCCCGGTCGAGGTCGTCGTCGGTATCGGTGGCGGCAGCGTCCTGGACACGGCCAAGGCCGTGGCCGGTCTGCTGATCCCGGGCAACTCCGTCATGGATCACCTCGAAGGCGTCGGTCCTGAGCTGCCCTATCGTGGTCCGTCGGTGCCGTTCGTGGCCGTACCCACCACCGCCGGAACCGGCAGCGAGGCTACCAAGAACGCCGTCCTCTCCATCCGTGGCGCCGGCGGCTTCAAGAAGTCGTTCCGTGATGAAGCGCTCGTGGCTCGGGTCGCGATCGTCGACCCCGACCTGCTGGCCGCCTGCCCGCCGGCGCTGATTGCCGGCAACGGCATGGATGCCCTGACCCAGCTGCTCGAGTCCTACGTCTCGGTCCGCGCCAATCCCTTCACCGACGCCCTGGCCCTGTCGGGCCTCGCCGCGACTCGCGACGGGCTGCTGGCCTGGTTCGACGAGGCGTCAGCTGACAGCGCAGCCGCCGGTCCCGGTCGGGGCGCGGCCGGTCCGGGGAGCGTGGCGGCGGCCGCGAGGGAGCGGATGGCTTACGCGGCCCTGTGTTCGGGCATCTGCCTGGCCCAGGCCGGCCTCGGCGCCGTCCACGGCCTGGCCTCGCCGCTCGGCGCCCAGTACCCGATTCCACATGGAGTGGCCTGCGGCGCGACGCTGGCGGCGGCGACGCGGGTGAACATCGCCGCTCTCGAAGAGCGCGATCGGGGCAGCGTGGCCCTGTCGCGCTACGCCGCAGCGGGCTGGCTGTTCAGTGGCAACCCCGGGGCCGACGATCGCGAAGCGCGCTCGGGTCTCGTCCCGGCGCTGCAAACGCTGACCGCCCGACTCGGCGTCTCGCGGCTCTCGGCCTTCGGCATCACCGAGGCATCGATCCCGGCCCTGGTCGCCGACTCGCGCGGGAGCAGCATGAAGACGAACCCCATCGTGCTCACCGACGACGAGATCGCCGCGATCCTGCGCGCCTCGCTGTAGGCGGAGCGGCCCAGGCGTTGGTAGCGGGCCACGGTCAGCTGGCGGCCCGTCGTCGGGCGCTGTAACCTGCCCATGCCAATCGAATAGGCGTCATTCGGCAGGAGCCGAATGACAATAGAGCCGCTCGTATCAGGGAAGCCGGTGCGAAACCGGCGCTGTCGCGCAACTGTAAGCGAGGAGCTGCGGGTCCAAAGCCACTGGGGTGAAAGCCCTGGGAAGGCGGCCAGTAGCGCAGCCATTGGCGGAGCCAGTGGCCCATCCGCGAGCCAGGAGACCTGACCGAACGGCGAAAGCCATTGGCTAGCCAATGGCTCGTCACCTGTCTGCGCGGATCGGATGGGAGGCCTCCGGCGGCGAGGTCCCTCCGGCAGGCGGGTTATGCCGCCGGAGGAACAATGCGAAGACTCGTCGTCGCCAGCGCGATACTGGCGACACTCCTCACGATGCCGCTCGGCGCCGCAGCGGCAGCGCAAACCACCCATCCCGCAATCGGTCCGACCGACTCGGACCGGGCCACCGCCGCGCTCGAGTACCTGCTTGCTGCGCAGGGTGCGGACGGCTCGATCGACGGCAAGCTCGGTGAGACGGCCGACTTCGTGATCGGGGCCGCGGCGGCGGGCTACGACCCCGCCACGCTCAAGGGTTGCGACGGCACCGCTGACGCGCTGGCATTCCTGGCCACGGCCTCCGACGCCGCCGCAGACGATGCCGCCCAGACGGGCAAGGCGATTCTGGCCGCCGTGGCCGCGGGCGCGGATCCAACCAGCTTCTCCGGCCGGAACCTCGCCGCCCGACTCGAGGCTCTCTATCACCCGGGCAGTGGCGCTTACGGCGACGGCTCCACGTTCAGCGAGTCGTTCGCGATCCTGGCGGTCGTGGCGTCCGGCGGGTCTGTCCCGGACGCGGCAACGGCTGAGCTCGCGGCCCTCCAGGACGTCGACGGCAGTTGGAGCTACGGCACGGCGCCCGTCGCGGCGGGCCAGGGCGACAGCAACTCGACGGCCATCGCCGTGATGGCCCTCGATGCGGCCGGAGTCCACTCCGCGGACAAGGCGGCGCTCGCGTACCTCACCTCTCAGCAGCTCGACGACGGCGGCTTCGCCTATCAGAACCCATCGGCCTGGGGACCTTCGGCGAGCGACCCCAACTCCGACTCGGTGGTCCTGCAGGCCCTGCTGGCGTCGGGCCAGGACCCGGAGGGTGCGGCCTGGACCCGGGGATCGAACGATGTCCTGACCAACCTCCGGGCGAGCCAGGGTGCCGACGGCGGCTTCACCTACCCCGGCACGGGCGAGAGCGCATTCACGACCAGCCAGGTGCCGGCGGCCCTCATGCGCGCGCCCTATGCCGCGGCTCTTCACCCGACGCCGGGCAGGAGCCTGCCTACGAGTGCCTGCCCGGCGCCGACGCCAACCCCGACGTCAACCGCGACTGCCACGCCCGATCCCACTCCGACCCCGATCTCGACGCCCGCGCCAACCGCCCGAGTGACCGATCGCCCGATCGTCAGGGCCGCGCCGACCCCGACTTCGACCCCGACTCCGACCGAGTCGACCCCGACCCCGACGGCCTCGACGTCCGAGACCCCACAACCGCTGACCGTCGTGGCTGCGGCGACCGCAGTGTCGAGCGCCAGCCCGGAGGGTGGGAATCTCACCCATTCCGGCGCGTCTAGCCAGACGGGCTCGTCCGGCGGCATTCCGACGCCGCTGGCATATGCGCTGGCGGCCCTGATCGGAATGGTGGCAGTGGTCGGTGGCGGCTGGCTGCTGCTGACGCGGACGGGCAGGCCGTGAGGCGTTGGCTGAGGCGTCTCCGGGCCGTGCTCCTGGCGTCGGCAGTGGCGTCGTCAGTTGCGGCGCTCGCTGCGCTCGCGCCGGGCTCGCCGCTCGCCTCGACCTGCGCGGGGGCCGGTACGCATCACGCGGCTCTCGTCGTGGAGCACGGCGACGGGTCCGTGGTGTCTCGCTGCGTCTCGTTCGACGTGGCCGCGGTCACCGGTGAGCAGCTGCTGAACTCGTCGGCGGTGGCCTGGTCCGGCCAGAGTTTCGGTGGCTTCGGCGTTGCCGTGTGCGCCGTCGATTCCGAGCCGGCCCATTACTCCATCTGCCCGGGCAAGGACAAGTACTGGGCGGTCTTCGTTTCGCGCGACGGCGGAGCCTGGCAGCTGGCCAGTGTGGGCATCTCGACCTTGACGCTCGGCGACGGCGATGCGGAAGGATTCCGGTACGTTCCGGCGGTCGGCGATCCCGTGGCCCCGCCCGGACCGGCGGGCGTCTGCGACGCGGCCGCGGCATCAGCGGGAGCCACGGCCGGAACGACGAGCGCGGCCACGAGCGGGCTCACGGCTGCCGCCGCCGCTACCGCGACCACGGCCGGGACCACGGCCGGGACCACGGCCACGGCTCCGGCCACGGCTCCGGCCACGGGTCCGGCGACCTCCCCGGCCGCAGCCGCTTCTTCCTCTGGCTCTCTCGCGGCGGCGAGCCCCGCGGGCGCCACGCCGGGGGCGTCGGCCGCCGGCGGCAGCGCGTCGGGCGGCGCCGGTGGTTCGGGCATCGATCCGGGCCTGCTCGTTGCCGCCCTGGTCGGAGGTGGCCTGGCAGGGCTGGCGCTGCTTCGCTTGTCGATGACCCAACGCCGGGCCGCGTGAGCCTCACCCCGAGGGCCTGGCTCGTGTGGTCGCTCGCGGCCGTCACGGTGGCCCTCTCGACGGACAACCCGGTGTATCGCGGCCTCGTGGCGCTCGCCGCGCTGAACGTGCTGCTGGCCTGGCTGCCGCCAGGACGCCGGCTGCGGCCCCTCGTCGTGGCCCTGCTGATCGCCGCCGGCATCGGCGGGCTCATCAACGTGCTGGCCGGCCACGCCGGGGCCGACGTCATCGCCAGGCTTCCGGCGGATTGGCCGCTCGTCGGCGGGGCGCTGACGCTCGAGTCGCTCGCTTTCGGCGGCGCTATCGGGCTGGGTCTCGTGGCGGCGCTGCTGGCCGTGGCTCCCCTCTCGCTCGTGCTCGAGCCCCATGACGTCGTCGACGCGATGCCGGGTCCGCTGGAACGAACGGGCATCGCCGTGGCCACGTCCCTCAACCTCGTCTCGGGCTTCGGCCGCACCTTCACCGANNGTCCCGGTGTTCCTGACGGCGATCGAGGATTCGGTCCTGCTGGCCGAGGCGATGGAGGCGCGCGGCTTTGGGGCCGGCCGCCGCACCAGCTTCGCCCGAGCGTCCTGGAGTCGCTGGGATCTGGCGGTCGTCGGCGCGGCGCTCGGCGCGGCGGCGGTCTTCATCGGGGCCCGCGTGGTGGGGACGCCCGTCGACTGGTATCCGTATCCAACCATGTACCTCCCGCCCATCAGCCCCGCGCTCGTGATCGGCTGCCTGGCTCTGGCGCTGCCGGCGGCGGCCGCGCCATCACGGAGCCGGAGCGACGGCCCGCGGACGTGACGGAACCGACCGCCCGGATCGACGGGCTCAGCTATTCCTACCCGGGCGCGACCAAGCCGTCGTTGCGGTCGATCGATCTCGAACTCGGGCCGGGCCTGACGGTCGTCGCGGGCGGCTCGGGCGGCGGCAAGTCGACCCTGCTTCGACTTCTCGACGGTCTCGTGCCGCAGTTCCACGGCGGCCGTATCTCGGGATCGGCGGCGGTCGCCGGGCTGGACCCGCTCCGGACGCCGATACCGCGGCTGGCGCAGCGCGTCGGCCTCGTCTTCCAGGACGTCGAGACCCAGTCGGTCTACGGCACCGTCGAGCGCGAGATTGCCTTCGGGCTCGAAAACGCCGCGATGCCCAGGCCGGAGATGCACGACCGCGTCGACGAGGCGCTGGCCGGGTTGTCGATCGAGCACCTCCGCGGCCGGCGCCTGGCGACACTCTCCGGCGGCGAGCGGCAACGCGTCCAGCTCGCTGCCGTCCTGGCCATGCGGCCTCAAGTGGTGGCCCTGGACGAGCCGACCTCGCAACTCGACCCGGAAGGGGCGGCCGCGGTGCTGGCCGAGTGTGTGCGGCTCGCCGCGACCGGGCGCGCGATCGTCGTGGCCGAGCATCGGCTGGAGTTGCTCGTTCCAGCCGCCGATCGACTGCTGCTCGTCGAGGACGGGCGGGTCGCCGACACGACTCGCGACGCGCTGCGGGGCCCGGTGTCGGTGAAGCCGGGACGCTCCTTTGCGAGCACCGGGTTGGCGTGGGAGGCGAGCGGCGTGGTGGCCGGCCCAGTCGCGGGCCCCGGTGCCGAGCCCGTGCTCCGGGACATCTCTCTGGCGGGCTGCCCCGGCGAGGTCGTCGCCGTTCTCGGTCCGAATGGCTCCGGCAAGACGACGCTGCTGCGGACTCTGGCCGGGCTGCTGGCTCCGATGGCGGGCACGGTGCGGCGCCCGGCCGGCCGCACGGCGTACCTGCCGCAGAACCCGGGCGCTCTGCTCCACCTGCCGACGGTTCGAGAGGAAGTGGCCCTGACGCTGCGCCGCACCGGCAGCGACGAAGACCCTCGGACGATGCTCGCCGCGTTCGGGCTCGAAGGCCTGNNCTGGCCGGGTCGCCGACGCTCGTCCTCCTCGACGAGCCGACGCGTGGCATGGACTCGGCCGCTCGCCGCTCGCTCGCCACGGCCGTCGCCGCCCTTGCTGCCGCCGGCTGCGCGGTGGTTCTCGCGACTCACGACCGCGACCTCGCGGCCGAGCTGGCGGATCGCTCCATCGAGATGGTCGACGGCCGCGCCATCGAGCTGACTGCGCCCGAGTGGCGCGACGGCGCCGTGGCCGGCGCCATCGCCGACGCCACGCCTGCCGCCTCCCCGGAGCCGCGTCGATGAGTGTGGCCCTGGTCTCTCTGGCGGGCATCCTGCTCTTCGTCTGGCCGTTCCTCGGCCAGGGATTGCCGCCGGAGGCGCCCGCTCTGGCGGTGACCATCGGCGCGGTGGCGTCGATCGCGCTGATGGAGACCGGCGCGCGGCGGCTCGACTCGGGTCGGCTGGCCCTGCTCGCCGCCCTGGCCGCCATCGACGCCGCTCTCCGGCTGGTGCTGGTCAACGGAGTCGGCGGCTTCAGTCCGATCTTCTTCCTCGTCTTGTGCGCCGGCTTCGAGTTCGGGGCTTCGTATGGGTTCCTCGTCGGCGCCTTCTCTTTGCTCGTCTCGGCGCTGGTCACGGGCGGCATCGGCCCGTGGCTGCCATACGAGACCTTCGCCGTGGGCTGGGTCGGCGCTTGTTCGGGGCTGGCCGGTTCGGTCGTGCGCCGCCTGCGGCCCGGCCGCCGGAACTGGCTGCCCGATCGGCTGGACCTGGCCGTCCTCATCGGCGTGGCCGTGGTCACCGGCTTCGTCTACGGAGCGCTGACCGACATCTGGGGCTGGGTCGCCTTCTATCGCGGCGTCGAGAACATAGGCTGGACGCCCGGACTGTCAGCCCCGGAGACGCTGGCCCAGTTCGGCCGCTACTACGCCGTGACGTCGCTGACCTGGGATGCTTTCCGGGGGATCGGCGACGCGCTGGCGGTGCTGGCTCTCGGCGTACCCGTGCTGATGGCGATGGGTCGGCTGCGGGCCCGGCTCGGCTACGAGATCGTGGAGGCCGGCTCGGCCTGACGCCCGGGTCAGGACCCGGGAATCGTCAGCTGGTGGATCTGGCCGTATCTGCCGCCAGACCCGCTCGACCCAGGTACGAGCAGGCGCGATCGTTCCACGAGCTGGTCCGTGCTCAACGGCGCGAACCCGATGTCTTCACGATCGCCGTTGCCGATTGTCACAAGCCAGATCGTGCCGCCGGGCTCGAGTCCCGGCAGGGCGCGTGCCCAGCCGATCTCGTCGACTTGTGAGGGGCGGATGACCCGCGCCTCGGGTATCAGGTATGTGCCGTAGAAGAAGGGCTGTTCCGGTCCGTACCAGTCGTACAGTTCGATTCCCAAGGCCTTCTCGCCGCCGGCGCGAGCGAGGTAGTAGTCGATCGGGAAGTAGGTCCGGGCGTCGACCGTCAGCACTACATCTCCCGGCCGGACCATCGTGACGAGTTGCGCAGCTGTCTCCTGAGCCGGATTGACGTCGCCGTTCACGCTCCGGCTCTGCACGAAACCGATCGCACCGCTGGCCATCATCGAGACGAGCGCGATCAGCAGGATCGATGGCAGGGCTCGACTGCGAAGCCACCGTCCAAGTGTGGTCAGCCCGGCCGCGATCAGCAGGCAGAGCGGTGGCGCGAGGGAGCCCATGTAGCGTGTGTCGTAGATCGGCCTGACCTGCGAGTACAGCCAGACGACGGGGACGATCGAGGCGGCGAAGATCAATGCGATCCCGAACCAGCGAAGCTGAGACGAAGTCGACGCGGCCGTGGGCTCGGAGCCGTGTTGTGGGCGTCGGATTCCCAGCAGGCCGACGGTGCCCATGACCGCCAGGCCGAAAGCGATGAATGGGGCAGGCACCGTTGCGTCCCACTGTCCGGTGGTGCTCACTGCCCGATTGAGGGTCTGATAGAGGGCGTCCGGCCCGGGGCGTCCCGTCCAGAAAGGCTGGCCGTTGCCCGCCACAGCCAGGAGGTTGGGTAGCCACACGAGAAACGTGGCCCCGCCAATCGCCAGGGCCACGATCGCGAGTCCGGGCCCGCGAGGTATGGCGCCAACGGCGCCTGCCAGCCCGCGCGGCGTCCAGATTCGGGGACTCGGTCGATCGAGAACAGCAAGCCGAGCCCGGGCGCCCGCCAGTGCGCCAAGGCCGACGACGATCACCTGCAAGCCCGCGGTCGGCAATCCGAGGGCCAGCGTCCACAACTCACCCGCTACCGCGATCGCGAGCGCCGCGGCCGTGAGCAACGCGGTCCGGCGACGACGATCGAGTCTCGCCTCGAGCGTCAGCAGGCGCCAGATGAGCCACCAGCTCGCCGTCGCGAAGGCAGTCTCGATGGCGTACATGCGCGCGTCCCGGGCGTCATCGATCAGGATCACCGACAACGCCGCCAGGGCCAGGGCAACACAGGCCGGCGCCCGGCCCAGCGTCTCGCGCGCCCAGGCCCACACGACCCCCAGCGTGGCCAGGCCGGCCAGCACGGACAGACTCCGCAGCGCGGCCTCGCTATCCCCGAACAGGCCGATCCAGGCACTGAGCACGATCGAATAGAGCGGCGGGTAGGCCTCGAATCGGGCGTGGTCGAGCATCGCGCCGAGCGGATAGCCGGCCAGCAGCCACGATGCAGCCTCGTCACGGAACAGCTGCCGCCCGCCCAGATTGACGAACCGGAGGATGGCGCCCGCCGCCAGGAGCGCGGCCGGCAACGCCGCGGCGCCGCGCGCCACCAGGCGCGAGCCGGCTAGCGATCGGGCGACCCGGGCCGCTCGCCGCGTCGCCATCCCCTCGGAATCCATACCACGCGAGCCTAGCACGGCCGCCGCAAGCGTCGCGCGAAGAGCAGCCACAGGGCGAACAGGCCGAACAGGGACGACGACCAGAGCAGATTCACGAGGCCGGCCGTCGGCCCGCCGCCGACGGGTTCGACTGCCCAGACGCCGGCCCACAGAACCGCGCCGCCGAACCACCCGGCCAGCAGACCCCGGTCGATGCGGCCGAACCGACTCAGGGCCAGATCGGGGGCATCGACGGCCAGCAGCAGACCCACCGCCACGAGAGTCAGTGACTCGTTCCAGAAGCTGTCCTTCGGCGCGCCGGCCACTCCGGCCACGAGGGCCAGCCCAATGCCTATGGCCGCTCCTCGCCTTGTGGCCAGCGTGGCGCGGTAGTGCCACAGGACCAGGGCCGTGGCGGCGGCCAGGAACGCCGTCAGCACGATCATTGCCGGCCGCGGCTCGAAGGCCTGGGGGAAGAGCGCCGAGGTCCGACTCGTCGGCTGTACCAGACGCGTGACGAAGCCGTTGATCGACTGGTTCGTGTAGTAAGGATCGGGATCGAGGTTCGACGCCAGACCGCCGCTGCCGGCCGCCGCCCACGGCGCGATGGCCACGGCGATCGCCAGCGCCCCGAGTCCGCCCGCCACCACCCCGGCGGCCGCGCCGAAGCGCCGAGCCAGCGCCAGCGGCACGATCAGGACGGCCGGGACCAGCTTGACGACGGCCGCCAGGCCGAGAAGCAGGCCTCCGCCGAGACGTCGCCGGGCGTCGGCTCCATCGAGAGCCAGCACGGCGCCGACCGCGAGCAGCGGCAGGACGACGAGATTGGCCTGACCGTTGACGACGGTTCCGTACACGGGTGGGTACAGACCGGCCCCGAGGGCGAGGGCTAGCCGCCGCCGGCTTCGGTCGGGCGAGCGGCCGTAGGCCCACATGATCCACGCCGCCACGGTCAGCCCGAAGGCCGCGAGCGACGCGGCGTTGAAGATGACGAGGGCCACTTCGAAGGGCAGCGCCGCTAGAGGCACCATCGCCAGGGCGAACGGGAGCGGGTAGGAGTAACCTCCGCCGACCTCGAGGCTCAGATGCTGCTGGGCGGCGAGATCCCTCAACGCCCCAATGTCGTAGGGTGAGCGCCCGTCGAGCACCAGCCGGCCGGCCAGCCAGTAGTCGTGGAAGTCGTTCGAGCCCAGCCTGAGCACCAGCGTCCAGGCGATCCAGCCCAGCACGGGCACCGCTATCGCGGCAAGTGCCAATCGGGCCGGCTCCCTGGCACGGTTTCGACTCGCGCCGCCGCCCTCACGTCCAATCGATGCCGACACTCTTCTCCCAAGCCTCGGTGGTCGAGCCGACGGCTAGTATGAGCTTCGAACAAGTCGACACATCGAAGCCGGCGAGGAGGCGAATGATGGCCCTGCGGGAGATCGTGGACGGGATGACGGACGGTTCGAACGTGCGGCGGGTCTTTGGCGACCCGATCGAGCGAGATGGCCTCCTGGTCATCCCGGTCGCCAACCTCCGCGGCGCGTGGGGCGGCGGCGAGGCGAAGGGCGGTGTCGAGGTCGACAAGCCAGAGCCGTCCTACAACTCGGGCGGCGGCGGAGCCTGGTCGGCCACGCCGGCGGGGACCTATGTACTCAAGAACGGAGACGTCACCTGGGTTCCGGCCGTCGATGCGAATCGGTCGGTCCTGCTCGGCTGCCTGATGGGGATCGTCGGGTTGCTGGTCCTGCGCAGCATCGTCAGAACCATCGTCAAACGCGGCTGAGACGGCCGATCGGGCGAGCCGCCGAAGCGGTCGCCCGATCGAGGTCGGGGCCGGTCGAGCCGGCGGCTCATGCTCGCCTGGTCAGCACCACGCTGGTCGCGGCGAATGAGGCGGCGCACCACGTTCCGAGGAGCGCGAAGGCGCCGAGGGTGATCGGGAACGAGTTCGAGGCGAGAGTGCCGCGCATTACCTCGCCCATGGCCTGGATCGGCAGGACGCTGTGGATCGCGGCCAGCCAGCCGGGCAGTCGGTCCGCCGGGAAGTT
>PLNK01000161.1:3384-18482 GCA_003142755.1 Chloroflexota bacterium | reverse complement strand
GGTCACGTTGAGCGTGGTCGAGGCGTGGAGACTGCCGTCAACGGCGGAGACGGTGATGGCGCCCGCGACCGTCGGGCTGCACGCAGCCCCCGTGCAGGACCCGGCCGAGCCTGAGGCATTGGACAGGCTGAAGGTCGTGGCGGACGTGACGTCAGCGATCACGTTGCCGTACGAGTCGACGGAATTGGCCGTATAGGTTTCGGGCGGAGCGCCCGCACTTATCGTGGCGTCGGCCGGGCTCAGGACCAGATGATCCGCCGGGCCCGGGGTCACGTTGAGCGTGGCCGTGGCGGTCGTGACGCCGTCGCTTCCGGTGACGGTGTGGTTGCCCGCGACCGTCGAGGTGCAGGAGGAGCCCGCGCAGGAGCCGCCGCCGCTGATCGTGAATGTGGTATCAGAAGTGACGTCGCCCAGGCTCGCGTCGGCGCCATCGAAGCCCTCGACGGTGTATGCCTGGCTGCCAGCGGCGACGATGCTGGCGGTCGCCGGGGTCAACTCGATGCTGTTGGGCACCCACGCCACCGTGACCGCGTTCGACGTGGCCACCACGGACGTGGTGCCGTCCCAGTAGCCCACGACCGCGTGGTATGTCTCCGACGATAGGCTGGGGCTCCAATCAGTCCCGGCACACGTCGTCCCGGGTCGGCAGTCCATCACGGCCGACAGATCGCTTCTCAGGATCACGATGTACTTGGCGGTCAAGGCCCCAACGTCCTGATTGGCGACGGCCGTGAGCGTGACCGAGTCGCCCATGCGGACGCTCGGGGAGCTGGCACCGATGGTCACCGACCATGGCCCCGGCTGCCGCATCTGCACGTCCGCAGCCACATCGTCTCCATCAACGGGCATCGGCGTCGCGGAGCCGGCGGCGAGGGTGAAGTGCCCAGTGGCCCCACTGTCGTAGTAGCCGCTGAAGTACGAGTCGCTATCGTCTTCCAACCGCAACGTGTAGGAACTGGAATCGAGGACGCTGATCGAATAGGTCCCGTCCGAGCCAGTCCAGGCCCTGTCGTCGAAGGTCGTTGAGGACGCCTCCACGACGATGCTCGCGAGCGGCGCTCCCCCGACACCGGTGACGGTGCCATTGATCTTGACGCCCTCCACCATCTGAACATCGATGCCGACTACGGGGCCGCCAGATACCGGCACGTGGGTTGCGTTGGCATAGATGTAGGTGATGTGCCCGGCAGCGCCGCTTCCGTAGTAACCGTGGACGTAACTTGCGTTGGGGTCGCTGTAATCCATGTAGTAGGAAGCCGCGTCGGGCACGGTTATGGAATAGTCCCCGTTCGAGTCGGTATATATCGAGCCGCTATAAACATCGGATGACGCAGACACGAGGATGGTCATGATCGGCGATACGCCGTCAGTGACTCGGCCCTTGATGTCCTTGCCGGCCACGAGTCGCCCGTCGATGCCGGTCCGTGGTGCCCCATTGACCGTGACGACCGAAGCCTCACTCCAACTGAAAGTGACGGTTCCTGAGTGAAGCGTCGTGTAGTACCCGTTGGTGTACGTATCGCTGCTGGAGTTGAACCACACGCGGTAGCTTCCGTCCGGAACGTCTATCGAGTAATGCCCGCCTGCGCCGCTAGTCCCCACGAAGTTACCGTTGGGTCCGAACGCATCGACGTTGATGCCTACGAGCGGAGCACCGAGGAGCCCGGTGATCGTGCCCTGGATCGAGTATGTGGTCCCCGTCGCCGGCATCACGGACGACCCGCTCGTGTTGCCCGATGTGGTGCCCTGTCCCGGGCAAGCGGACAATGGCAGCCGCGGATCCGACAGCGGCGGCTGGCATGCAGGAACAGAGGGCCTAGTCTGCAACTCGGTGGCGGATGCTTGGGACGCCGGCACTGTCGTGATGACCTGGGTCGACGTAACCGCCGAGGCGGCAACAGGGGTTGGGGCCGCTGCGACGACGGTCTTAGCACTCGGACCCGGCCCCGAGTCGGTTGGCGAGGCAGCGAACGCCCCTGACGCGAGTCCCGCGCTCAACGCCAGGTTCAGGAGAATAGACGCGCCCAAACGCGTCGCTCGCGACGATGGCATGTCTCTCCTTGCCTTGTCCGGGCACGCCAGCCATATCCTCGACTGCGGCCGGAAATCGAACCAGACGGAAAGTTCGCAATGCGCAATTGACCAGGGCCCAACGTCGCGGTGACGGTCAGGTGGCGAAGAGGGCACGCGTGCTTCGAATACTAGTCCCGCCGATTGGCCAATAGTGCTCGCCCGCGCATCGACAGGCGGGCCGTTCGGCCGTTTTCAGGACTCTCACAGGTCAGCAATGCGAGAACTTGCTGCGCGGGACGCGGGCAAATTGCCCGCGAGCCCGCCGTACCCGATCGCCGCCACCGGGCGGGCGGCCAAACGAGAGGTATTTCGACATGATGGCATCCAGTTCTCGGTGGGCAATCCTCCCGCTCGCCGGGGCGCTCTTGGCCGTGGGAGTTGCGTCCGTCGCGTTCGCGATGGGCGTTGCCACCGGGGGTTCTCCCGTGGCTCCCGTGGCTCAGGTGGCTCAGCCAACGACTAGTCCCGACCATGCCACGCTTGGTCAGGGCGGGGTCGGCCCCGGCAACATGCGCCTTTCGGTCGTCCAGGGAACAGTCGCGAGCAAGACGGACACGACGATTGTTGTGACGACCGCGGCCGGAAAGACGGTGACGGTCGATGTCTCAGCCACGACCAGGTACTCGGTGCGAAGCGTCTCCTCAGCCACGCTCGCCAACGTCGCCGTCGGTAACGCCGTCGCGGCACAGGGCACCCTCAACACCGATGGCTCGCTCAACGCGACGCTGGTTCAGGTGGCCACCAACGGCAGGCCCGGATTCGGCGGTTCCGGTGGGCGTGGCTTCGGTGGCGGCTTTGGCGGCGGCCGTGGTCAGGGCGGTGGGGCCCAGTCGCCTTCGCCGGTGCCGTCCGCCTCGGCCTCGGGCTCAAATATCTAGGACGGTCCTCGAGCTACTTGTCCCCGCCGGCGTAGAAGACCCACTTCGCAGATGAGCGGAACAACATGATCGACGCGATCACGACGAAGAACATCATCAGCCAGGCCAGGGCCGAGCCGTAGCCCATGTTGTTGTAGGTCCACGCCTCTTTGTACAGGTTCATGTTGTAGAAGAGCGTGGAGCCGCCGGGGGCGCCGTTGCCGCCCGGATCGATGACATAAGCCTGGGTGAAGTACTGCGAGATGCCGATGAAGCCGACCAGGATGTTGTAGAAGAGGACCGGCGAGATCATCGGCAGGGTGACGTGGCGGAAGCGAGCCCACAGACCACCGCCGTCGACCTTGACAGCCTCGTATAGCTCCGTCGGGATCCCCTGCAGGCCGGCGAGGAAGATCAGCATCCCGTTGCCGACGCCCCAGATGCCCATGAGCACGAGCCCGAACAGGGCCAGGGCGGGCTCTGAGAACCAGTGGTCCGTCGGGAGTCCAAAGAACCGGAAGATCATGGCCAGCCAGCCGGTGCTGCCGTTGAGGAAGCCGCCCCAGACGAGCGTGCTGGCAACGATCGGGATCTGCACCGGCATGAAGAACATGGTCCGAAAGACGGCCTTGGCCGCGAGCAGCTTCTGGTTGAGCAGCAGCGCCAGGCCCAGCGACAGAGCGATCCCCAGCGGGAGCGCCATCAGGGCGAACCTGCCGGTGACCGACAGCGACTTGCCGACGTTGCCGTTGTTCACCAACTCGGACCACATTCGGCTGTAGTTGTCGAGCCCGATGAAGCGGATCTCGTTCGGATGAATGATGTTGAAGTTGGTGAAGGACAGCACAAGGGAGGCGATGATCGGGATCGTGGTGAAGATCACCATGCCGATGAGCCACGGCGTCAGGAAGCCCATGCCCCACAGCGCTTCGCGACGGGCCAGGCTCATTCGCTTGCCGGCAGGCGCGTTGAGGTGGGGCGTTTTGGGCGCTGCCTGGTCCTCTACGATCGCCATCGATCCGCTCCGAGCTCGGGTGGAATGACTCGGGCGGACGGGCCCCTCGCTCATTCGCGCCGAGTATAGCGGCGCGGCGTTCCAGATTCCGAGCTTGTGCCCCGAGGCACCGGGGGTCAGTCGAGGCTAGCTGTGGAGTCGGCCGAGAGGCCTGCTACTTGTCGCCGCCGGCGTAGAAGACCCAGCGCGCGGACGAGCGGAATAGCATCAGCGAAGCCATCACAACGATGACCATCATCAGCCAGGCCAGGGCCGAGGCGTAGCCCATGTTGTTGTAAACCCAGCCCTCTTTGTAGAGATTCATGTTGTAGAAGAGCGTGGAGCCGCCGGGGGCGCCATTGCCGCCTGGGTCGATGACATAGGCCTGGGCGAAGTACTGCGACACACCGATGATGCTGACCAGGATGTTGTAGAAGAGCACCGGCGAGATCATCGGTATCGTCACGTGGCGGAAACGTGCCCAGGCGCCGCCGCCGTCGACCTTGACCGCCTCATATAACTCGGTCGGGATGCCCTGCAGACCGGCCAGGAAGATGAGCATCATGTTGCCGACGCCCCAAATGCCCATGAGCACGAGCGCCTGCAAGGCCCACGCCGGATCCGAGAACCAGTTCGGCGAGGGCAGTCCCAGGGCGTGGAGGATCTGGGCCAGCCAGCCCGTGCTGCCGTTGAGGAAGCCGCTCCAAACGATCGTGCTGGCCACGACGGGGATCTGCACCGGCATGAAGAACAGGGTTCGGAAGAGGGGCTTGCCGGCCAGGATCTTCTGGTTGAGCAGCAGTGCCAGGCTCAGGGCCAAAACGATCGACAGCGGGACCGACATGAGGGCGAACCGGGCCGTGACTCCGAGCGACTTGCCGACGTCGGCGTTGTTCAGCAGCTCGTTCCACATGCGGGTGTAGTTGTCGATCCCGATGAACCGGAAGTCCTCAGGGTGGAGGATGTTGAAGTTCGAGAACGACAGCGCGAGCGAGGCGATGATCGGGATCGTGGTGAAGATCACCATGCCGATGAGCCAGGGGGTCAGGAAGCCCATGCCCCACATCGCTTCGCGCTGGGCCAGGCTCATCTTCCGACGACCCGCGCTGCGAGGCGGGTGGGTCGTTTCCGTGTCTTCGACGATCGCCATTGATCTGCTCCGAGGTCGCGTGGATTGGGCTCGCGTGGAGTGGCTCGGGCGGACGAGCGCCTCGCTCCGCGCCGAGTATAGCGGGGCGGCAGGCCGGGATTCAGACCCGGCGCAAGAGGCGCCAGGCGTCAGCCCGGGTTAGCTGCGGGCGCCTTTCACTTGTCGCCGCCGGCGTAGAAGACCCAGCGAGCCGACGAGCGGAACATCATCAGCGCCGCGATCACGACTATGACCATCATCAGCCAGGCCAGGGCCGAGGCGTAGCCCATGTTGTTGTAGGACCAGCCCTCTTTGTAGAGGTTCATGTTGTAGAAGAGCGTGGAGCCGCCCGGGGCGCCGTTCCCCGTGCGGTCGATGACATAGGCCTGGGTGAAGTACTGAGACACGCCGATGACGCTGATCAGGATGTTGTAGAAGAGGACCGGCGAGATCATCGGGAGTGTCACATGGCGGAAGCGCGCCCAGGCGCCGCCGCCGTCGACCTTGACCGCCTCGTATAGCTCGGTCGGGATGCCCTGCAGGCCGGCCAGGAAGATCAACATCATGTTGCCGACGCCCCAGATGCCCATGAGGACGAGGGCCTGCAGCGCCCAGGCCGGATCGGCGAACCAGTTCGGCGAGGGCAATCCGAAGTAACGCAGGATCTGCGCCAGCCAGCCGGTGCTGCCGTTGAGGAACCCACCCCACACGATCGTGCTGGCCACGAGCGGAATCTGTACCGGCATGAAGAACAGCGTCCGGAAGAGGGGCTTGCCGGCGAGGATCTTCTGATTGAGCAGGATGGCCAGGCTGAGCGAGAGCACGATCCCGAGCGGTACCGCCATCAAGGCGAACCGGAACGTGACGCTGAGCGACTGGCCAACCAGGCCGTTGTTGACCAGCTCGTTCCACATGCGGGTGTAGTTGTCCAGGCCGATGAAGCGGAATTCCTCCGGATGGAGGATGTTGAAGTTCGTGAAGGACAGCGCAAGCGAGGCGATGATCGGGATCGTGGTGAAGATCACCATGCCTATGAGCCACGGCGTCAGGAAGCCCATGCCCCACAGCGCTTCGCGACGGGCCAGGCTCATCTTCCGACGGCCTGCGCTCCGCGGCGAGTGAATCGTCTCGGTGTCTTCGACGATCGCCATCGATCTGCTCCGAAATGGCCCTTGGTGGCTCCGGCGGCGGGGTCGTGGGCCGCGGGAGACTTGGTCGCGAGGGGCTGAGCATGCACGCTCGGCGGGACCGGCTTGCGGCGAGAAACCTACACCAACCAACACCCGGCCGTGGGGCGTGTTGGTTGGGGCTATCATCGAAGCAAGCCCCAGGATCCGGCCGCACGGAATGGGCGATTGGGCGCGTGGGGCCTGTGGCGGAGGTCGCCTGAATGAGTGGGGAGGCGAGGGTGGGCCTGACCCGGTCGATCGGCGCGGCGGTTCTGCGCCTACGGGCCATTCGAGAGCGGGCGGGTGCGGACCGCCTTCGAATCATGGGCGAGATCGCACTCGCGGCGTGGTTCGCTGCCCAGACGTACTGGCGGTTCGAGAGCTTCATCCGCGGCAACACCCCGCTCGGCCAGGACATCCAGATCTACTACCGCGGCGTCCAGGAGTGGCTCCAGGGGCACGATCCGTGGGCGGCAGCGGTGACCGTCGGCTCGAACGCCGTCTTCAACTACGCCGGGTCGCCCGCGACGACCGTCCTGCTCGCGCCGAGCGCGCTGTTCTCGGAGAGCCAGTTCACCGCGCTGTGGCTCGTGATCAGCCTGATGAGCGCCCTGGCGATCCTGCGCTGGCTCAAGCTGCCGATCTGGTGGCTCCTGTTCCCGCCGACCGCTGAGGCGTTGTATTCGGGGAACCCGCAGATCGTGGTCCTGATGCTGCTGCTCGCCGGGGCCGGCGGCGCCGGCTGGCTGGCAGACTCGATCAGCGTCGCCCTCAAGCCCTACGCGGTCATCCCTCTTCTCGCCGAGCGTCGGTTCGCGCGGGTTTGCCTTGCCCTGGTACTGACGGTAGCCAGCTTCGCGGTCGCGCCGACGCTGTGGATCCAATATGCGCAGGAGTTCGGGGAGATTTCGGCGCGGCTGAAGTATCAGTCCGGCGACGGCTGGAGCGCCTTCTACTTCCCAATGCTGTTGGTGCCGACAGCGATTGCGCTCCTGCTCCTCTGGCGCCGCGACCCGAAGGCGGCAATGTGGCTCGCCGTGCCCGCGCTCTGGCCCTCATCGGAGTTCCACTACTCGACGTTCGCCCAGCCGGTGATCACGCCGTTGCTCGCGATCCCGCTCTCGGTCCCGATCCAGCGGCTAGCGCCGATGGCGATCCTGGTCTACTGCCTGTGGCGGTTCGCCTCGCCGCCCATCCACGCGCACCTCGCGGCGTGGGCGGCTGAAGCGGAGCCTGCGTCCGCGCCATAAGTACGAGAAGCCACGCACCGCGAAGTCCGGGTGTAGCGTCGCCTGACACGCGATAATGCCGCCGATGCGATGGGGCCTCACGCTATCTGCCGGCACGTTGGGCCAATGCCGGACCGTTGCGGCGTGCGATAGACACGAGCCACCGCGACGTGACCAGCACGGCCGGCAGGAGAGGTCGAGAGCAACTCGGCAAGGAGAGGATGGACGATGTTTGAGCCAGGTCGCCGGCATTCGTGGCGGCCGCTACCGCCGCGCCGATGTCTGTTGCTCCTGACTGGGCTCGCCGTGGTGGCTTGCGGAGGGTCGGGCTCGGTCCAGCCATCCGTCAGCGCGTCCGTGGACCAGTCGAGCCTGCCGACAGTGACCGCGGCCGCACCGACGATGACCGCGGCCGCACCGACGATGACCGCGTATCCGGCCCGTGGCAGCATCGTCGCCGAGGTGGCCCTCGGCTCGAAGGCGGAGGGCCTGGCCTACGCCTTCGGCTCGCTCTGGGTCACCCACCCCGACGCCGGACGGGTCTCGAGGGTCGATCCCGCGACTCGAAAGGTCGTCGCGACGATCCCCGTAGCGGGCATGCCGATCCCGATCGCCGCCTCGACGGATGCGGTTTGGGTGGGCAGCTACTCGAGCGGCAAGCTAACCCGGATCGACCCCGCGACGAACAAGGTCGTCGCGACGGCTGACGTATTCGGTGGCAGTCCATCGTCGATCAACGTCGTCGGCGAAGAGCTGTGGGTGGCAAGTCATGGCTTCAACGGAGCCCGGATCTTCGGCCTCGAGAGCATGAAGTCCAGCGACAGCGTCGAGATAGGCGCTGCGCCGGGCTTCGCCGTCGTCGACGGATCGACGATCTGGTATCCGTGCTATGGCAGCACCACGATCGCCCGGGTCGACATCGCCTCGCACAAGATCACGGCGATCGTCAGCGGCGGTGCCAGCCCCGTCTACGCCGTCGCCTTCGCCGGGTCGGTCTGGGTCGCGGACCACTCGCAGGGGCGCGTCACCAGGATCGATTCCAATACGGGTCGTGCGGTCGCCGCCATCGATGTCCCCGGGTCGATGTTGTACGGAATGGCGTCCCTTGGCGGCATGCTGTGGGTCGCGAGCACGTACCAACATGCCCTCTTCGCGATCGACCCCGCCACGAATTCCGTCATCGCTCGCATCGACCTACCAGGGACCCCATACCAGGTCCTCGCCGTAGACGACAAGTTGTGGGTTACCCTCGCCGATAAGGGCTCCGTCGCGCTCGTTGCCCCTTGATGTTCCTCAGCAGTCAAGAGACCGCAACCGGGATCCGTCGGTCGCTCCGCGACTGAAACGGCCATCCGCCTGGGCCGTTACCCGCTCATCGTCATCGACGAGGTGGGTCGTGCGCCACGAGGCGCCATTTTCACCGGGTGGGATGGGGAGAAGGGCGGGAGCAGCCCCGACAACGTAGGGACGGCCGCCGCAGGCGTGTCGTGCCCGCAAGCAAGGCAGACAGGTGTAGGGAAACCGAGAACCAGTGTTTGAGGCCCCTCGACTCGTCACCCGCCCCGAACCCTGCCGTCGAGCTAGTAGGGGAAGCCCGACGGGCCTTTTGGATGACGCTGTTGCCGGCTCGCGCCGGATCGGCTCAGGCGTCCTGGAGAGTTTCCAGGGTCTTGAAGTACCAAAGCAGGTAGGCGCTGAACAACACCAGGAGAACAAGCCCCTTCACCATGCCGATGAAGTCTGGCAGCACCGCGATGAGGACGAGCGCGCCGATGATCACCGCCCCATCAGTGACGGTGATCCGCGCCCGCATCCGTCCATCTCGGATGCGACGGTTCTTGAGCCCAATCAATGTGGAACCGACAAGGGCCATGATCACCCAGACAAAGAGCATGCCGGTGTCCGAGGATCCGCTGCTGGTTTTGGTGGTGTAGCCGAAGGTTGCATAGCCCCATAGGGCGCCATAGGTAAGCATGTAGGCCCATCGGGACATGGTGCGAAGGCTTACGGTTGGCTTAACCCCAAGGCTGCGTGCCTTGGCTGCCGCGAACTCCGCATCAGTGAGGCCGCCAGCGGCATGGAGTTCTGCGAGTTTCGCGAGCTGGGTGGCCAGGTCGTCCCCCTGCGCCGACGCTGCTTGGACTGGTGTCGACATGTCCGACCTCCCCTTGAGCCTTGGCCGCGACGATAGTCGTGCTACCGGGGCGTGAACCCATGTTAGTCGCACAACGGAGCCCCAATGACCCGTTGCGCCCGCCTCGTCTCTGGACGACGACACTAACCGATAGGCGCGGCTGTCGGCAGCCTCGTGGAGACGGTCTCGCTACAACCGGGAAGGATCACGCCCATGGTTCCCGATATCCCGTATCTGGTCCCGCAGGCACCATGACCTGAGTGTCCTGTAGCCCGGCTGCCGAGCTAGACCAGGTAGTCCCGAAGCTTGCGCGCACGGCTCGGGTGGCGCAGCTTACGCAGCGCCTTCGCCTCGATCTGGCGGATCCGCTCGCGGGTCACGTTGAACTCCTTGCCAACCTCCTCAAGCGTCCGGGCGCGGTCGTCCTCCAGCCCGAAGCGTAGCTGGAGCACCCGGCGCTCGCGGCCGGTGAGTGAGTCCAGGACCGCCTCGACCTGCTCCTTGAGGAGCTGGTGGGACGCCGCCTCGGCCGGGGCCACCGCGCCACGGTCCTCGATGAAGTCGCCCAGGTGCGCGTCCCCTTCTTCGCCGATCGGCATTTCGAGGCTCACAGTCTCCTGAGAGACCTTGATGATCTCGCGGACCTTGTTCGGGGTGACCACCACCTCCTGACCGCGTGACATCGCCTCGGCGACCTCCTCGATCGTCGGCTCGCGGCCCAGCTCCCCGATGAGAGAGCGTGAGACGCGGTGGAAGAGGCTGATCGTCTCCACCATGTGGACCGGGATCCGGATGGTGCGGGCTTGGTCGGCGATCGCTCGCGTGACGGCCTGGCGGATCCACCANNATCCACCAGGTGGCATAGGTGGAGAATTTGTAGCCCCGCTCGTACTCGAACTTCTCGACCGCCCGGATGAGGCCGATGTTGCCCTCCTGGGTCAGGGCCAGGAAACTCATCCCGCGGCCGATGTATTTCTTGGCGATCGACACGACGAGCCGGAGATTGGCCAATGTCAGCTGCTCGCGGGCATCGCGCCCGATCTGGACCAGCTCCCCCTTGCGGTGGGCGAGCTTCGTGTCGAGCGGCACCTCCGGATCGAAGCCCATCAGCTTGAGCAGCCCGGCATCGTGTCCGGCGGTGATCCAGCGCTCGAGGGCCGGGAATGCGACCTCATCGCGGGTCCAGTCGTACAGGGCGCGCAGGCCCACGTTGTCGCGCGAGTCGAGATCGCCGTTGTGGACCGCGAGGTAGGCGAAGTCCAGCAGCGTGACGAAAGCGTCCGGCGTGGGCGCCTCGTTGTAGGCCGTGGCCAGGTGGCGGGCGTCCTTGAGGAGCTGCTTCGTCCCATCGGACTGGGCATCCTTGGCGGCCTTGACGAAATGGAAGTCTGGCGTGGATACCAGCAGGTGGGCGTCCGCCCCGTCGGCGATGGCAGCGCGGACCATCGTGTGCGCCTCGGGCCCGAACGGCAGGCGGTACCGAGGCTTGGCCGTCCGAGTCTTGCGCTCGGTGTCGTGGGTCGTCCACTCGTGGAGCGAGACCATCCCCTTCCAGGGCGCCTCCACGAGCTGCTTGCCGAGCTCGATCGCCTTGGCCAGGACGACCTCCTCCTCGGCGGTCAGGAGGACGACCCGGCCGATCTCATTGAGGTACATACGGACCGAGTCGTCGATCCCGATCATGTCGGCCGAGAGGGCTTCGAGTTCCTCGGCGGCCGGTTTCTCGAGCTCCTTGGCGTCGAGCCTGGCCTGCTCGAGGTCGGCCTTGTGTCGACCGGCGCTGTCGGTGGCGAGGGCGACGTCGAGAAGCTGCTGGTCGCGGGAACCCTGGTTCATCGTGGTCCTTCGGCGGATCGGGCGAAGAGACGCATCGGCCCGCAGCCGATGGCGTCTCGCCGGTCGGCCCGTCCGCAACGAACCGAGAGCAACGTCCCTCTACGGTATACCTTCCAGCAGAATATCCAGTGGAAAGCAGGTGCGCCTCCTCCCCAGGGTGAGGCCCCATCCGCACGGGCTACAGCTCCATGCTCGTCGAGGCTCACAGTGACAGACAGATGCCCAGGGCCTATCCAGCGGGATGCACGATCCGCGCATAGCGCCGCTTGGTATCGGTGGAGTAAGGGACGAGATCAGAGTCGGTAGCCTGAGCAGGCAAGTCGGCTAGTGCGAGTCGCCCACCCGTGCTACGGGCAGGTATTGGCGGGCGCGGGTTTCTCGTACCAGAGACTGTCCTTGCCGAAGAGCTGGACAGATAGTGCGGCGACCTTATCGTTGAGCAGGCAGTTGGCCGCGTTCACGTTGCTGATGCCCGTGATCGTGTACGGCGGCCCCAGAACGACCTGGCTGATGTTCGCGCTCGGGACATCCTGGCCCAGGGCCACATAGTCCGCCACCTTGTCCGCCGGGAAGTCCGTGGTCACGCTCGCGCCAAGGGTCGAGATCAGGCTCGGCAGCTTCAGGATCTGGCTTGGTTGCGCCATCGTGTGGAGCAAGGCGACCAGCACCAGCTGCTGGCGCGACGCCCTCTTCCAGTCGCTGTCGCCCGCGCCGTGGCGACTTCTCACGAAGGCCATCGCGGTCCTGCCATCGAGGTGATGCGCTCCGGCGGACAGACTGAAGCCGCACGGGGTGCCGTCGAGCCAGTCGTACGATGGGTCGACGATCGGATAGGGGTTGACGACGTCGATCCCGCCGACCTTGTTGATCATCGTTTCGAACCCGCCGATGTCCATGACGGCGTAGTAGTTGATGGTGATTCCAACTAGGTACTGCACCTCTTTGATGAGTGTCGTGTAAGGGTCGTCCGGCGACTTGATGTGGCCGCTGGCGACGTACGTCGGCAACGCGTTGATCCTGTAGGAAGGATCGTCCACGCCGCCGAAGTAGAACGGGAAGCTGGCGCTGTCGCGAGGCACGCTGACCATCTCGATCGAATTGGCCTGCGGGTCATAGCTCACGACCATGATCGAGTCGTAGAGGTTGGAGCTCCCCCCGCTGCTCGTTCCGGTGAACAGGATGGTGACGCGGCCGTCGCTGGCCACGGTCGGGATAGGTTCGGGCGTGCCTGTGGGGCCGGCCGTCTGGTCTGGAGCCAGGCTCGGTGGCAGCGTGGCCTGCACGATCAGATTGGTATTCTCAGGGTTGAAGACCTGGGACCCGGCGTCCGAATAGGCCAGCAGGTAGTAGCCACTGCCGAGATGGGTCACGGCGATGATTGCGGCCAGCGCCCCGAGAACGGTCCTGTCGAGGACCTTGTGGTTCGAGCCTCTGTTTCCGGCCAGGAACGCGTGAACGACAGAGACGATCCGCCAGGCCCCAAACAGGATGATGATTGCCACCGTTGCCAGGCCGACGGCTCGCTCGGCGAAGAGCTGCGCCGCGAGCACCACCGGCCCCCGCCGCAATGCGTAGGCCAGCAGAAGCACCGCGACCACGGACGGCATGGCAAAGATCGCCGCCAGGCGGCGATGGCGGAGGTAAAGCTGTCCAAGGCCTGGCCACAAGAAGGAAAGCAAGGCGGCGATAGATGGCGACCGGCCGCGACCCTTCGTGGTCGGCGAGTCGGTATCCAAGGTGGTCGGCGAGTCGGCATCCAATACGATCGGCTCCATTCGCGAGGCGAGAATGCGCCTTAGTTCCTGAGTGCGCCGCGTAGTCTACCGGCCATACGAGTCTGCACTACGTGGTCATCGTGTGAGGGTCCGAATGAGCGCGCGGCCTGCGAATGTCACCAAACGGCCCTCGATCCAGTGGCCGCGTCCAGAGTACAGTCTGTCAACGGGGGTCCGGTCGCTGCTGGAGGTTTCATGGACGTCGCCGAGTTCCGGCGTCTCACGGTTCGGGTTGTCGCAACTAGAAACACGGAAACGCGCGCCTTCCTCAAGGCGTTTGACCTGGCTCCGGGGACGACCTCCGGGTGGTCGGAGCGATCCTGCGCCGACTGGCGGGTATGGAGTGGCGCCAACGATGCCCTGCGAGGGGCGGTCGTCGAGCTGGAAGCCTTCCTCGGCCCAGACGGCCCCCAGGCCGGCTGACCTCAGTACAGCCTGACCCACTCCGCCACACTCAAGCCATCGTGATGATCGCCAGACCGATCCGGTCCCCAGCCCGGGGCGGCAGTTGCTACCTACCCGCTATTGCCCTGGCAGAGAAAGTCCGCGTCGAAACCGCCGGCGAGATACTGGACCAGAGCGACACGGCCGCCGGTGAAGCCTTTCGTGCCGCAGATGCCTACCGCCTGCTCGGCGGAATCGGCACCGGCCACCCAGCTCGGATGGGCAGAGAAGTCAGACGTGCCGCCGGTGATCTGGTTCCACTGGTATTGAGTCGAGTAGAAACCGATGCCGGCCGTGCTTACTGATTCAAGGTACGCGACCTCGCCGTGGAGCGCCGCCACGTTGAGGGTGGTGTCGTCGTGCCAGCTGTTGATGATCTCGACGTCGAGCCACCACACGTTTGGGGACGGCGTGCTGGTCGCGCCCGCCGCCGCCAGGCCCAAGGAGACATAAGCGCTGACCGCCGTCCTGTAGGAGTCGGCCGCGGCGTTCCAGCCGTAGTCGTAGGCGCAATCGGCGGTATCTGATCCCGGAATTGCTGATGTGTCGCATTGGCGCGGGGAAGTTTGGTTGCTTGGCCACCGGGCGGAAAGATCAGGTCCGGGGTTGCCGGTGTTGGCGTAGAACTGCGCCCTCACTCCGCCTGCCCACGCGAGCTCGGGCGGCCCGTCGCCCGTACTCAGGCAGGGGTTGGCGCTGAAGACGATCCCCTTGTTCACGCCGACGATCCCGAATTCGGCGTCGGCGGGAAATGGGCTGCCGCACTGCGGGTAGGAGATGTCGAACCAGCACGGTGTGGCCCCGGTGTTGCAGCTCAGACCATGCTGCCAGCTGATGCTGACTTCGGCCACNNCGAGGGAGCCAGTCGGGTCGCGCTTCGCGGGCCAGCAAGTATGCGTCGAGGACGGCCCACAGGTGGTAGACGAACAGCATCAGATCGAGGATCAGCAGGCTCGTCAGCAACCCCTGGTCCGGAGTCAGACCGAACAGCGAGCTGCGGTCGAAGATCAGGATCAGTGCGAATACGCCCAGGACCGCCAGCGTCGGGAGCGCCACGATCGCAGCGCGACCGCGATTCCCTACCGAAGCCTGCCCGAGGCCCGGGAATAGGAAGGACAGCAGCGCGGCCACAAATGGAGTCTTGAGCAACTCACATCCTCCAGGCCACGATGGTACGGCAATGCCAAGCGTGTAAGCCGCCGTCAAGCGCACGGGCGACGGTCCAAGTCGGTCCAAAGTCCCGATCCGGCTCGGCCCCGTCCCGGATACAGCCACGGGCCCCGACCGGGTGGTTGGGGCCCGCAACAGGCCGCTTGGTTCCGGGTGCCAGAGCTAGTTGACCGTCAAGTTGGTCGGCGCGGTCACCGTGTTCGCGGGGTCGTTGATGTTCGTGATGTCTAGCTGGATCTCATAGACGATGCTGTTGTCGCTGGCCTTGGCCAGGATCGACATGCTGAC
>PLNK01000161.1:0-3306 GCA_003142755.1 Chloroflexota bacterium | reverse complement strand
GTCATGCCGGTACCCTCGACCGCAGACTTCACAAAGCCGCCGGTGCCGCCGATGTCGAGGTAGTCGTCGCCGCCGATCTCGATGACATGGAAGCCGGTCATGCTGATATCGGCGGCCTTCGCCGGCTTGACGATCATCGTCCCGCTATACGTGAACGGGGCGTTGCCGGAAGGCGACGAACCGCCGAGCATCGCGAGCGTGGAACCGAGATCGCCGCCGGCGAGGGTCATGCTGAACTTGTAGCTGTCGATCGTGGAGAAGGCGCTCGCCGCGCCGGCGAGGCCGGAGCCGCTGCCGTTGCCGCCGGTGTTGGCCGAGGCGGCGTTGCCGCCGTTGTTGCTGCTGCCCGGCGCAGCCGTGGCGGAGCTGCCGCCACAGGCGCTCAGGGCAACGGCCGTGATTACGAGCAAGACGACCAGGCCGCGGCCCTGCCTGTGAACAGACTGAAACATCCCACACCTCACATTGTCCGCCGGCCTCTGGCAGCGCCGGCATCGCGACGAAACTATCACGACTTGCCCAAACTGCCCACTCGGGTAGGCCACGTCCTCGGCATTCCAACGTCGGCTGCGCTGCCCGGTCGGGAAGTGGCGTGGTCCTCACCCATCTCCGAGATGAGACCCTATCGCTGCATCGTATCGGTTCCGACGCTGGCCCAGGCTCAAACCGTGGCGTCAGCGATGACCGCTCGCCACGGAGCCCGAAGATCGTCCGTGCGTCCAGCCAGATATCGCTTCGTGACATCTTCGGCGAACAGGAAGCTACTCGATCGAAAGTCTGCCGCTTTGAGCTTATTGGCGAGCAGAGGAGGCTCGAACCGGGTTCGCCAGGGCTCACCTAAAGATGCCATCAGAGCTGCGGCAGATCCTGGAAGTGGCTGGCGGCCCGTAGAGGCGTCCGGGCGGGAGAAGGTGAACACCAACTCGCTGCCCGCCGTGAACGCAGCGGCCATGGCAAAGATCGAGTCGGCGGCGCCCTCGCTCAGGTAGATCAGAACTCCAAGGCAGGCGATGAACGCTGGCCTGGCTCTGTCCAGGCCAGCTGCTTCGAGTACCGGCACAAGGGCATCGGCCTCAAGATCGGCGGCGCCGTAGCGCAAATTGGCCGGCTGTTCAATCCCAGCTCGCTTCAGGCGCTCTAGCTTGTCGGCCTGGCTCGCCGGATGATCGACCTCGACTATCTGCAGATCATGCGCCCAGGCAGGCTGCCGATGGGCGAAGGTGTCGAGGCCGGCACCGAGGATCACGTACTGACCAACACCGCGTCGAACGGCCTCTTCGAGCCGGTCTTCGGCGTATCGGCTCCGGGCCAGCACGTCGCACCGTATAGACCGGGAGCCCTGGGTGCGGAAGCGCTCCGAGTGGTCGAGGATCGCCTGCTCGGCTCCGGGGTCGAGGAGGCGCAGGGCGACTTGATCCTCGAATATGGGCGGCGGGTTGTCGAGGAGGAGATGAGCTGCCCGAAGCCCAGCTGCTCCAAGAGCAGTCTGACTGGCACCACGCTCAGGGTGCGACTCGGCCTCGGGAGTCATGTGTTGGCTGAAGGCCCCGGGTTCCCGCTTTACCGCCCGAAAGCCGCCTTCACCTTCGGGGTGAGGAGATACCAGAGGGTGACCGCGGCGATGAGGATCGTGATGATGTGGCGGATCGGTTCGAGCCGACCCAACTGCAGCGCGGCGAGCACGATCACGACGATCTCGAGCACGATCCCGAAAGCCCAGGCCCACCGGCAGAGCGTCCAGGCGCCATATGCGAAGACAAGCTCGGCAAGTCCGGCGATCAGCAGGATGAGCGCAACGAGCTTCTCACCGCCGTGGATGCGAGGCAGCCAGGCCAGTCCCTCTGAGGCATTCCACCAGGCCCCTGCCGCAAGGAGGGCGAGAACCCCCAGGATCGCTGCGGCCACGGCCACGATCACGACTCCGGTTGGACGCTGCTTCATCTCTGTTCTGCCTCTCGCTGCCTTGCCTGGGATTCAGCTAGCGGTTGCGGCAAAGCCGCTGGCCGCAAGCCTATGGCCACGCATCGAATTAGGAAAGTGTCACGAACTGCTCATCGCGAACTTGGCCCCGGTCAACACGCGGCGCGGCCATCGCTGGTGCCGACAGTCTTCCGGTCCGGTTACGTGGAGGGCGGCGGGGCCAGGGCGTCGGCCAGCCTGCGGGTGCCAATCGCTGCAGGCAGAACAGTGAGACAGCCGGCGAGCACGATCGCGGCCGCGACGGCCGGTGAGAGAGAGCCCGCNNACCGCCTGCCGCCAGCGCCAGAGCAAGCATGATCGCCGACGGATCGCCGGCCAACGACCGGAGGTCGAGCTCGGAGCCAATGAGAACGAAGAAGGCCGGGACGAAGAACCCCTCGGCTATTCCGGAGAGCTGCACCTCGAGGCGGGTCGGCTCGCGGAGCCGGGCCAGCACGAGACCCGCCCCGAAACCGGCTAGCAGGGTCGAGCCACCCGTCCGAGTGGCGATGAGGGAGAGGACGACGAGTATCAGCAGCGTCACGCGCAGCTGAAGCGCCCAGCCTCGCGTCTGTGAACGGTCCCTGAGCGTCATGGCACGGGCTGAACGTCCGACCCGCTCGCCGAGCCACAGAGCCCCGACCGTGCAGACGACTATGAGTGCGTCCCCAGCCAGTGCCTCCGGGATCTTCGCTGCCCCAATGAGGGTTAGGGGCATGAGCAAGACGGTTAGCACGTCCGCCAGGGGTATCCAGACCAGCAGCAGCCCAACCCGCGGCCCGATCAGACCACGCTCTTGGAGGATCGGAAAGGCCACGGCGGCCGAGCTTCCGGCAAGCAGGACCGGGAACAGGAGAGAAGGAGCGCCGGGCGCGAGACCAACGCCTATGGCCAGTCCGACCGGCAACGAGAGGATGACCGTCACGGCAGCCGCGATCGCCCCCGCTCGAAAACTCGCGCGGAGGGCCGGAGCGCTCAGGTCTACGTGGGAGCCCGCTACGAGCATCAGCATGGCAAAGCCCAAGCCGTAGAGGAGGGCATTGGCGGGCGTCGTCGGATCGATCAAGCCCAAACCCGAGCGACCGATACATATGCCGGCGATCAGCTCCCCGATCACGGCCGGGATGAGAGGCCTTCGCCCCGCGGCAAGGAGCGGCCCGACGAGCCCGGCAACGATGATGACGAGAAGGGGGTCAAACATCAGCGCGTTCGAGAAAACGGTGGGCCCATATCGCGGGCAATGGTCAGGCGGTCACAGCCACAGGTCAAGCACGTTCAGCACTGACGAAGTGGCGCGCCCGACAGGATTCGAACCTGCGACCTTCGGCTCCGGAGGCCGACGCTCTA
>PLNK01000135.1 GCA_003142755.1 Chloroflexota bacterium | reverse complement strand
CGGCCACGGTTGCGTGCCCGGCTTCCATAGATTGCGACAGCCGCACGTCGTCGAGCCGGCCGACGCCCCAGCCCTCGAGCCGCACGCCTTGCCAGAAGCCGATGTTTGGCAGTTTCGGTCCCCAGTCCCAGCCGAAGTGGCACGGCGCTTTGCGCAGGTGAGGCGCGCCGGTCAGCTGGTCGTTGGCCGCATCGAGATGCCGGATGGCATCCATTTCAGCGCCCGCGCGAACCGCCGATCGGAAGACCACTGCCAGCTCGTTCTTGCCGGGCCGAACCAGACCCGTGACGTCCCAGCGCCATGTCCGGAACATGTTGTCGGCGCTGCCGAGCAACTCCCCGTTGAGACGGATATCGGCCAGCGTGTCGAGGCCGTCGAAGACGAGGTCGAGGCGCCCGGCGGCCGCCACACCCGCTTCGACGACGAACTCGCGGCGGTACTCCCAGTCCCGTTCCGCGACCCACTGAACGCGCAGCTCCTCGTCGCAGACGAACGGATCGGAGATGCGGCCCGCGGCCATGAGATCGAGGTGGACACCGCCGGGGACCCGGCCGGGCAGCCAGTCGTCCGTGCCGCACTCATGCAGCTGCCAGGCCCCGTTGAGCGATTGCTCGAGCATCTGTCTCCCTCGTTCGGCGACGTAGTGCAACCCTGGGGCGTGATATTCTGTCGCGCGGCGCCGCCTCGGCGCCAGGTCGCGAGCGGTCGCCCAAGGTGAACGCTGTGGCGATCGACGCGCTCCGGCGTAGCTCAGTGGTAGAGCGGGCGGCTGTTAACCGCTTGGTCGTAGGTTCGAATCCTACCGCCGGAGCCAAATTCCCGAATCCTCACCGACGCGGGCATCGCCGCGCGCTTCGATCCGCCGCGTGCGCTCTCGATCCGCCCGGCTTTTTACCTGCAGCTGACAGTGGCACGGGCCCGCCTTTCAGGTTCGCGGCCCAGTCTGCGTCCCGGAAGTCGCAGAAAGGGTCGACCATGACGTTGAACACAGTCGAACGGCCGGCGCCGATGGCCGGTCTGCCCAGCACCTTCGCCGCGAACGCGGATGTGTGTGCGCTGCTCATCCTCAGCGAGATCGAGGCCGCTGGAACGCTCACCGGGCTGGACGCCGTGAACGCGGTCGCCTCGACCGCGCGTCTGCTCGGGATCACACCGCCCGGCTACGCACTCCTCCACGATCTGGCCGAAGACGGTTTCCTCGAGGCCTCGACGGGCGCGCCGCGCTTCTATCGGCTGACCAATTCGGGACATCGCGAGGCCGGGCGTCTGGCCCAGCATTGCTGGCCCAGGCTGTCCGAGGAGTTGGATCGCTTGAACAGGCGCTTTGCCCCCGCCTCGCCGCGGGCTTGGCCCGCCAGCTCGTTCGTCAGCGAGTGGACGGACGGAGCATCCGGTTAGGCGCCGGATGGGCACCACCGATCGAAGGAACTGAGCCATGGACACTCGAATCCGAAGCCGTGTCGCGGGCCTGTGCCTCGGCGCTTCGGCAGCGGTCGGAGGCACGGCGATTGTCACGGCAGCGCTGTACGCGCTGACCGTTCTGGTCGACCGGTACGGCTCGATCACGATGCCCCAAGCGTAGTCGCCGTGCGGGCGTCGCCCTGCTGCTGCGGGCGCTGGTCATGCGCCCGACAGCTCGTCCGGACTGATCCGGGATCCGGTGAGGGGTTTCGCCGCCCGCCCTCAGCCCGGACCCGGATATGAAACGGCGCCCGGTCCGAGGACTGAGCGCCGTCTTCAGTTGCGAGTTTCGGAAGTCGCCGGTCGGTCGGAAGAGCAGCAGCGGGGCGTTGGCGTGGACCCCGCCGTCGACCGGCGAGATGTACCAGTCGGTCTCGGCGCCCGACTCGATCGTCAGCTCGGTCGCCGTCGACTGCCAGCCGGCGGGCGTGTTCTTCCACTCGAACGGCGCGCCGATACCGGGCACCTGGATCGTCTCGCCCATCGGTCTTTCTCCTCCTCGTCGCGGATCAATCCTATCGAATGACTACAAATCTCGGCCGCGAGCCGCTACACTACGCCCCACCATGACCAGGAACTACTTCGACAGCAGCCTCCTCCTTACCTGAGGCGAGCCCCGTCTGGGTGCTCGCCGAACCGCCTCCTGCGAATTTGCGCAGGAGGTTTTTGTTTCCCTCGAAACCCCCGCCAGCTCCACCAGAGTCCGCGGCGATCGCGGAGCCAGACAGAGACGAAGAAGGAATTCTCAAAATGCCTCCCGTACCAGCCAGCCCCAAGAAAATGCCGGTCGAGAAGTACATACCCTTCCGCCCCCTGCCGCTCCGCCTTCCCGACCGCGAGTGGCCCAACCGCGAGATCACGACTGCCCCGATCTGGTGCTCGGTCGATCTGCGCGACGGCAACCAGGCCCTCATCGACCCGATGGACCCGGCCCGCAAGCTGCAGATGTTCAAGGCCCTCGTGGCCATGGGCTTCAAGGAGATCGAGGTCGGATTTCCGTCGGCGTCGCAGCCCGACTACGACTTCATCCGCCAGCTGATCGAAGAAGACCTGATCCCCGAAGACGTCACGATCCAGGTCCTGACGCAGTGCCGCCGCGAACTGATCGAGCGGACGTACGAATGCCTGGCGGGCGCCCGGCGGGCGATCGTCCACTTCTACAACTCGGTCTCGGTCCTGCAGCGGCGCGTCGTCTTCCGGCTCGACAAGGAGGGCGTCACGAAGATCGCCGTGGACGCGGCGAAGATCTGCCTGGAGCAGGAAGCCCGCGTCCCCGGCACCGAGATCCGCTACGAGTACTCGCCCGAGAGCTTCACCGGCACCGAGCTCGACTACGCGGTCGAGATTTGCGCCGCGGTCATGGACGTCATCCAGCCGACGCCCGCCCGGCCGATCATCCTGAACCTGCCGGCCACGGTCGAGATGTACACGCCCAACATCTACGGCGACGCCATCGAATGGTTCCACCGCAACGTGCCGCGCCGCGACTCCGTGATCCTGTCGCTGCACCCGCACAACGACCGGGGCACGGCCGTGGCGGCCGCCGAGTTCGGCCTGATGGCCGGTGCGGACCGGATCGAGGGCACGCTCTTCGGCAACGGCGAGCGGACCGGCAACGTGGACGTGATCAACCTGGCCGGGAACATGTTCAGCCAGGGAGTCGACCCAAAGCTCGACCTCAGCGACATCGACGCGCTGCGCCGGGTCGCCGAGCACTGCAACCGCCTGCCGGTCGAGCCGCGCCATCCGTACGTCGGCGACCTGGTCTACACGTCGTTCTCGGGCTCGCACCAGGACGCGATCAAGAAGGGCATGGAGGCGCTCCCGACCCCGTACGAAGTCTGGGAGGTGCCGTATCTGCCGATCGACCCCAAGCACGTCGGCCGCAGCTACGAGGCCGTGATCCGGGTCAACAGCCAGTCCGGNNTTCAGCCGCTGCATCAAGGTCATTACAGAAGGCAGTGGCACCGAGATCACCGCCGAGGAGATGTGGGACGCCTTTGCGGCCGAGTATCTCCCGGCGATGTCGCGGATCCGGCTCGACGGCTACGACACGGCCTCGAGCGACGGCACGGTCACCGTGCGGGCCCGGCTGGCCGCGGCCGGAACGACGTTCACGATCAACGGTGAGGGCAACGGCCCGATCTCGGCCCTGGTCCACGCCCTCCGCCAGGATCTGGGCATCGAGGTCGACGTCCTCGATTACGCCGAGCATGCCCTCGGCGCCGGCGAGGAAGCCACGGCCGTGGCCTACGTGGAAGTCCGTTCCCACGGCGAAGTGCGCTGGGGCGTGGGCATGGACCCGAACATCACCACGGCCTCGATGAAGGCGGTTCTCAGCGCGCTGGAGCGGCTCGGCGTCGAGCTGGGCGCCACGGCCGAGGTGGCGGGCACGGCCGAGGTCGCCGGCACGGCCGACTGACCTACCCGAAAGCGGGGGCCAAATTCCTACCCACGATACCCGAGCTATCAGCTAGGATATTGGGGTGACCGTCACCTCGAGCGTCCGATCTATCGCCGCGGCCCTGCGGGCACCGGCCGTGACCCGCTGGCTGCGGGTCATCGGTCCCGCCTGGATCGTGATGCTGGCGGACGTCGACGCACCGAGCGTGATCACGGCGGGCCAGGGCGGAACGAGCGCAGGCTATGCGTTGCTCCTGCCTCTGTTCGCTATCGTGCCGCTCCTGTTCCTGGTGCAAGAGATGACGTCGCGGCTCGCGCTGGCCACGGGCAAGGGCCACGCCGAGTTGGTCCGGGATCGCTACGGCTCAGGCTGGGCCGCGGTCTCGGTCCTCGGCATGGCCGTCATCAACTTCGTGGCCTACGTGTCCGAGTTTGCCGGCATCGCCCTCGGCGCGGCAATCCTGGGCATCCCCGCGCCGGTGGCCATCGTCGGGGCGCTGGTCCTGCACGCGGGTGCTGTCCTCACCGGCGGCTATTCAGTCTTCGAGCGCGGCGCGCTGGTCCTCTCGCTGGCGCTCTTCAGCTTCGTGGTCCTCGCGGTTGTCGGCCGCCCCGACCTGGGCCACCTGGTATCGGACCTCAACCCGCTTCCGAGCGACGTCCCACACGACTACTTCGCCCTGGTCGTGGCCATGATCGGGGCTTCGATCATGCCCTGGATGCTCTTCTACCAGCAGTCCGCGAGTATCGACAAGAAGCTCAGCCGCGAAGACCTGCATGGGGCGCGGGTCGAGACGCTGATCGGCGCGATCGCCAGTCAGGCGCTGATGGCGGCCATCGTCATTGCGGCCGCCGCGGCCATGCGGTCGGCCCCGGCGCTGAGCCCGGGCAGCCTTTCCCAATTGCCCGAGGGCCTGGCCCGCCTGGCGACCGGCGGCACGGGCTGGCTGATCGCCATCGGCCTCATGGGCTCGGGGCTGCTGGCGCTCGTCGTCGTCTCGCTTTCGGCCGCCTGGGGAGTGGGGGAGTTGATGGGCTGGCCGCACAGCCTCAACCTGCGGCCCGGCCAGGCTCGGCGCTTCTACTTCGTCTACTTCGCAGAGGTCCTGCCGGCGGCGGTCGTGGCCCTGACCTCGGCCGATCTCGTGCGGCTCTGCATCGAGGTCATGGTCTTCAATGTCATCGTGCTCGTGCTGCCGCTGGCGTTCCTGGTCCGCCTGACCAGCGATCGGTCGCTCCTGGGCGACCTGGCCAACTCGAGGCCACGGACGGCGATCCTGTGGGCGGTGACGGTCGGACTGCTGGTTAGTGGCACGTTCGGGATGATCCAGTACCTCACCTAGGAGTCGCTTGGTCTGCCTCAGGAGGGGAGTGACGGCCCGGGCTCAGCGCCCAGGGGCCACCGCATGCTCCCAGCGCCCGTGCCATCGCCAGCGGCCCTTGCGTTCTAACGGAACAGCGACCCAGGTAATCGTATGCGAGCCCCAGGTCGCGCCAACCGGGTTCGACTGCGTGCCAGCGCGTGTCTGCGTGTCTAGCCACGCTCGAAATCCGGGTGTCGGCAATCTGCAGGAGCGCCCAGGCCGTTCCGCCGGCCCCAGGCTGCCACATTGCACTACTGGGGCTGCTGTTGCGCAAAAACGGGTTGCCACCGGGCAGGCGTTGGTTCGGTACACGTCGGCGACTTCGCCGGCGCCTCGTCGGGGCTTGGCTCTCCGGTCCGCCA
>PLNK01000122.1 GCA_003142755.1 Chloroflexota bacterium | reverse complement strand
TGCGGGCCCGCACCTAGCATCGGGCTAGCTCTAGTGGGAGGAGGCCGGTTGGTAGCTCCCGCTCACCCACCATCTGCCAGCGTTCGGAGTGGCCGCCCCGGAACGCAGCCGCCCGCAGGGCGGCGTAGCAAGGCGGCCGCACGCTCTGGCAGTAGTCGGAGTGGCCGCCCCGGACAGCCGCCGACCTCTGGAGGAGGAGGAAGAGGTCGGCGCGTCAAGAGCGGCAGAAGGGCCAGCTCGGTGCGGGTCGCCCCGGGGGGAGCGAAGCGACCCGCCGATACGACCACTCGCCCGAGTGGTCGGTCGTCTCGCCGTTACCGGCGATCCTTTTCAATGATCGGCCTGGTCGACGATCCTCGTCATCGTCAATCCAACGTATTCAGATTGACTCGTCCAGAGCCCCGGAATTGGGCGCAGGGCGGCGCATTGAATGTCCGGCGCAATGAAGTAGCATCGACACATGCCACGACTCGCCTGTTTCAAATGCGGGCGGACGCTCTGGGCTACAGCCCCCCTGGCCCAGCTGTTCGCCGAAGAGCGACGTTGTCCGAGGTGCGGGGCCGCGCTGAGCGACGACCGGCGACTGGAGGAGCGGCGGATCATCTCGCGGCGCCAGGTCAAAGTCGGCGGCTCGCCCACGGGCGAGGAGAGACGCGGCGACGAGCGCCGGCTGGTTCAGCGCCGCAGGACGGCCTGAGCGGGCGCAGGGGCGCCGGACGCGAGAGCGCCAGTGAGGCGCCAGAGGGCAGCCTGATCTAGAACAGGCTGTCGTCCGACTTGGGCGGCTCGACCAGGCGGTGGCGTAGCGCGAAGGCCACGGCCTCGAGCTTGGAGTGGACTCGGAGCTTGCCCATGATGTTCTGGACGTGGGTCCGGAGCGTGTTCGGGGCGATGTACAGCCGCTCGCAGATCTCGGGCGTGGCCAGACCCTCGGTCAGGGCCTTGAGAACTTCCAGCTCGCGGGGCGTGAGCGGCTCGATCTGGCGGCGCTCGGTGCCGCGCTCTCGGGCTGCGGCCACCCGCTGCGCGATGCCCACGATGACGGAGCGCGGCAGAAGCGTCTCGCCGGCATAGGCGGCCCGCACGGCGCTCACGACCTCGTCAATGGCCCGATCCTTGGTCAGGTAGCCGTCGGCGCCGGCCTGGATCGACTCGAGAACCGTCTCGTCATCTGTCAGGGCGGTCAGCATCACGACGCGAGCCGCCGGCCAGCGGGCCTTGATGGCACGCGTGGCTTCCGCGCCGGTGCCGTCGGGCAGGCGGTAGTCCATGAGGACGACGTCCAGCCGCTCGCGGGCCATGGCCTTGGCCTCGGCAACGCTACCAGCGACCCCGGCCACGATGATGTCGGGCTCACGGCTGAGCATCTGGGACAGAGCACCGGTGAGGAGCTGGTGGTCATCGACGAGGAGAACTCGGATAGGCCGGTTCTCGCCGTACGATTCGATCATCTTTAGTCGCCCTCCTCGACGGCAGCCGTGCCGAGAATGTGGGCAGATACCACATGTCACCCACCGAATCGCATTCTAGCCATTCTTTCAGGCAACGCGCACTAATCCATTCGTGTGGTGACGACTTCGAGCGTGGGTGCCCGACCGGGCCAGACCGAATGGCGCCCGTTCGTGGGACCTCTGCCCATGCCTAACTGGCCGTGAGTCACGCGGCCATAATGACGCGGTGCGAGTAACCATCCTCGGTTTCGGCTTGATCGGCGGTTCCATTGCCCGGGCCCTGCATGAGCGGGCCGAGCCGGGTCAGTGGCACGTGACCGCCTGGAGCCGCAATCCGGAGCCCGTCAACAAGGCAGTCGGCGACGGCGCGGTGGACGTGGCCGCGGCTACGTTGGAGGCCGCGGTCGAGGGCGCGGAAATCGTCATCCTCGCCGCGCCGCCGCTGATCTGCCTGGACCTGCTCGACCGACTAGGCGGGCCGCTCCGCGCGCTGGTGTCTGAGGACTGCACCCTGACAGACGTGGCCAGCGCCAAGGCCCGCATCGTGGCCCGCGCCGACGAGTTGAAGCTGCCCTTCATCGGCGGGCATCCGATGGCCGGCCGCGAGTTGAGCGGCTATGGCGCGGCCCTGCCCGACTTGTTCGTCGATCGCCCCTGGGTCACGGTGTTGGGCCAGTATGCGAGGCTGTGCGACGGCGAGAGGATCGGCGACCTGGTCGACTCCTGCGGCGCCATCCAGATCCCGATGCACGCCACCGCCCACGACAATGCCGTGGCGGCGATCAGCCACATGCCGCTCGTTGTTTCGGTGGCCATGGTCGAGGCCGTGGCCGGAGGGCCCGGCGAACCCGAGCGCGAGGACTGGCGAGCGGCCGAAGTTCTGGCGGCTACCGGTTGGGCCGGGATGACGCGCCTGGCGCGTGGCGAGCCCGACATGGGCGCTGGGATCGCGGCGATGAATTCGGCCGCCCTCGCCGGCCGGCTGCGCGAGCTGAGGGCGGTCATCGATTCGTGGCTGAGCCAGCTGGAACGCGATGGCGGCCCCGACGCCGACGCGCTGCTCGCCCGGTTCAGGTCAGCGCGAGGCCGGCTGGCGGAGCCCGATCGGCAATGACCGACGGCGTCGTCGAGCTCGTCTACGCCGTGCCCCGCGACGTGCTGTTCGGTGGCGTGACGCCGTGGCTCGGGGTCAAGCGCGCCGACGTTGCCGCGGTTCTGGCCAGGGCAACCACCGCCGGCCAGTTCGTCCCGAGGCACCTGGCCGAGACCGACCGCTCGCTGAAGCAGATCATCCCGTACCTGATCCTCCGGGACGGTCGTCGTTTCTTCCTGATGAAGCGGACGCGGGCCGGCGGCGACGCGCGCCTCCACGACCACTACACACTCGGGGTCGGTGGACACCTCAACCCGGGTGACGGCGGGATCGTCGGCGGCTTGACGCGCGAGTGGACGGAGGAGATCGAAGCGGATTTCGTGCCCGACTTCGATTTTGTCGGCCTTCTCAACGACGACACGGTCGAGGTCGGAGTCCATCATCTCGGTGTCGTCTACCTGGCCGATGCCGCCGGGCGTCAGGTGGCAGTGCGGGAAACGCACAAGCTGAGTGGGTCGTTCGAGGGGCTTGATGTGGTGAGGGCAGCCTACGACCAGATGGAGACCTGGAGCCAGCTGGCGCTCGATGCCATCGACGGCGTCGACTTTGCGTCGCGAGCTGAGGACCACGACGCGGTTCACGGCGTTTTCGAGTGAACCGATCGGTCGAGTCCCGAGTCACACCAGTGTCCGACCCGCCAGGGCTGTCCAAAGAGCGTGGCATGTTCGCGAAAGAAGCCTACTTGAGCACCGATGTCGTCCGGGCGCCCCTCCGACCCGCGATCGTTCGCGAGCGCGCATTCGATACGGTCTTCGCGACGGCCCTGGAAGCCCAGCTGGCGATGGCATATCGGCTGGCCGGCTATCTCCTCGCCGACTCGGCCGAGGCTCAGGACGCCGTACAGGAGGCGTCCGTTCGAGCCTGGCGTGCCTGGCCGAAGCTCCGCGAACCCGATCGCTTCCATGCCTGGTTCAACCAGATCCTGGTCAACGTCTGCCGCACGCGATTGCGCCAGCGGAGCAAGCGCCGAACGGTCGACGTTGACGACGCCAACCTCGAAAGCGGCGACCCGTTCCGCGCGGCTCTCGCTCGTGACGCCGTCGGCCGGGCCCTGCCGTCACTCAGCCGGGAGCTGCGCATGGTCGTCGTGCTTCGCTACTGGGGGGAGCTTTCGCTGGCCGAAATCGCCGACCGCCTTCGCATTCCGATCGGCACCGTCAAATCGAGACACCACGCCGCGCTGCATGCGCTGCGCCGCCGGATAGAGCCGGTGGAAGGGGGCTCGCGATGAATGACTCCGAACTCGACGATGGTCTCGACGTCGAGATGGATCAACGCTTGACGAGGCTGGCGCGCAGCTCGCGTGAGCCCGCCTTGCCGGATGCGGTAGCCCAGCTGCCCTGGACTGTCCAACTCGAACAGCCTCGGACCAGCGTCCGGGGCCTCTTTGGTGGCCTGGGGGGCGGCTTCCACAGCTTCCGCCGCGGGAGCTTCGCCCTCGCGCGGTTGGGTGTCACCCTGGCCGTGGCAGGGTCATTCCTGTTGCTGGTCGGCCAGGTCCGAACCAGGAGTACCGCCGGGGCCGACATAATCCAGCCCGCGCAGTCGCCCCGTCCGTCGGGGGTCGTGGCTGCTCCGAGCGGCCCCGAGGTCGTCGTCCTGCCGGCGAGCGGCGTGGTCGACGACGTCATGGCCGGCTACATCGCTGCGGGCGTGAGCCGGGCCGAGGCCGACAATGCGGCTGCAGTGATCGTCGAGCTCGACACCCTGGGCGGTAGCGAAGACGCGATGCTGCGGATCGATGCATCCCTCCACTCGAAGATCCCGACCATAGTGTGGGTCGGACCGTCCGGAGCGAAGGCTGCCAGCGCCGGCACGTTCATCACCCTGTCGGCGAACCTAGCCTTCATGGCCCCCAGCACCAACATCGGTGCGGCTTCACCGGTCGCAGCCGGCGGCGCCAATATCTCCGCTGTCTACGGCACCACCGAGGCCGACAAGGTCATGAACGATGCCGTCGCCACGATGCGTAGCATCGTCCAGGAGAGGCACAAGCTGGCGGATGCGGACGCGTGGGCAGAGGACACGGTTCAGAACGCCAAGTCGTTCACGGCCGAAGAGGCTATCGCGAAGAAGGTCATCGACGGGAAGGTGGCCACCAGCCTGGACGACGTTCTCAACCAGGCGAACGGTTTGACCGTGACGACCTCCGCCGGGCCGGTCAAGCTCAACACCGCCGGCGCGACCCTAGTGACGATCAACGAGGACTTCGTCCAGTCGCTCCTCCAGACCCTCGACGACCCCAATATCGCCTTCATCCTGCTCGTGATCGGCGTCCTGTTCGTGGCCATCGAGTTCTTCCACCCCACGCTGTTGATGGGCCTGATCGGGGCCCTTTGCCTGGCGCTTTCCTTCTACGGATCGGGCAGCCTGCCACTCAACGTGCTGGGGGTGGTGCTGGTCGTGATGGGCATTGGGATGCTGATACTCGAGACCGCTATCCCCAGTCACGGTTTGCTTACCATCGGCGGCATCGCGGCATTTGTCGTGGGCGCTGTGGCTTTCTACGGCTCGCCCGGCCCGTTCCTGCCCTCGGTGGCAGTTGCCTGGCCGATCATCGCCGTCATGACCGCCGCCGCCTCCGCCTACGGACTGCTGCTGGTCAGCGCTTTGATGAGACTGAGGCGTCAGCCGGTACCAGTGGGCGCGGGGCTCGTAGGCATCGACAAGGTTGTCGGCCTGGTGGGCACGGTTCAGGCTGATCTCGCGCCTGTGGGCACGGTCTATGTCGGGCGCGAATCATGGAGCGCGAAGACTCGCGACGGCAGCCCGCTCGCTCGAGACACGAAGGTCAGGATCCTAAGGCAGGAGGGACTTACTCTGATAGTCGAGCGGGTCGAGTAAGCCGTCGGGCGGACGAATGGCGAAGTCAATCGGTAGCTCGGCCGCCGGTGGCGGCCCCAACAAGGAGAAACGGGGATGGACTCCAACACCGCATTCCTAATAGGCGTGATAGTCGTGGTCGGGGTGATCCTCGTGATCGCGTTGATCTCGGTCCGGGTCGTGCCGCAGTGGTCGAAGATGGTGGTCTACCGCTTCGGGCAGGCCGGCCCACAGTCCGTCCGCGAGCCGGGACTCCGCTTCCTATGGCCGGTTGCCGAGCGAGGCGCGCTGGTGGACCTGCGCGAGCAGTTCATCGAGGTGCCCCGCCAGACGGCCATCACCAAGGACAACGCCCCTCTAGGCGTCGACTTCCTCATCTACTGGAAGATCGTCGATCCGCTGATGAGCCAGATCAACGTGGCCAACTTCGCCGGCGCGCTCCAGGGCGTCGCCGCGACTTCGCTGCGTTCAGTCATCGGCGACATCCCGCTTGACGACGTGCTCTCACAGCGCGAGAAGATCAACGAGACGCTGCGCCTCAAGCTCGACGAAGTCACAGAGCGCTGGGGCGGCAAGGTCACCACGGTCGAGATCCGCGAGATCCTGCCGCCGCCCGCCGTCCAGGAAGCGATGAACCGCCAGCTCTCGGCCGAGCGAACCCGGCGCGCCGTCATCACCGAGTCCGAAGGCACGCGCCAGGCCACGATCAACGTCGCCGAGGGCGACAAGCAGTCGGCCATTCTGCGGGCCGAGGGCGATCGGCAGGCCGCGATCCTGCGGGCCCAGGGCTTCAGCAACGCGCTGCAGACGATCTTCGAGGCCGCCAAGGGCATCGACCAGAAGACGATGGCTCTGCAATACCTCGACGCTCTCAAGGCCCTCGGCGCCGGGCCGGCCACCAAGTTCATCATCCCGCTCGAGTTCACCCAGCTGATCGAGCCCATCGGCTCGATGGTCAGGAGTGGCATGAGCAGGCCGGCCGACACCAAGCCGTAGGCAATTCCGTTCGGTAAATGGGCTCCGCACCCGGTGCGGTTGGCTCTGACGACCCCGCCTTTCCGCTGCTGGAGCCATGGCGGGTTGCGTCCGATGCCTGACGCGTCGGGTGCTGCCTATAATCAGGCGATTCGTCCCGAATACAGGTACCGCCAATGGGGGGCGGCCGAGCGCCGCCTTGCACTCCGTGACCGGTGGTTTCCGCGTTATCAGGTGTAAGCGATGGCCGTCAGGATCCTCGTCGTCGATGCCGATCCCACAGTCCAGCGGGCATTGGGCCTTGCTCTGTCGCAGCAGGGCTTCGAGGTTCTGACTTCGGCAGACGGTCCCGAGGCGCTGCGCATCGCCAAGACGGATAAGCCAGCCCTGCTGCTGATCGCGGCGAACCTGCCTGGTGTCGACGGCTTCACGGTGGTGGCCCGGCTCCGGATGGAGGACGGCCCGTCCACACATACGCCGGCCATCCTGCTGCTGCCGGAGAACGACGCCGAGGGCCGCGGCAAGGCCCTGCGGTCGGGCGCGGACGACTACCTGATCAAGCCGTTCCACCCGGCCGAGCTGATGGCCCGAATGCGCAGCCTCCTGGCGCGCTACAAACCCGACGAGCAATTCACTCCGCCGGTTCGAACGGCCCACGTCATTCCGGCGGCGCCGATGGCGCCCAAGAAGCGCGATCCCGCGCGGGTCGTTCTCTTCTACGGCGCCAAGGGTGGCGTGGGAACTACCACCATCGCCATCAACTCCGCCATCGCTCTCCACAAGGAACTCGGCCGGCGAGTCTGCCTGATCGACGCAAATCTGCAGTTCGGCGATCACCGGGTCTTCCTGGACCTGGGCCTCGACCGCTTGAGCGTGGTGGACCTGGCCCAGTCCCCGGCAATCGACATTGACTTGATCAAGTCGATCCTCGTCAAGCACGAATCGGGCATCGAGCTTTTGCTGGCGCCACCGTCGCCGGAGACGGCCGAGCTGGTTACGAGCGATCACCTGCCCGAGATCATCAACCACATGGCCAATGAGTTCGACTACATCATCGTCGACGTCGACAAGCGGCTCGACGAGGTCAACCTGCGGATCATGGACGTGGCCGACGTCATCTATGTCGTCATGACGGCCGACCTGCCGTGCCTCAAGAACGTCCGTCTCGTCCTCGAGACGATCGGCCATCTGGGCTATGCCGACGAGAAGGTCAAGCTGATACTCAATCGGTCGAACGCATTCACCGGCATCAACGTGAAGAACGCCGAGAGTGCGCTCAAGAGGCGGATCGACTACCAGATCATCAA
>PLNK01000099.1:96764-114342 GCA_003142755.1 Chloroflexota bacterium | reverse complement strand
CTGATGCAGACTCCGCGCTTCTCGTAGGGCATCTTGACCGCGGCCACTTGCTGCCAGGCTCCTCGTGCGGATGATGTCGAACCAGGGGTTCGGGTTTGGGTCGGGGAAGCGGGTGACGAAGTCTTCGGCGGCGGCCAGATCGCCGGCCCCGATGATCGAGGGAGTGGCAGCGCAGACGACGCGGCGGACCTCGGCGGCCTCACCGGCGGCGGCCCAGTGGCGAGCGGCGAGGCGCCACGAGCGCGGCTCCAGGATGGCGGCGAGTCGTCGATGCATCTCGGCCACCCCGTCCTCCCCGAACTCGGCCTCCAGATGAGCCAGGAGGAACTCTCGGACCAGGGGATGAGATCGCCATGCGCCGCCCTGATCGCCGACCCTGGCCATGAGGCCCGGCCGCACGGCGTTGGACAGCAAGCGCTTGGCCTCGGCGCGCGAGACGTTCGCGGCGACCGTTGCGGTGTCTAGCTCGATGTCCTCGAGGATGGAAGTCCGGACCAGGAAGTCACGCAGGTCGGGATCGAGGTCTCCGACTACCTCCTCTGCCAGATAGTCGTAGAGATCGCCGTCGGCTCCGGACAACGACCGAACGAAGGCCCGCACCTGGCTGGGCGTCCGACCATCGACGGCGGTCTTGACCAGTTGCAGAGAGGCCGCCCAACCGTCAGTTCGGGCCTGGAGATCGCGTAGAACATCAGGCTCGAGTTGGTGATGATAGGAGTCGCGGAACAGGCGTCCCGTCTCGGCCTCATCGAACCGGAGTCCGTCTCGGCCGAGCTCGGCGAGTTCGCTGCGGGCTCGCAGCGAGGCAACGGAAAGGCTGGGCGTCCGCCGGCTGGTGACGATCACTTTGAGTCCAGTAGGGGCCCGGGCGATGAGCCGCTCCACCACTGAATCGATCGCGGGAACCGACTCGACCATGTGGAAGTCATCAAGCACCAGGGCGGACGGCGTTGCGCCGAGGCCGTCGAACTCGCTGAGAACGGCTTCAAGGACGGTGCCCTGTCGAACCGGTTCCAGCGAAGACTCCGACAGAAGTGCCGCAGATCGCCGCAGGAGGCTGGGATCGACCGACTGACAGGTGGCGATCAGGTAGCGAAGGAAGACGAGGCCGTCGGTGTCGTCTTCGTCCAGGCGGTACCAGAAGGTTCGGAGTTGCGACCGACGCAGATAGTCGGCCACGAGAGTCGTCTTGCCGAAGCCGGCCTCGGCGACGAGGTAGATCACCCGTCGGTCAGCGCGGGCTTCGAGCCAATCGAATAGCCGGTCCCGGCGGAGGGTGTCATCGGGCAGGACCGGCCGCTGGATCTTGGCGGTGCGCAGCGGGAAGCACGGCCGCGGCAGCGCCGACTCGTCGGCGAAAGGTGCTTCGATAGCAGGCTCGACGGACACCCGAATCTCCTCCATCCCCGGCCGCTGTTCCCCGAGCGGCGGCGCGTAGGATAGGAAGTCGCCTCGATGAGTGTCAATCGGATCGACGGCGGACGGGTGCATTGGCGGATATTGGCCGTCGTCGCTCAACCGCCGCTTATCTGGCGGTTCGAGGTTTGGCTACGGGCCCGGCGGCGCCTCACCCGCGCCGCCCGCGGCTACTCCTCGTACTCGAAGCCGAGCTTGAGCTGGACCCGGTACTCCACGATCTCGCCGCCCTCGACACGGGCGGTCGACTGGACCACTTCGACAGTGCGGATGTTCCGGACGGTCTTGCTGGCGAGAGAGACGGCCTGACGAGCCGCGTCACTCCACGAGTGAGCGCTGGTTCCGACCATCTCCCGGACGATGATCACGCCCATCGAACTCCTCCCTTTGCGGGCGGACTGTGCCGCCCCGTGGGGAGAGTGTAGAACCGGGCTCGCCCGGTGCCGTGGGCGGTTGGCTATACGGCTTCGGCGTAGCGCTCGCCGGCGTAGCTCATGAAGCGCGTCTGGCTCTTCTTGAACCAGAGCTTCACCTCGCCGGTGGGGCCGTTGCGGTGCTTGGCCAGTCGGAGGTTGACGACCTCGCCGTCGATCTCGCCCTCGTCGCCGGGCTTGTCCTTCTCGCGCCACAGGAACAGGACCAGGTCCGCGTCCTGCTCGATTGCGCCGGACTCGCGCAGGTCCGACAGGCGAGGCTCGCGCGACTCGCGCATCTCCGGCTGGCGCGACAGCTGGGACAGGGCGATGACCGGAACCTTGAGCTCGCGGGCGAGCCCCTTGAGGCCGCGGCTAATCTCCGACACTTCCTGGACGCGGTTGGAATCGCGACTCTGCGTGGTGGCCTGCATGAGTTGCAGGTAGTCGACGATCAGCAGGTCCAGGCCGCGTTCGGCCTGGAGGCGGCGGGCCTTGGTCCGCAGTTCCATGGTGCTGATGTTGGGCGTGTCGTCGATGTAGATCGGTGCCTCCGACAGAGCCTGGAGAGCCGGCGCGATGCGGGCGAAGTCGAGCTCTTCGAGGAAGCCCGACCGGAGACGCTGCGAATCGATCGAGGCCACGCTCGACAGCAGGCGCAGCACCAGCTGCTCCTTGCTCATCTCCAGGCTGAAGACGCCGACCGTCTTGCCCTCGCCGACGGCGGCGTGCTCGGCCACGTTGAGGGCGAGGCTCGTCTTGCCGACGCTCGGCCGCGCCGCCACGATGACGAGGTCGCTTGGCTGGAAGCCGGTGGTCAGCTGATCCAGGTCCGAGAACCCCGACGGGATGCCGACGATCTCGCCGCGGTGGGCATGTAGATAGTCGAGCCGGTCGTAAGCGTCGTGGAGCAGCGTCTTGAGGGGGCTGAAGCCGTCGTTCGACCGATGCTGGCTGACCGAAAAGAGCTCGGCCTCCGACCGATCGATGGCTTCCTGTATGTCCGAACCATCTTCGTAGCCGATCGCCGCGATCTTGCCCGCGGCCGAGATCAGGCGCCGCAGGACCGCCTTGCGCTCGACGATTCGGCCGTACTGGGCGACGTGGACAGCGGTGGGAGTGTCGTTGCCGAGCGTGGAGAGGTAGCTCGCGCCGCCGACCGTCTCCAGATCGTTGTCGCGTTCGAGCGCCTCGGCGACGGTGACGACGTCGATCGGCTCGCGGTGCTCGAAGAGCTCGAGCATGGCCGCGAAGATGCGCCCGTGGGCCTGACGGTAGAAATCCTCCGGGTGCAAGAAATCGGCGACCTCGATGATCGCATCGCGATCGATCAGGATCGAGCCGAGCACGGCTTGCTCGGAGTCCAGGTTCTGTGGCGGCAGTCGGTCGATCACGGGTGGTCGGGTCCCTCGCGGCCTGGCTGGGTTGTCGTTGACGTCGCTAATGGTGGCGCCGCCGACCCTCCGTCGAATCAACCAACCGACGGAAAGCCGGCCGATCTATCCCCGAACTCGAAACCCCTGTGGGCGAACTGTGGACAGCAGATGTGGATCGTTCGCGAATCCTCGCTACCCATTTGGCCGGCCGGCGGTCGAGACCGAGGCGGAGCCGAGTGGCGAAGTAGTGATCGAACTCACTATCTGAACCCATCTTGCCGCCCGACGGTCGAGGCCGAGGCGCCGCACGAGCAGCGGAGCGAGCGCACTCAAGGTTCGTGAGCGAGCAGCGCAGACAGGCAACGTGCCAGCTTCGCTGCTCGCGGATCGGCCGGCTGGTGGCGAGATGACTAATCCAGCCGCCGAATGACCCCGATTAGCTTCCCTTGAATCCGAACGTCGTTGTAGAACATGGCCGGGTAGTCCGGGTTGGCCGGTTGCAGGCGGATGCGTCCCGGTTCCTTGAAGAACTGCTTCAGGGTGACTGAGTTCTCTTCGACCTGGGCGACCACGATGTCGCCGTCGCGAGCGGTCTGTTGCGGCCTGATCAGGACGAAGTCGCCGTCCTGGATATGGGCGTTGATCATCGAGTCGCCGCGCACTCGCAGAACGTAGGCATCGCCCGAGGGCGCCAGCAGGTCCGGCACTGCCATGCTCTCCGACGCATCCTGATAGGCCTCGATGGGCCCGCCTGCGGCGATCTCACCGACGATCGGCAGGACGTGCGCCTCGGCGGCGACGGACTGAGGCATAAGCTCGCCCGACAGACCGAGCCGCAGGGCGGCGGTCGGCGTCAAGCGGATCGCACGCGACTGGGCCGCGCCGCGCTCCAGGTAGCCCTCGCGCTCGAGCATCTGCAGGTGATGGTGAACCGCCGACGTGGATGCGAGGTCCACGGCCGCCGCGATCTCACGGACGGACGGCGGGTAACCGCGCGACCGGAGCGTCGCGGCGATGTAGTCGAGGATCTTCCGTTTGCGCTCGGCGTCGTGCTTGGTCACAGGCGCCTCCTTCCCTGCTGCCGAGGATACAGAACGGACGTTCGAGTGTCAAGCGAGTCGGCGTCGGGCGCTGGGAGGGCGCTGGGGGGCGCGCGGGAGCCTGAGCGCCTGGCCCGCTACTCGGGCCTGGCGGCCGCGACTTCGGGTCGGCTGGCGCGGCCCAGTTCGATGGCCTTGAGGAGAGCCTCGATGAGCGCTTCGGGTCGGGGCGGGCAGCCGGGCACGAAGACGTCGACCGGCACGACGCCGGCGATGCCGTCGCGGGCCTCGGGCGAACCCGCGAAGACGCCGCCGCTGATGGCGCAGGCTCCGACTGCCACGACCAGCCGCGGCTCCGGCATCGCCTCGTACGTGCGCCGCGCGGCCTCCTCGAGGTTGCGGGTCATGACGCCCGTGACCAGGAGCAGGTCGGCGTGGCGGGGCGAGGCAACGAAGTCGATGCCCAGGCGCTGGATGTCGTGGTAGGGATTGAGCAGCGCGGCGCACTCCCAGTCGCACCCGTTGCACGAGCCCGCGTCGAGGTGGCGGACGTGCAGCGATCGGCCCATCCGGCTGAGGACTTGCCGCCGGACCTGCCCGTCGAGCGGCCGGACCGAAGTCGCCGGTGGAGCCGCCTTGATGAGCTCGGTTCTGTCGGCCGCGGCAAGTTCAACTCGGGAGCCCATCGAAAGCGCGCCCTTCGGGCAGGCGATCACGCAGGCGGAGCAGAAGATGCAGCGTCCGGCGTCGATGGCCCGAATGGCGCCCGAGATTCCCAACTCGATGGCCTCGGTCGGGCACGCCTCGGCGCACTCGCCTGAACCGTCGCACAGCGCCGGGTCGATCTCCGGCATGCCCCGCGTGGCGAACTGGAGCAGCGGCGCGGCCTCGGGGTAGCGCGACGTGGCTACGGGGTCCCGGAGCGGCGTCAACAGTCGGCGGACGAGGTCGAGTGGCATATCAGCGATCCGTGCAGGCGTAGCAGAGCTCGAAGCTCTTGTTGATCAGTGGGAAGTCGGGCACGAGGTTGCCCGGCACCACCGAGGCCACGGCGGGCCAGTTGGCGAACGAGGCGGAGCGCAGGTGCAGGCGGTCGATGCGGCCGTTGAGACCGGCCATCAGCCACAGCCACGAGGCGCCGCGGGGTCCTTCGGCGCCGGCCAGGCCGACAGCGCCCGGGCGCGCCTCGCGAGCGAGCGCCACGCTCATCGGGCCGGCGGGCAGGCGGCCGGCGATGTCGACGATCAGCGCCGCCGATACCGCGGCCTCCTGAGCCCGGACGTGGAACCGGGCCGCCACGTCGCCGGTCGAAGCCCCGATCTGCGCGACCTGCAGATCGGAGTAGCCGTCGGCCGGCCGGTCGCGGCGCAGGTCGCCGGCCAGGCCGCTGGCCCGAGCGGCGACTCCCAGCACGCCCAGCCGCATAGCCTCGGCGCGGCTGAGGACGCCCAGGCCGTGGAGGCGGTTCATGAATCCGTCGGAGCGGACCAGGAGGCGGACGATCGACCGAACCTCGTGCTCGATCTCGGTGACCGCCGCACCGAGTCCAACCAGCCCCCGCTCGTCGAGGTCGAGCCGCAGGCCGCCGGGCGCGACGACGCCCATCAGGTAGCGATGGCCGGTCAGGGCCTCGTTGAGCCTCAGCAGTCGTTCCTTCTGCCAGCCCAATCGCGACGTGCCGAAGTTGAACCCGACCCCGGCGCAGATGTTGCCGAGATCGCCGACATGGTTGTAGAGCCGCTCCATCTCGGCCAGGAGGACGCGGGCCAGTCGCGCGCGGGGCGGCGGGACGGTCCGGGTCAGCCGTTCGACCGCGCGGCTGAAGGCGGTGGCATGGGTGACCGTGCAGACGCCGCAGGCACGCTCGACGATAGGCAGGGCCTCGGCGAAGGTGCGGCCCTCCACGAGATGCTCCAGGCCGCGGTGCGTGTAGAAAAGCCGGGCGTCGAGGTACAGCACCGACTCGCCAACGGCCGAGAAGCGGAAGTGGCCGGGTTCGATGATACCGGCGTGGATCGGGCCGACGGGCAGCTGATAGACGCCGTCGCCGTGGGCCACGAACGGCTTGAAGGGCGCCGCCGGCGGCGCCGGGTCGTGAACGACCAGCGGCCGGGGATCGGGGTGGCCTGCCGGCACGATGCCGTGTAGATCGTGGGCTTCGCGCTCGTCCCATTGCGCCGCCGGCACGAGCTTGGTGATCGAGGGGTAGGTTGGATCGCCGGCCGGCAGCTCGACGCGGAGACGGGCGAGCGGACCGTTCGGTATGGCCATGACCTCTTCCACCGCAAGCCTCTTGCCGGCCTTGCCGAAGCCGAAACCGACGAGCATCACGTGGCTTGCGCCCAGCCCCTGGAGCGCCGCAATCGCCGGCCCCAGCTGCGCCGGCGTCAACGCGAAGAACAGATCGCCGTCGTCGGCAGCGTCGATCACGCCCCTCGCAGAAGCGGGCACGGGACGTCCCAGCGCGTCGTTCAGCTTCTCGCCGAGCGATTCACTTGTGGACTCTTGCCGCTTAGGCACCGGTCGCTCCCAGGATTGCCTTGATCGATTCCAGGGCCGAGATGAGCGGGCCCGGCGTCCACAGCCCAAGAACGGCCACTGCCAGCAGCGGTGCGGCCAGCCGCAGGGCCAGGCCGATATCGAAGTTCGAGGCCGCCAGGACCGGGCCTGGGTGACCCCACACGATGCGACTGCCGTGAACCGCCAGGGCGACGAAACACAGCGCCAGCAACAGCGCCGTGGCCGCCGCGGCCGGGAAGAAGCCCTGTGTCACGCCGCCCACCACGATCGCGAATTCGGTCACGAAGATGCCGGAAGGAGGAAGGCCGCCGAGGAGGACGATGCCGCCCCCGAGCGCCACGCCGGCGACCGGCGCCGCGGTGATCGTGCCGCGGATCGCGGACAGGCGGCGACTGCCGTACTGCTGAACGAGTTCGCCGGCGGACAGGAAGAGCGTCGCCTTGGTGACGGCGTGCAGACCCATATGGAGCGCGACGCCGAGCAGAGCCAGCGGCCCGCCGAAGCCGACCCCGACGGCAAGCAGGCCCATGTGTTCGATGCTCGAGTAGGCCAGCAGCCGCTTGACGTCCTCCTGCCGGATCATGAACGGCAGGGCGACGGCCATGCTCAACAGGCCGAAAGCGACGAGCAAGGTCGACGAGAACCCGGGGCCGATGCCGGCGACCGCCACCAGATGGAAGCGGATCAGGGCGTAGAGCGCGGCCACCAACGAGACGCCGGAGAGAAGCGCGCTGACCGGGCTCGGGGCCTGACTGTGGGCATCCGGCAGCCAGGTGTGGAACGGCACGAGCCCGATCTTGGTGCCGTAGCCGGCCAGGGCGAAGACGAAGCTCAGTCGCAGCAGGCTCGGATTGAGCGTCGGGGCGATCGACATCAGGCGCGTCCAGTTGAGCGCATCGGAACTCTCGCCCAGGACCTGCACCGACGATGCATAAGCGAATAGCGTCGCGAGGAGCGCGAAGCCCACGCCGATGGTGCCCAGGATGAGGTACTTCCACGCCGCCTCGATCGCGTCGGGCGAGCGGTTGATCCCGACGAGCAGCGCCGAAACCACGGTCGTGGCCTCGATGGCCACCCACAGCAGGCCCAGGTTGTCGACAATCGGGACGGTGATGAGCGTGGCCATGAACCACAGGAAGAGGGCGTAGTAGTGGCCTTCGTCGTGGGGCCTCAGGCCGTCCGAGGCCAGCTCGTGGCGGATGTAGCGGGGCGAGGCCCACAGCGCGAGCCCGGCCACGATCAGGGTCAGCGCCAGCACGTAGGCGCCCAGGGCGTCGATGGAGACGATGCCGCCGAACGCCGTGACGTGGCCGGTCTGGAAGGCCGCGAGGATCAGGCCGACGCCGGCCGAGCACGCCGCCACATACGCGGCGAAGGCTATGAGCTCGACCGTCTGCCCGCGCATGCGCCAGGCGGCCAGACCGCCGACTGCCGGGGCAAGAACGAGGATGGCGACAACGGGATCGTTCATCCGCGCAGGTTCCTCAGCTTGTCGGTCGAGAGCGACCCGAAGACGGTCAGCATCCGACGCGCATACACGCCGACGACGACCACGACCATGAGCAGGTCGAACGTGGCTCCGAGCTCGACGACGAAGGGCATGCCGTAGGTCAGGCTGAACGCTACGAGGGCCAGCCCATTTTCGAACACGAGCAGTCCAACCACGATCGATAGACCCTTGCGGCGGGTCATGGCGATCAGCAGGCCGGTGAGCACCTCGGCGACCGCCGCCGGCAGCGCTCTGGGCGCCTCGACCGACCCCACCAGCGTGGCGTTGCCGATGGCCATGGCCGAGACGAAGACGATCGCAATGGCGGCTACCAGCGATGCGCGCGGCCCCAGATAGGGATTGCGTTCCACCCGCACCGGGCTCTGGCGGAGGATGTAGCGGATGGCCAGCGGCACCGCGATGCCTCGACTCGCCAGGGTCACCAGGCTGCCGATCACAAGATGCGAGGAGTGAGTGGCCAGGCCGACGCCGGCAATCGCGGCCGAGAGCAGGATCGCCTGCGCGGCCACGAGCCAGACCGCCCGACCGATCGAACGCGTGCCGGCGATCAAGATGCCCACCAGGACGATGCCGGCAGATGTGGCATCGAGCAGGCGCGCGGCGTCGAGGGCGGTGAGAGTGATGGTTAGGCTCATGGCAGCAGCACCTGGATGCCCAGGCCGGCGATGGCCAGCAACGAGGCCAGCCCGAGGAGGTCCGGCAGGGTCATGATGCGAGCCTTGGCGATCGAGGCATCGAGCAGTGCCAGCCCCTGGCCGACGATGAGCATCTTGCCGAGCCCCAGCAGCAGGCCGAGGGCGATCGGCCCGGGGGCAATCTCGGTCGCGCCGCCGAACGGGAAGAAAGCGGCCGAGAAGACGGCGGCGAGCACGACGAGCTTCAGCTCCGAAGCGAAGACGAGCGTCGCCAGCGACCGACCGGACGCCTCGATCAGCATGCCCTCGTGGATCATGGTCAGCTCGAGGTGGGTGTCGGGATTGTCGACCGGATGATGACCCGTCTCGGCGACGATGACGATCGCGAAGGCCGCCGCGGCGAGGAGGTGGGCGGGGCCGAGCAGGCCGATGCCCTGCTTGATGCCGAAGGCGCTGATGATGCCGAGATCGCTCGACCCGGCGGCGAGCGCGGCTCCCGCCAGGGCGAGGACCAGGCCGGGTTCGGCCAGGGCCGAGATGGCCACGTCGCGGCTGCTGCCCATGCCGCCGAACGCGCCGCCGGCATCGAGGGCCGACAGGGCAAGCACGAACCGAGCCGTGGCGAAGAGGCCGACGACCACGAGCAAGTCGCCCCAGCCGAGCAGGGGCGCGCGGCTCGTCGCCTCGGGGACCAGCAGCGCGGCGGTCAGGATCGCACCGAGCACGACCGGCGGGGCGTAGCGCGCCACGGGTCCCGAGGCGTTGCTCTCCAGCGGCAGCTTGCCCCACCATTTGGCCAAATCGCGGTAGGGCTGGAGGAGTCCGGGCCCGCGGCGGCTCTGGAGGCGAGCCTTCGTCAGCCTGATCGTGGCCGTGAGGAATGGCGCGAAGAGCACGAAGACGATGAGCTGCAGCGCAGCCAGGAGAACGGTAGTGACGGCCGCCGACGGGATCATCGGGCCCACCACAGCAACACCAGGACGGCCAGCACCATATAGGCGATGTAGAGCTGGATTGCCCCGCCCTGGAGCTTCCGGGCGACATTCGCGGCTCGGAGACTGAGCCTGTGGGCCGGCTTCAGGACTCGCTCCTCGAAGAGCAGAGTGATCTCGCTGCGATACCGGACCGATGAGGGGAACGAGGTGCCGGGGTGATACTCGACACTGACTTCCCGCTCGGCCACGAGGATGCGGCGGAAGAAGAGTCGGATCGGCTTGGCGTAGCTGGTGGCGGTGTACTGGAACGCCGGTTTCGGCGCGATGCCGCAGGTCCACGTATCCACCCGACGGACCCGGGCCCGGGCTCGCGCCCATGACGCGATGGCGATGATGCCGATCGCGGCCGCGAGCAGCAGCCCCACGCTGAGTGCCGCGTAGATCGCCACGTTCGAGGACTGCGGCTCGGCACTGACTGCGGCCACCGTGACGAGGGGCGGTCCATCGTGGAACGCTACCCGAGCCACGGCTCTGAGGGCTGAGGACACCGGGCCGGCCGCCAGCCCCAGACCGAGGCAAGTCACGGCCAGCAGGCTCATCGCCACGACCGCGGGCCGAGTCGTCTCGCTCGCGTTCGAGGCCGCCGCGGTGCGGGGCAGGCCCAGGAACGTGACACCAGTGGCCTTGACGAAACAGGCGACGGCGAGAGCCGTGGTCAGGGCCAGCCCGCCAATCGCAAGAGCGGCCGCGAACCTGGCCAGCGGCTCGATGCCAGCCGTCCCGGCGGCTCCGAACAGACCCTGGAACGTGAGCCACTCGCTGGCGAACCCGTTGAGCGGCGGCAGGCCGCTGATGGCTGCGGCGCCGACACCGAAGGCCAGCATCGTGGCCGGCATCTTCCGACCCAGGCCGCCGAGGTGGTTCAGGTCGTGGAGCCCGGTGGCGCGAACGACGGCGCCGGCTCCCAGGAAGAGCAGGCTCTTGAATACCGCATGGTTGATGGAGTGGAAGAGGGCGGCAGTCAGGGCCAGCGCGGCGAGTTCGGTCGCGCCGTGGGCCTGGAGCAGGAGAGCGCTGCCGAGGCCGATCAGGATGATGCCGATGTTCTCGATGCTGTGGAAGGCCAGCAGCCGTTTGATGTCGTGCTGCATCAGGGCATAGAGNNTGGGCCCGGGGCAGCCAGACGTGGAACGGCATCGCCCCGGCCTTGGTGGCGAAGCCGATGCAGAGCAGGGCCAGCGCGATGTTGCGCGATATCGGCCCAAGTCCCGGCGCCGCGATATGCCAGCTGGCGAAGTCGAGCTGGCCGCCGCTCCGGGCTGCCAGGATCGCGAAGCCGGCGAGGATCGCGGCGGTCGCGACCTGGGTCATTGCCAGATAGAGGTTCGTGGCCGACACGACGGCTCGGGTCGGGCGCAGGCCCACGATGAGGAAGGCCGAAAGCAGGGCCATCGACTCCCAGGCCAGCAGGAACGAGAACGCGGTACTGGCCCCGAGGACGAACACGATGCTCGCCAGGAATAGTGGATAGGCGGCTTCCTCGGGTCGGCTGCGGGCCTGCTCGCCCACGATCGATAGGGACGCCGCCGCGGACGACAGCCCGAACGCCACCAGGAACACGCCGCTCAGCCCGTCGTAGTGGAACGCGACCGTGGACAGCGCAAGGACGTGGAAGGCGCTCCCCGACAGCGACGCGCCGGAGGCGATGAGCACGCAGCCCAGGGCCAGGGCCAGCGCCGAACCGGCGGTCGAAAGGATCGGGGATAGTGGTCTCAGTCTGGGCGCGAATGCCACTGCCGCCGCCAGAAGCAGCGCCACCACGGCGGCCAGCCAGAAGATGGGTAGCAGCACGCCGACGACGCCAGAATCGGGCGTAACTGTCACGTGCTCCTCCGCCTCGGGACGACCCGCCAGCAGCCAATGAGGACGGGTGAGTTGACGGTACTCCTATCTTCCGGCGCTTTCCGACGCTTCAGGAATGGCCCACAAAGGCCTGCTCGGTCCGTACTTGCGACGAGCAGCGGCTTCTACTCCGGCCCCGCCGCGCCCGATGGCGTTTGCGCCGCGCGTGTCGAGGGGCGATCGAGGACTTCGCGGACGAGGGCCAGCAGCGCCTCGGCCGTGAAGGGTTTGGACAGGTACGGCACGCGGTCCTCGCCGACCGCGCCCAGCAGAATCGCCTCTTCCGAGTAGCCCGAGGCGTAGATGACCGGCAGGCCGGGGTGAATCGCCGCCAGGTGGCCGGCCAGCTCGACGCCGCTCATGCCGGGCATCACCACGTCCGTGACCAGCAGGTCGAGGTCCGGCATCGCATCCGCCAGCGTGAGGGCGTTCGCGCCGTGGGTCGCCGCCGTGACGCGGTAGCCGGCCCCGGTCAGGACCCGCTCCACGAATTGGCGAACGGCATCCTCGTCCTCGGCCACAAGAATCGTTTCGTCGCCGCCAACGGGCAGGCTTACGGGTTCGACGCCCTCCTCGGGGCGAGCAGCGCCGTCGAAACGCGGCAGGTGGACGGTGAAGACGCTGCCGGCGTTAGGTTCGCTCTCCACGCGGACGAAGCCGCCGCTCTGCTGGACGATCCCGATCACGGTCGAAAGTCCGAGGCCGGTGCCCTTGCCGCGGGCCTTGGTCGTGAAGAACGGTTCGAAGGCGTGCTCCATGACCGCGGGCGTCATGCCCACGCCGGTGTCCGCAACGGACAGGGTCACGTACGGTCCGGCCACCGCGCCGACCTGTGCTCGCGCCTGTGTGACCTCGAGATCGACGTTGGCCGTGGCGATTGTCAGAGACCCGCCCGATGGCATCGCGTCACGCGCGTTGACCGCCAGACTGAGGACAACCTGCTCGAGCTGGGCGCGATCGGCCATGGTCAGGCCGAGCATCGGGTCGAGCTGGACGGCGAGCTGCAGATCCTCGCCCAGCAGCCGGCCGATCATCGGCGTGAGGCCGCCCAGCACCTCGTTGAGGTCGATCAGGCGAGGTTGCATGACCTGCCGGCGGCTGAATGCCAGCAGCGCTTTGGTCAGGCCGGCGGCCCGGTCCGAGGCTTTGAGGATCTGGTCGAGGTCTTTGGCGACCGGATCGTCGCTCGACACTTCGTCCGTAGCCAGTTCGGCGAAGCCACTGATGGCAGTCAGGATGTTGTTGAAGTCGTGGGCGATGCCACCCGCCAGCCTGCCGACCGCCTCCATTCGCTGGGCTTGGGCCAGCTGGGTTTCGAGGGCCCGCTCTCGTGAGATGTCGCGCGCCAGGGTCACCGACCCGACGACGGCGCCTGAGTTGTCCAGCAGGGGCGCGATCGCCATGTCCAACTCGACAGTCGCGCTGTCGCTTCGCCGCCAGACGACCCGGCCCTCCCACGATTCGCCGCGATCGTTGGTGGCCTGCATCTCGGCCAGGCGCGCCGGGTCGGTGGCCCCGCGCAGCACATCGGCGCGCGTTCCGACGATCTCGGCGGCGGAGTAGCCGGTGATCCGGGTGAAGGCGGGGTTGACGTAAGTGACGAGGCCGAGTCGGTCGGTGGTGAGCACGGCCTCCGCTGCCTGATCGACGGCTGCGGCCAGGCGCTCGCGCTCGGCGGCCGCCAGGCTGGCGTTCTGGCGGGCGGTCACGCTCAGCCGCGCGACCACGAGCCCGATGAGGAGTCCCGTCGCCGGGACATGCTGGCGGAGCATGTCGACGTCGTTCCAGTCGCGGATGGCTGGGGCGATGAAGGCCAGGGCGACGGCGACGTAGGGCAGCCATGGGAACGACCGCGCGTAGTCGGCCAGGCCCTGCATCGGTCGATCGCTGTCCTTGATTCGCCACTGGAGGTAGGCGGCAACGGCTATCCCAATCCAGGCGATGGAGTAGAGGAAGCCAGACAGCCCACCCGCCACATAGGTGCCCCTGAGGGTCTCCATGCCCGAAACCATGTCGCCGACGAAGATGAAGACCAGTGCCACGCACGCCACGGCCATGGCCGCGCGGCTGCTCTCCTTCAGTCCTCGGACCACGAAGGCGCCGATGGCGAAGACCAGGCTCAGGTCGGCGACCGGGAACATCGCCGCCCCGAAAGCCGCGACAAGGCCCTGGCCGGCGTCTCTCGCGACGGGGAAGATGAAGAAGTGCCAGGTCAGCATCGCCGCGCTCCAGGCGACGATGGCCACGTCCAGGCTGAAGAGCGCGAGGTCGAAGCGCGTCCTGGCGGGCTTGGGGAGCAGCACCAGCGCGATCGCGACGAGTGGATACGCCGCGACCTCCAGCGCCAGGCCGACCGGCACCAGCGGGCTCAGGGCCTGAGTCTCCCCCGCCAGATAGTGGAGCAGGGCTCCGCAGCCGTAGCCGACGAACGCCGCGCCGATGATCGACCAGGCCCGGCGTGTTCGCGGATCGAGCCGCTCGCTGCGCCGGATGCGCAGCGCCCCGAGTGTCACGAGCACGCCACTCGGCACCGCCGCGCCGCCGATGAAACGGTTGCTCAGGGTCGCGTCGCCGAGTCGCGAGACCCACCACAACGACCAGCCTGCGAACGCGACCGCGACGAACACGATGGCCCATGCGATGGGGTCGCGGCGCCAGGTCCGGGCGGACTCGGCCGGCGACCCCGCATCGGGCGAATTGGGCGCGGACACATCAACACCGTGCCCCGTATCGAGGCGATCGCCGGCTTCTTGCCCCCCGGAGTGGCTGGCCTTCCGCCCGATCATCGACCCCTTCCGGCAGCACTCGCGGATGAGTTGATCCTACGCCCCCGCGCTTCAGATTTGTTTCAAGGGCCGCACATTTCGTGGTATGTCGGCACCGGACGTTCTGCCGTTCTCGAGTCCGATTCCGCGCTCGCTCGTTGCCGACGCCTCCGCTACCGACCGGCCGCCACGAGGCCGTAGGCTCTCTCGATAGGTGTCCACGCCGCCATTCTGGCGCGGGCTGAGCGCCACCGGCGGCGGGCTGGGCTCATGCCCGGGGGCGCGCTCGGCGAGGAGCCATTGCTAAGCAATGGCTCGGCCTCGTAGTCCGCGACCGTGCCTGATAGACTCAACCATTCCCGGAGTGGTGGATTGCATTCGACTGCCCGGCGCAAGGGGCCGATCACGGCCGAGTTGAGGATGGCGATCACGAGTCTGGTGGTCACGAAGGGTCGGCGGCGTCGCAAGGGAGGTCTCTTGCGCTCATTACGCTGGCTTGCCTTCGTGCCCCTCGCCAGCCGCGTGCCGATGTACTCGCGCCTCATCTGGGCGCTTGCCCTCGACGCCCGCATCCCGTCCAGCCACAAGGCGATCCTTGCCGGCGCGGCGGGCTACGTCCTCATCGGTCGCGACCTCATCCCCGATAACATCCCCATCCTGGGCGGTATCGACGATCTGGCCGTGCTGGTCCTGGCGGTCGAGATCTTCTTCGACGCAGTGCCGGAGGAGATCCTCGACGAGAAGATCGACGAGCTCCAGATCGACCGCGACGCTTTCCGGCGCGACATGGACCAGGTGCGCCGCCTGACTCCCGCCCCGGTGCGGAAGCTAATTCGCCGGCTGCCTGAGGCGTTCGACGCAGCAGGCCGGCTTGTCAACCAAACCAGGATCGGGCCAAAGGTTCGATCCTGGGTCACGGACGCTCGGCCAGGCCCTGCGTCACAGGAGGAAACTTTCGCGTGAAGGTCATCCTGACCGCCGACGTCGACAAGCTCGGCAAGAGCGGCGAGATGAAGGAAGTCGCCGAGGGCTACGCCCGCAACTTCCTGATCCCTCGAAAAGTGGCTGTTCCCGCCGCCGGCGGCGCGTACCGCGCCTGGCAGCACGACATCGCAAGCCGCGAAGAGAAGCGCAAGCGTGAGCGTGAGGACGCCGAGATTGCGGCCACGCGTATCGGCAGCACGACTCTGACCATGGGCGTGAAGGTGGGCGAGGGCGGCAAGCTCTACGGCTCCATCACGGCCAAGGAGATCGCCGAAGCTCTCGGACGCCGCGGCATCACCGTGGACCGCCACAAGATCGAGCTGCCGGAACCACTCAAGACCCTCGGCACCTACAAAGTTGCCGTCAAGGTCTTTGCCGGAATGACGCCTGAAGTGACGGTGGTTGTAGAACCGAAGGGCTAAGAGCCATTGCCTTCGGCAATGGCTCTGGCGGGCACTCTCTCAATGCCCGGCATCGCGCAGCGATGCCTCCCTGACTCCGCAACTTCGGGGCCGCCGACAGGGCTCCTGCCCAGCCGCCGCTGGGCGACGCCATTTCCGCGACATTCATGGCGTGACTCGGTCGCGATGCATCGCAGGTCCGTGGAGGTCGAACATGCCGAACCGGGGTTCTCGCCGGTCCTGAGAGGTTCGACCGGCGGTCTCTCGGGCTCGAAGACCGACCCGACCGCGAGATCGGAGGCCGATTCTGGCCGCCCCCGGGCATATTCGCGTTCGTGCGAGTCACCCGGCGAATGTCGCGGAAACCGGGTGCCGCCGCCCGCGATCGGAATGCCGGCCGCGTCCCGTCAAAGCCATTGCCTGAGGCAATGGCTCGTGTTCGGGTCGCTCCAGGTAGCTACCGTTCGACGAGCCAGCGCCGCCCGCCAGTGATCGACGGGCGACGCACGCAGAGTCGGAGGTTGACATGGGGGTCGACGGAGGGGCTTCGACAGGCACCGCTGCGCTGGTCGCGCGCGGGCCCCACGCCCTAGACTTTCGGCGGGCCCTGGCGGATCCGGAGGCGCATTTGCTCGAGCGATCCCCTCGACGTGTTGATGCGCTCGGTCCACCACGTCGCGCCTGCCTCGGCGAACTCGCTCGTAGTGGCGGCCGCCCAAGCCGGGTCGTCGCCGGGAGTGGAGCCGTCAACCATGACGTCGAACGGGGCCGATTCCCTGCCGGTCGCGGCGCGTTCTTCGGCGATGGTCGAGCACACGCCGCGGATGTCGTCCGGAGAAAGTGGCGCGCTCGTGCCGTCCGGCGAGCGGCGGAGCGGCCATACCCCGTCCCAGCGGGCGGCTCGTCGGAAGGGCGCCCGAACCGGCCAGGTGGCGGCCAGCCAGATCGGGATCCTCGGCTGCTGCATCGGGCGCGGCAGCGAGGTCGCCTCGTCCAGCCGGTAGTGCTCGCCCGCGAACGAGAACGGTCGGCCGGTCCAGAGACCGTCGATGACGGCCAGGCCTTCGTCGAGCATGGCCGCCCTGGTCCGAAGATCGCCCTCATCGCCGAACGCCGTGAACTCGCGGTTGCGCGAGCCGTTGCCGAGGCCCAGGGTCAGCCGCCCACCCGAGAGATGGTCCAGCGTTACGGCTTGCTTGGCCACGTCCCACGGCCGGCGGCGCGCCAGCGGCGTGACCATTGGCCCGAAGCGGATCCGCTCGGTGGCGAGGGCGATGGCCGTCAGCAGGATCCAGGGGTCGGCGTGCGGATCGGCCGGGTCGCGCATGTGGTGGTCCCAGACCCAGACTGCGTCCCAGCCCGCCGCCTCGGCGTCGCGGGCTACGTCCGCAGTCAGCCTGACGTCGGCGAAGGCGCCGAAGTTGGGGATGTCGATGGCGTAGCGCATGCGCCGGATTCTACGGGCAGGGCGGCTACGGCGATGTCGGCGTATCCATGAGGCGCCGGACGGGGTCGTCCTGGCCACCCGAGCCCCGTCGCGCCATCATTTGACGATGACCGGCCGCCGGCTTTCGATCATTCACTGCGACCTCGACGCGTTCTTCGCGGCGGTGGAGCAACGCGACCACCCCGAGCTGCGCGGCAAGCCCGTGATTGTCGGCGGCGACCCGGGGTCGCGCGG
>PLNK01000099.1:58437-96683 GCA_003142755.1 Chloroflexota bacterium | reverse complement strand
TCGGAGGCGCTCTTTGGGCCCGCGCCGGAGATCGCCCGCCGGATCAAGGCGGCCGTCGTCGAGGCCACCCAGCTCACCGTTTCGGTCGGCGTAGCGACCAACAAGCTGATCGCGAAGGTGGGCTCGGACCTGCGCAAGCCCGACGGCCTGGTGGTCGTCCAGCCCGGCGAGGAGGCCGCCTTCCTGGCCCCGCTCGAGATCCGGCGGTTGTGGGGGATCGGGCCGAAGACGGCCGATCGACTGCACGGTCTCGGCGTTAGAACGATCGGCGAGCTGGCGGCGCTGCCGGTCGAGACTCTCGCGCGCGCCCTCGGCGATCACGGCGGCACGCTTCACGACCGGGCGCTGGGCATCGACTCCGATCCCGTCGTCGGCGGCGGAGAGGCAGCCAAGTCCGTCAGCCACGAGACCACGTTTGCGGTCGACGTGACAGACCCGGCTGAAATCGAGCGGACGCTGCTGGCCCTGACCGAAGGCGTGTCGGCCCGATTGCGAGCCGCCGGCATCCGCGCAGGCACGGTCGCCGTCAAGATTCGCGACTCGCAGTTCCGGACCATCACCCGCCAGAAGTCGCTACCGGAACCGAGCGACCTGACCGACACGATCTGGCGGGTGGCGCTGGAGCTGACTCGGCCCGAGATCCGCGGCAAGAAGATCAGGCTGCTGGGCGTGTCCGCAACTCAGTTCGGGGCGCCGGAGCAGATCAGCATGTTCGAGGTCGTGGACGCCAAACAGCGGCGAGTGGTGGATGCCACGGACGCGGTCCGCCGCCGCTTCGGCGATCGCGCCGTCACCCGTGGCAGCCTGCTCCATCGCGGCTTGCCCGCCCCCTTCGAACGTGACCCGGCCTCGGCCGTGGAGGGCCGCGTCGGGGTCCCGAAGCTCGAGGACGACGTGGAGTAGTCGCCCGGTGGGGCGGCGCCTCATCTGGCCGCGGACCGGCCGCCGGCCGCCGGGAGCCCGAGCTGGCCGCGGGCCGCCGGGACTCCGAACTGGCCGCCGGCCGCCGGCAGCCCGAGCTGGCCGATTTCCCACCAGGACGACATTGGGCATTGCTTGGCCCCCCACACCGCCGGGTCTGACGCGGAGAATCGTCGATTCCATCCCGCTGATGGCCGAGAAGGTGCTGGCGGTCACCTCGTGGAGTCCCCCTCAGGAGGTTCCTGAGACGGTCCGGGATCGGCGCCATCGGGTGGACCAACCCAATGTCGTCCTGATGAGCATTGGGAAATCGCCCGTGCCGGGCCGTGCCGCGCCGGCGCCGGCGGCAGCGCCTCGTGGAGGATCGATTGGACGCGTTCGAACTCGAGCCTGCCGCCAGCGTCGGAAAGCATGGACCGCCGGGCCGGGGTCCGCTACCGCGCGATCGCCGCCGGCTCGATACTGCCGCCCGCCGCTTCCTCGGCCGTCGCTTCGGCGTCGAGCAGCTGGCGCTTGCGAGCCAGGCCGTACGCATAGCCGTGGAGCGAGCCATCCGAGCCGATGACCCGATGACACGGCACGACGACCGCGACCGGGTTGGCCGCGCAGGCTGAGCCCACGGCCCGGGCGGCGCCTGGTGCCCCGACCGCCGCCGCAATCTCGCCGTAGGAGCGAGTCTCGCCGGCGGGAATGCGTCGCAGCGCCTCCCACACGCGCCGCCGGAATGCGGTGGCGTGAACGTCGAGCGGCAGCGTGTCCGCCTCGGGACGCCGCCGGCCGACCGCCAGATCCGACACGATCGAGGCCACGTCCGCGAGGGCGGCGTCGTCGCGAGCGAGGGTCGCCTGCGGGAACTCGGCCCGCAACTCCCGCGCCAGTGCGGCGGAGTCGCCGCCGAGCCGGACGGCGCACAGCCCGCGGTCCGTGGCGGCGACCAGGGCCACTCCCTCCGGGATCGGGGCGATCGTCCAGCGGATGGACTCGCCCGCGGCGCCGTTCCGATACCGCCCCGGCGCCATGCCCAGCTCGCCATTGGCGGCCTCGTAGGCGGCGCTCGCCGAGCCGTATCCGGCGTCGTACAGCGCCCCGGTCACGTCCTGGCCGTCCGCCAGCCTCGAGCGCAGCGACTCCGCCCGCCGCGCCGCGAGCCAGGCCCGCGGCGTGACGCCGAGGGAAATGCGGAACATCTCTCGCAGCTTGCGCTCGGGCAGACCCAGCTCGCCGGCCAGCGCTCGATCGGTAGGGGCGTCGTCACCGGCGGCCAGGGCGGTCGACATCCGGGCAACGGCCGCCTGCACCGGATCGGCCGCCGCGCGCCCGGACGCGCCGAAGAGTCGGTCTGGATGGCAGCGCAGGCAGGCTCTGGCACCGGCCGCGACGGCCTCGTCGAACCCGGCCACGACGCGAATCCGCTCGCGTCCCGGAGACCTGGCGGGGCAGCCCGGCGTGCAGATGATGCCGGTGCTCGTGACCACGAACAGGAACGGCGGAACCGACCGCCGGTCGGAGATGGCCGCCCATTCGGGGTCAGTCGCCGGTCGGCCGATCGCAGTGAGGCGCTTCAAATCGCTCATGCCGCCGAGCATAGTCGTGGCCCGATCGCGTGGCTTCCGGCGTTTGGTTTTGGCGCGGCCCGCCCGAATAGCCATCGCGCCGCCGCGAGAAGCCAAACGCAGTGACACGCTAGCTGTCACTCGCCCCCGCCAATCTCGTGGCACGAGGGGCGTTCGGACGACCGTCTCTTGACATAGAACGCCCGTTCGCATAACCTGCCAACAAGTAATAGAACGTCCGTTCATCCGCTCAGTGCCCGAGCGAACGACGGCCAAGCCATAGCGAAGAGGAGCGCCCGCCATGGCCATCGTCCGCATGGAGCCTGTTGATGTGCGTGTTCGAGCCGACTGGTTCGATGGCACGCCACGTGAGATCACCTGGGGCGAGATCCGTCTGCCCGTGACCCGTCTGACGGCGGTTCGGCGAGAGGATTCGGCCTACCGGATCGAAGTCGGCCCGCGCACGATCTTCGAAGTCGAGACGCCCGGAGCCCGGCTGGCCCTGTGCTTCCAGCATCGGTCCCGGCGTTGGACGGTCAACGGCGTGGACGACGAGGTCGGCCTCTCCTAGATCGCCGGTCGGACGGCGCATTCCGTCGTTGGAGCCTCTGCTCCTCGCTCACGGACCTTCAAGTCCGCTCGCTCCGGTGCTCGGCTCCGCCTAGGACTGCGCTCGTCGGACCGGCGATCGGATTCCGTGGCGATCCGATCGGGCAGCCGATCCCGCGGCCGCGAGTCCCCGTGGTAGGCAGAACAACCGATCGACGCCGGGCCGCTCGGACTCCCTACAATTCCAACCATGAACGATCCGCGCGCGAATGACTCGTTCTCGGGAATGACTGTCGGCCAATTCGTCGAGCAGCTGTCGTCGGCCGAGCCCGTTCCCGGCGGCGGATCGGCATCCGCGATTGCAGCGGCACTCGGGGCGTCGCTCATCTCGATGGTCGCGGCCCTGTCGACGGGCAAGCCCAAGTACGCGGCCTACGAGCCGACCCTGGCCCGGTGCGAGGCCGTCGGCCACGAACTCGCGGTCGAGTTCCTGAGCCTGGCGGATCGCGACGCCCGCGCTTACGCCGGCTACGCCGCGGCCCTGAAATTGCCGCGCGGTACAGAGGACCAGCAGGAAGGACGGCGGACGGCGATTCGCGCGGCGGCGCGCGTGGCTTCGGAGGCGCCCTGGGAATGCGTGAAGGCGTGCGCGCGTCTGGTGATTGCGGCTGAGGCGCTGGCGGGGCGCAGCAATGTGAACGCAGCCAGCGATGTGCTCGTGGCTGCGCTGCTGGGTGAAGCCGCCGCCCGGGGCGCTGCCGAGAACGTGCTGATTAATCTGCCATCCACGGGCGACGAGCAGTACGCGGAGACGATGCGCTGGAACGTGGACTCCATGCTCCACGAGATCGCGGCGGCGGCTGCTCGAACCCGCGAGATCGTCCTGTCGGGGCAGTTGCAGGAACCGGAGCCGGAGCCGGAGCCGGCGTGATCGACGTACGAGGCGGAGCCGCGGCCGAAGCCGGGCCGCGCCTGCTCACTGGCAGCCCGATCGCGGCGGAGATACGCGCCGGGCTGACCGAGGACTTCGCCAGGTTCAAGGAGCGCTGGGGTCACTCACCCACGCTCGCGGTGGTGTTGGTCGGGGCGGACGCTCCGTCGGCGGTCTATCTGCAGCAGATCCTGCGGACCTGCCAGAAGGTCGGAGTCGAGGGGCGGCTGGTCGAGATCGGATCGGACGTCACTCCTGATGCCCTGTGCACCGAGATCGAGCGTCTCAACGCCGACCCATCGGTCGCCGGGATCATCGTCCAGATGCCGCTGCCGGCGCACATCCCGCTGAGAGCGGTCATCGACTCGATCGATCCAGCCAAGGACATCGACGGCATCCACCCCCGCAACGCCGGCCTGCTCTCGCTCGGCTACGACGGCTTCCTGCCGGCAACGGCCCAGGCCTCGGTCGAGATACTCAAGCGCTCGGGCATCGAAATCGCCGGCAAGCGCGTGGTCGTGGTCGGGCGCTCGAACGTGGTCGGAAAGCCGGCCGCACTGCTGCTCATCCGCGAGCACGGCACGGTGACCGTGCTGCACTCCAAGACCCGCGACCTGGGCCACCACACGCGCGACGCCGAGATCCTGATAGTGGCCGCCGGCAGGCCGGGCCTGGTCACGGGCGACATGCTCTCGCCGGGCGTGGTCGTCGTGGACGTGGGCATCAACGTCGTGCCCGATGGCGAGGGCGCGGAGAAGCTCGTCGGTGACGTGGACTTCGAGTCGGCGAAGGGCGTCGTCTCGGCGATCACCCCGGTCCCAGGTGGCGTCGGGCCGCTGACCAACGCACTGTTGCTGAGCCACTTGTTCCGAGCCGCCACGGACCAGGCGGAGCGAGCGGCTCGACGGACCGCGACCGGCGTGAGGCCATGAGCGCCGCTGCGCCCATGCCCAACAGCCTGGAGATCGCCCGCTCGGTGACTCCGCGGCCGATCATGGACCTCGCCCGCGAGCTGGGGCTGCGCGAGGAAGAGGTCGAGCTGTACGGGCCGTACAAGGCCAAGATCAGCCTGGCCGGCATCACCCGCGTCGAGGCTCAGGCCGCGGCCGAGGGGCGGCGTGGCAAGTACGTCGTCGTCACGGCCATCACGCCGACGCCGCTGGGCGAGGGCAAGACCACGACCAACATCGGCCTGGTCCAGGGGCTCAACCGGATCGGCCACCGCGCCGCGGTCTGCATCCGCCAGCCTTCGCTGGGCCCGGTCTTCGGGATCAAGGGCGGCGCCGCGGGCGGCGGTTACAGCCAGGTAATCCCGATGGAGGACTTCAACCTCCACCTCACGGGCGACAACCACGCCGTCGGGGCGGCCCACAACCTGCTCGCCGCCTTCGTGGACAACTCACTGACCCACGGCAACCCGCACGGCATCGACCCGCTGGGCGTCCTCTGGCCTCGAGTCGTCGATATCTCGGACCGGGCGATCCGCAAGGTCATCATCGGCCTGGGAGGCCGCGAAAACGGCTACCCGCGCGAGACCGAGTGGGAAATCACTGTCGCCTCTGAAGTCATGGCAATCCTCGCGCTGGCGTCGGATCTGCAAGACCTGCGCAAGCGTCTCGGCCGGACGGTCGTCGCGACCACATTCGATGGCCGCCGAATCACCGCCGAGGACCTCAAGTGCGCCGGCTCGATGACCGTCCTGCTGCGTGACGCGATCAAGCCGAACCTGCTCCAGACCCTCGAGGGCGGCCCCGCTTTCGTCCACTGCGGCCCGTTCGCCAACATCGCCCACGGCAACAACAGCATCCTGGCCGANNGACATGGGCGCCGAGAAGTTCTTCGACATCAAGTGCCGCCAGAGCGGTCTGCGACCGGACGCGGCCGTCATGGTCGCCACGGTCCGCGCCCTGAAGATGCACGGCGGCGTCGGTCGGATCGTGGCCGGTAAGCCGCTCGACCCGGCGCTCGGGCAGGAGAACGTGGACGCGGTGCGCAAGGGCTCGGACAACCTGGCCGCCCAGATCGAGAACGTGCGCGTCTTCAACGTCCCGGTGGTCGTGGCCATCAACCACTATCCCGGCGACACGGACGCCGAGGTCGCCGCGATCCGCGAGGTAGCTCTGGCGGCCGGCGCGCGCGACGTGGTCGTGAGCCGCCACTTCGCCGACGGTGGCGCGGGCGCGGAGGACCTGGCCCGTGCCGTCTGGTCGGCGGCGGAGGAGGGCGCCCCGGACTTCCGGTTGTTGTACCCCGACGACCTACCCCTGCGCGAGAAGATCGAGACGGTCGCAGTTCGAATCTACGGCGCCCGCGGCGTCGACGAGCTGCCCGCGGCCACCAGGGCCCTCAAGCTCTACGAGGACCTGGGTTTCGGCAACCTGCCGGTGTGCATGGCCAAGACCCACCTCTCACTCAGCCACGACCCGAGTCTCAAGGGCCGCCCGACCGGCTTCCGCGTCCCCATCCGCGAGGTCCGTCTGTCGGCCGGCGCCGGCTTCGTGACGCCGCTTCTGGGTGAGATGCGAACGATGCCCGGCTTGCCGTCGCATCCCGCCGGCGAGTCGATCGACATCGACTCAGACGGGAACATCGTTGGTTTGTTCTAGCGGTCCGTCTGAGTCTGCGCCGACGGCAACATCGTCGGGCTCTTCTAGCGATTACGGGTAGCCGTGCTCACACTTCTGCTGACTCGGCACGGTCTACCAACCGCGGCCACCAATATCTGGCTGGGTGGCCGGCTGGACGTGCCATTGTCGCCCGATGGTCGGACGCAGGCCGAGGCACTGGCTCGGCGGCTGACCGGTGTCGGCCTGGACAGGATCATCTCGAGCCCGATGCTGCGCGCGGTCGAGACTGCGAAAGCGGTCGCGACGGGTCGAACTGTCGAGGTCGAGGAGCGGCTGCGCGAGCAAGACTGTGGCCAGTGGGAGGGCCTGACGTTCGACGAGGCCACGGCTCGGGATCCGGAGCTTCGTGCGAGCTGGGTACGAGACCCCGCGACCAACCACCTGCCAGGCGGCGAGTCAGGCGACGAAGTAGCGGAGCGAGTGCGCAGCTTCCTCGTCGACTTGCTGGCTAAGGAGCTGCCGGGCGGAGACCGGCGCCGCGTCCTCCTGGTCGCGCATACCGCCATCAATCGCATCCTGCTGTGCGTTGCGCTCGGCATTCCCGTGCGCGACTACCGGCGTCGTTTCGTGCAGGGCCGGACGAACCTGACCGTGCTGCGCTACGAAGAAGGTGATAACCCCGACGGAGCTCAGCTCCTGGTAGCCAACGACGTGAGCCACCTGTCCGATTCGACCGAGGCGTCCTGGAGCTAGCGAACAGTCGCGCGCTATCGGCGCACACCATAGACTCTGCCCATGCTCACCTTGCTGCTGACCAGACACGGCATGACGACGGCCGGCGACGTCATGCTCGGCGGGCAGCTCGACCTGCCACTGACGTCCGAGGGGCGCGCCCAGGCTCAGGCCCTGGCGCGCAGGCTTGTCGGCGTGCGGATCGATCGGATCGTCGCCAGCCCGATGCTTCGGGCGCTCGAGACCGCCCAGACCGTCGCCACCGGCCGGCCGGTCGGCATCGACGACAGGCTGCGCGAGCTCGACTACGGGCAGTGGGAGAGTCTGACCTACGCCGAGATCGACGACCGCGATCCGGAGCTGCGGGCGCGCTGGGAGAACGACCCGGCCACGACCCACTCACCCGGCGGCGAATCCGGGGACGAGGTTGCGGCCAGGGCATACGGGTTCCTGCGCGACCTGCTCGCGGAGGAGATGCCGACCGGGGCGGTCGCTCGCCGCCGCTCGCCCGATCCCGGCGGCTCGCGCGGCAGCGTCTCCGAGTCGCAGGCCGCGGCCGAGGGCCAGAAGCGGGTTCTGGTGGTCGCCCACGGCACCTTCAATCGCATCTTGCTATGCGTCGCACTCGGGATTCCGATCCGCGACTACCGCCGCCGATTCCTACAAGACCAGACCAATCTGACCGTCCTTCGGTACGAGATCGACGACGCGCCCAATGGGGCGCAACTCGTTCTGTTGAACGACGTCAGCCACCTGCGCGGCCCGGGCGAGGCCCCCTGGGGCTAGGCTGGTCGAGCGTTCAGTCGCCAGGAGCCAATCGTTGCGTCGTGCCTCCATCGCCTACGTCGTCCTCTTCGTCGGCATCGCCGCCAACGCCCCATACATAACGCTCTACTACCAGAGCGTCGGCATCCCATTGGCTTGGATCGGTGCCCTGGTGGCCTTTACCGGCGCCACGGCCCTGGTCAGCGGACCGGCCTGGGGAGTCGTCCACGATCGATTCCCGCGCTCGCTCGTCCTTCTGCCGCTGGCCGGTGGTCTGGCCGCGGTCGGCTGCTACGGCCTGTTCCGGCTCGGCGCGACGCCGCTGTTGCCGGTGTTCGCCGCCCTGTTCGCGATCGGAATGAGCGGGCTGTTCCCGATGATCGACGTCCGCGTGCTCGAACTGACCGGCTCGGACCGGACCAGGTACAGCCTGGTGAGGGCCTGCGGGTCGGCCGCGTTCATCGTCTTCGCCCCTCTCATCGGCTTGCTCGCCAATGCCCAAGGCTACGGCGTCATCTTCCTGATCATCATCCCAGCCATGCTCGTGGGCAGCCTGATCGCGAACTCTGTGCCAGGTCGGTCGAACGTCCTGCGAGCCCCGAGCATGCTCCGCGCTCCGGGGCGGGTCCTGGGCCACCGACCCATCGCCATCTTCATGCTCGGTTCACTCGTCTGTTGGACTGCCATCTACTCGCAGACGGGCTTCTTCTCGATCTACCTGAAGTCGCTCGGCGCCCCAGCGGAGCAGGTGGGCTGGGCCTGGTCGATCGCTGCCATCCTGGAAGTTCCGGTGATGGTCGCGTACCCGATCCTGGCCAGGCGGGTCGGCGTGGAACGGTTGATCATGGTCGGAGTGGCTATCGCCGTCGCCCGGCAGATCGCCAACGTCGTCTTCACCGAACCGTCGATCCTGCTGGCCTGTTCGATCCTGCAGGGAGCGGGCTTCGCTCTGCTGCTGGTCGGCGGCGTGACGTTCGTGTCCAGGCAGGCACCCAAGGGAACGGCCGCCACCGCGCAGGGCCTGCTGAGCGCGGTCACCGTCCTGGCCAGCATCATCGGCTCCGGCGTGGGCGGGCAGGTGGCCGGGCTCATCACCATTCGCGGACTGTACGTGGTCTCGGTGGGCCTGGGGCTGCTCGGCATCGTGATGATCTCGGCAGCGGTTCTTCCGGGTGCACTGCGTGGCCGATCCGAGGAGGCGGCGATCACGCCCGGCGAGGTCGCCGCGATGCTCGATGCGGGCGGAGGCCAGCCCCCGATTCAGAACCCGTAGCGGTGAATTCGGTTGTAGATCGTGTTGGCCACGACTTGTGCCCCGGCCGCGCTGAAATGCAGGCCGTCGCTCGTGTACTTCGGCCAGTACGTACCAGCCGGCTGCGAGAGCGGGGTGTGGATGTCGATCACGACGAGCTTGTAGGCGTTACCGAGGCTCGTGATCGCAGCGTTGAGAGAGTCGATCTCGGCCGCCATACCCGTGTAGGCGTTCGGTGGAATCGTGATGAGGGTGATGCGTATCCCCTTGGCGTTGGCCGCGACGATGATCGCTCTCAGGTTCGCGATCGTGGTGGACTGGCTGATGCTGTGGCCCAGATCGTTGGTGCCACCCATGATGAACAGCACTTCGGGCTTGTAGGCGAAGACGTCGCTGTTTAGCCGGGCCAGCATCTGGGCCGTGGTGTCGCCCGGCACCCCCGCGTTCTTCACCAACTGCAGGTTGCCGTCCTCGGCGTCCAGGCGGCTCGGCCAGGGCGAGTCCGCCGGCCACGCGGTCAGTGAATCGCCCAGGGCGACGAAGGTGTAGACCTTGGCGACCGGCTTCTTCGTCGGGGCGGCGGTCGGCTTCGGCGTCGGCGACGGCAGCGGGCTGGCAGATGCGGATGCGGAGGGCGATTGCGAGGGTGATGGCGGCGGGAGTGTCGGATCGGGCGACGTTTCGGCCGGCGAATGCGTATTGCTGGGCGCGGCGGCTGGGTCCACGGATGTGAGATTAGCCAGCAGTGCGGGCGAGGGGCTGGCGGAGGGCTGGGCGGCCCAGCCGCCGGGCATGCTCGCCGAAATCGCGGCCGCGGCGACCAGCAGAACAAGCACGGTCCCAAGCTCCCAACGCCGCCGATTCTTCGGCATGAACCGCAACAGGAAGCGGGCGGCTGCGGAGCTCGGGCCCGCGCCGGTGGGATTCGGCCGGACGGCGGCGACGGCGCGGCGCAGCCACCAAATTGGGCCGTGCCGGACCGGGTGGGCCATGCGTCGAGCGGACTGAGCCACCTTCTGATCGGGGTGTGCCATCGATCGCGACAGTTGACCGCCATCCGCCCCCCCAACGGGTTGGAAGCGGTCTCCAGGCGCGCTCACGGGCGTCCAGAAGCGAAACTCGAGCCTCGCCGGTCTGTATGGTCGGTGCTCAGCGCCTGCAACTGGACGCGAGTTGGTCTACTGCGCATCAGCGTCCCCTATGCCGCGCGACCACTGTAACGCCCTCGGGCCGCGGGTCCAAGTCTGCCACCAGTTGGCCCGATTGTGCTCGGCGGCTGCCGGATGCGACCGGGATCGAGGCCAATCCGTGGTCTGACAGACCCAGATCAGGCCTCGACGGCGCCGCGGCGCCAGCCCGGGTGACCGAGGCGAAGCCACACGAACAGGACTACCGCCAGGGCGCAGGCCACGATGATCAGAGTGTCGTAGGGAGCCAGGGTCTTGCGGATATCCGGGTATTTGGCGCCGAGAACTGTGCCGGCGTAGACGAGCGCAATCGTCCACGGGATGGCGCCCAGGGTCGAGTAGATCGTGAACCTGCGGATGGGCATGTGGGACACGCCGGCAATGAAGCTGATGACGCTTCGAACCCCTGGCAGCAGGCGGCTGAAGAAAGCCGTCGGCGAACCCCACCGGGCGAAGAAGCCCTCCGCCTGCTCGACTTCGTGCGGTCGGATCAGCAGGTACCGTCCCCACCTATCGAGGAACGGGCGACCCAGCTTCGCTCCCAGGGCGTATCCGAACAACGACCCGGTCGTGTTCGCGGCGACGCCGATGACCACTACGACCCAGAAGCTCCAGGTTGCGTGGGTGAGCGGCTCGATCTTGGTGCTGTCGCTGATCATCCAACCGGCCATGGGCAGGATGATCTCCGACGGGAGTGGCAGCAGCGTCGACTCGACAACCATGGCGAAGAAGACGCCCAGGTAGCCGACGGCGTCGTAGAGGTTCGTGAGAAACGGAATGACGGCGGTATCGATGAAGCTGAGCAAGACGGCCTCGGTATGCGGTAGGTCGTCCGCAGAATACCCGAGCCGTTGGAGTGGCGTCGCGGGAGTGATGGCTGACGCGCCGGCCACGCGCCGCGCGAAAGCCACTCCCCGGCCCTTGCCGCCGATGCGGGATATGCTCATCGACGTGAGCGACACGCCCAGGTCCCCCGACCTTGCGTCTGCGGGACGCGGACCGCACCGTCATCTGCCCGAGTCACACTGGCTGCGCCAGGCGCTGCCGGCCGACGCCGAGCTCGTTCTGACGGGCGCGGACCTGACGATCGCCGACGTGGAGGCGGTCGCGCGCGGTGGGCGTCGAGTCTCATTGGGCGACGAGGCGCGTGCTCGCGTCGTCGAGGCTCGCGAGGTCATCGAGCGGCTCGTTGCGGCCGGCGAGATCGTCTACGGCGTCACGACCGGTTTCGGCGACCTGGCCACCACCTTCATCGACCCGGCCGACTCGGCGCGACTGCAAGAGAACCTGCTCGTGTCGCACGCCGTGGGCGTGGGCGAGCCGCTACCGCGGGACGTGGTCCGGGCAATGCTGCTGCTGCGGGCCAACACTCTGGCCCTGGGCCACTCCGGCTGCCGCCCGGTCGTCATCGACCGCATCTGCGACTTGCTGCGCCTCGGCATCCACCCCATCGTGCCGTCGCAAGGGTCCGTTGGCGCGTCCGGCGACCTGGCCCCGCTGGCGCATCTCGCGCTGCCACTCACGGGTCGGGGGCACGTGGAGGTTGGCGGGCGGGTCATCGCCGCATCCGAGGCGCTGGCCACGGCCGGCATCGAACCGCTCGAGCTGCAGGCCAAGGAGGGCCTGGCCCTGCTCAACGGCACCCAGATGATGAGCGGCATCGGGGCGCTCGTGGCCGCGGATGCCTACCGCCTCTCGCGCGCCGCCAGCGTCGCCGCCGCCATGAGTTGCGAGGCGCTGCTCGGGACGGACGTGGCGTATGCCGCCGCGTACCAGCTGGCCCGGCCGCACCCCGGCCAGATCGCCGTGGCCGCGGAATTGCGGTACCTGCTCCGTGACTCGACGCTAATGACCAGCCACCACGCCTCGACTCACAAAGTCCAGGACCCGTATTCGCTCCGCTGCGTGCCGCAGGTCCACGGCGCGGTCCGCGACGCGCTCGACTACCTGTGGGGCGTGCTCGACGTGGAGCTGAACTCCGCCACGGACAACCCTCTCGTCTTCCCGCAGGGTGGCGTGGCCGATGCCACCGCCGCTGCAACCGGCGGCGGCCTGGTTATCAGCGGCGGCAACTTCCACGGCGAGCCCGTGGCCCTGGCCCTGGACTTCGCCAAGCTGGCCATCTCCGAGCTCGGTGCGATCTCGGAGCGACGGACGGCGCTCATGGTCGATGCCCGGCTGAACGGCGGCCTGCCGCCCTTCTTGTCATCAGGCAGCGGGCTCGAGTCGGGGATGATGCTCCTCCAGTACACCGCCGCCGCGCTCGCGTCGGAGAACAAGGTCCTGGCCCATCCGGCCAGCGCCGATTCGATCCCGACGTCGGCCAATCAAGAAGACCATGTGTCCATGGGATCTATCGCGGCCCGCCACGCCATGACGGTGGTCGCCAACGTCCAGCGGATCATCGCCCTCGAGCTGCTGGTCGCCGCCCAGGCGCTCGACTTCAGGCTCGAGCTGGTGGCCGCCGAGGGCTCGACCGTCAGGCCGGGTGCCGGAGTCGAGGAAGCCCATCGGCGCATTCGGTCGGTCGTGCCGCACCTCGGTCGCGATCGACTGCAGGGCAGCGACATCGAGTCGGCAGCCAGGATCGTCAGAGAGGGCTCACTCGTCGATCTTGTCGGCTGAGGCAGCTGATTCGCCAGGTTGCAGTCAGGACGGCAGCGCCGGCCGGCTGGCTCCGGAACAGCGATCGATGGCCCGTCGGAGGCGAACCTCGTCGGCCACGCCCGCCTGCTGCAAGGCCCACAACGCGGGCAGCAGACGCGGGTCGGCGGCGGCAGCGGCGGCGTCGACTTCCAGCCCGCCGACGAGCGGCGACCGCAGCGCCTGGATCAGATGAGGGACGGCTCGCGGATCGCGCCGGACGGCCAGCCCGAACAGAGCCTCTGCCCGCGCTTCGTGATGGACGTCCTCGGCCCGCTCCAGCAGCGCGGCCCGGATGTCAGGGCCGTCGGCATCGGACAGGGTGCCGAGCCCGAACGTCGCCCAGTCGCGGACCTCAGCGTCGGTGTCGCGCGACAGGCGGATCAGCGCGGTCCGCGCCTCGAGGGCCAGAGGCTGCGGGCTGATCGTGGCCACGGCGAACGCGACCGCCAGCCGGACCTCAGCGCTGTGGTTGATGGCCAGCGGGAAGAGCATGCCCAGCGTGCCCGCATCGCCCAGATGTCCGAGCGCCGCGACGATCGATGCCAGCGCGGAGGAGGCCTCCTCTACGGCCAGCGCCGCGAGCAACGCCTCACCAACGGCCGCCCGGGTGCCCGGCTCCACGCCCACCAATCGCCCGAGGATATCGGCACCGAGGGTGCGGCCGCGGTCCGTGCCGCCGTGCAGCAGACCGGTTGCCGCCTCGAGGACGTCGTCGGGACACTCAGCCAGGATGCCGCCGATCAGATCCCATCGACAGTCCTCGTCGTAGGTTCCAAGGGCGGCTTCGATGCGGATGTCGAGAGGCCGCATGACTCACCTCACCATTTCGGCGACCATTCCCTGTGGCCGCCCCATGAATATGTCGTTGTCGGGACCACCCGATCCGGCCTTCAGCCCCGCCGGTCGGGGATGCGAGGTCATCTTGCGCCCGCGGGTCCGCAAGCGAAAGTCGGTCGCACGTGGGGGAACGGCCGGCGCGCCGACTGAGAAGGCGGCCTCCGCCTAATACCGCCGCGGGCCCGGGCGAACCGTGGCCAGCAACAGCACCACGGCCGCCAACGCGCAGACGGAGCCGAACCAGAACGGGGCCGGCGGGGCGATCGCGCTCCACAGGATGCCGGCGATCACCGAGGCCGGCAGGATCATCGTTCCCTGGACGGCGTTGAGGATCCCGAAGGCCGTGGCCCGCAGCTCCGTGGGGGCGAGGTCGGCGACCAGGGCCTTGCCCACGCCCTCGCTCAGGGCGTAGTAGGTGCCGTAAGCGATCCAGAGCGGTACCACCCACACGGCCGAGCTGGCCAGGGCGAAGCCCGCATAGCAGACCCCGTAGATGAACCAGGCCAGGGCGATCAGCCCGCGACGACCGATGCGGTCCGAGAGCGCGCCGGCCGGCCAGGCCACCACGGCGTTGGTGGCGTTGAAGGCGACGATGGTCAGCAGCAGCGCCAGCAGCGTCAGGCCCAGGTTCTGCGAGCGCAGGGCCAGGAACGCATCGCTCGAGTTGCCCAGCGTGAACAGCGCGTTGGCCAGCATGAAGAGCCAGAACGGGCGCGGGAAGCGTCGCCACGTCGCGCTGTCGCCGACGATCTTGCGCCGGAGGCCGGACATCGCCACGGGTGCGGCGGCGGTGGCCGCGGCCGAAGCCGGCGCCCTACGCGGCACGTCCCGCACGCCCACGACGATGGTGGCAATGGCGAGCAGTCCGGGAACCAGGGCCAGCAGAACCAGGAGCCGGAAGGTATCGCCGGTGAGGCGGGTCGCGTCGCCTTCGGTGACCCAGATGACCGCCGCCGCCACGAGCACGCCGGCGAACGCGCCCGTCGTGTCCATCGCTCGGTGGAGGCCGTAGGCGACGCCGCGATTCTCGGGCGCCGTGGAGTCGGCGATGAGCGCGTCGCGGGGCGATGTCCGGATGCCCTTGCCAAATCGATCGCCCACGCGGCCGAGCAGGACCACCGGCCACGCCACCGCCACCAGGTACAGGCACTTGGCCGCCACCGAGGTTCCGTAGCCGATCCCCACGAGCAGTCGCCGCCGCGACAGACGGTCGGAGAGGGCGCCGCTGATGAGCTTCAGAACGGAGGCCGTGCTCTCGGCTACGCCCTCGATGAGGCCGATGACCGCGGCCGGTGCCAGGAGCACGTTGGCCAGGTAGAGCGGGATGAGGTAGACGAGCATCTCGCTCGAGATGTCCGTGAACAGGCTGACGAAGCCCAGGGCCACGACATTGCGGGTGATGCCCCGCGTGAGAGCGCGGCGCCAGCGCGGGCCCGACTCGGACGGCTGGAGTGCAGAAGGGGCAGGCATGTTGCCGTCGAGTCTAGCGGCCGACGCCAATAGGGTCTGTTGCCGTACAGTTGGACGCCATGGCAAGCCTCGAGATCGTGGACGTCACCAACGAAGCGCGCTTCGCGCTGGTCCCGCCATGCGCGGATCCTTCGTTCGATCACCGTACCTGCGACTACTGGGAGGACGCCGATCGGGGCTCGAAAGCGAGCCGACCGAGCTGGCTGCCCGAGGGCTTCACCGTTGCGGAGGGGGACTGGGCGGAGCCGACGGGCGGCTCCTCGGAGAATCCCTTCGCGCCGGCGCCTCGGTCCGAGTCGAACCCGTTCCTGCCCGCCCCCAAGTCCGCCTCGAACCCATTCGCCCCGGCCTTCAAGGAGCCCGCCCGCAACCCCTTCCTCGAGGAGCGGCCCGGGTCGCTCGCCGACAACCCGTTCGCGCCGTCGCGCCCCGCCCGCCCGACCATCGACGCGGAGGCTCCCCGCAAGCTGCAGCTGCTGGGTCGAGGCTTGGGCATATTCGGCAGCTACGCGAGCTTGCTACTGGCCGACGGCGAAGCCGTCGTCTACTGCCAGTTCGGGCCACTCACCGCGTATCCGCGGGCGTCGCGGCTGCGCGAGCTGTACCACGAGCTGCCGGACGCGCCGCTGCCGGCGGTCATCACCTGCGTCGCGACCACGGCCCATGCCCGCCGGAACGGCTACGCGCTGCGGCTTGTCGAGGAGGTCTGCGTCGATCTCGAGGGTCGTGGCTTCGCCGCGGTCGAGGCCTATCCGGAAGCCCGGGCCAGGGAGGACAGCACGCCCGCCGCACGACCCGAGTTCTGGATCCGCGCCGGCTTCCGGCTGGCGGTGGACGACGAGCGCTACCCGGTGATGCGCCGTGAGTTCTGAGATGGGCACGACGGGCCGCGCCACGGGCGTTCGACGCGCCACGGGCGCTCGCCGCGCCGCGCTCGCGCTGGCCGCCGTCGTGGCGATGGCCCTGGCCGGCGCCGCTTGCGGTCAACCGGTCGTGACACCCACGCCGCTCTACACGGCGGTTCACATCGGACCCACCCCGTGGGCGAGCGGCACGACCGGCCAGTACGGCCTGCATATCGACCCGAGCCTCTTCGGCAAGCTGCCTCGCCAGGTGGGCGCCCTGCCCATCGTCGAGGATGCCGAGAGCGAGTCGGTGGCGATGGACAACGCCGATCTGGCCAAGACCTTCGACGGCTACGCCGCGGGCTCGATCGGCGACGTCGTCGACGACAACTGGCTCAAGCTCATGGTCGGCCATTTCCGCCCGGAGAACCAGAACGCCGACGTGTTGTCGGCCTGGGTCGACCAGTACGCCGCCGGCGCGTGCTCGCAGGCAAACGCCGTCTCGAGCTCGACGCAGGAGACGATCAACGGTTTCATCGTCGACCTGGCGACCTGCGGCGGCGGACCGGTCGTCTACACGGTCCTGCTCGACAACCAGGTCGTCCTCTCGATGTTCGATTTCGGGCCCAAGCACTACGGCCGCCAGCTGATCGAGGCCATCTACTAGGGAGCCGCGGCCGGCGCCGGCCGGGCGAAGACGGTTCGGCCGGACCGGAGCACACTGGCGCCAAGCGCTCGGGCAGGGCCCGAGCCACGACCCAAGCCGAGCCCGGGTACACCTTCGGAGGCCTCCGATGGCGATCGAAGCCGACTCCACGCCCCACGCCGGGCCGCGCCCCGTACGCGCTCCGCGCGGTCCAGAGATCAGCTGCAAGGGCTGGGCTCAGGAAGCGGCGCTGCGCATGCTGATGAACAACCTGGACCCGGAGGTGGCCGAGCGCCCGGACGATCTGGTCGTCTACGGCGGCACCGGTCGAGCCGCGCGAAGCTGGGACGCCTTCGACGTCATCGTCCGCGAGCTGCGCCGGCTCGAGAACGATGAGACTCTCCTCGTCCAGTCCGGCAAGCCGGTTGGTGTCTTCCGGACCCACGAGTGGGCGCCGCGCGTTCTTATCGCCAATTCGAACCTGGTCGGCAAGTGGGCCAACTGGGACACTTTCCGCGAGCTGGAACGGGCCGGTTTGACGATGTACGGCCAGATGACCGCCGGATCGTGGATCTACATCGGCACACAGGGCATTCTCCAGGGCACCTACGAGACCTTCGCCGAGCTGGCTCGCCAGCACTACGGCGGCAGCCTGTCGGGCCGGGTCACGCTGACCGCCGGGCTCGGCGGCATGGGTGGGGCGCAGCCGCTCGCCGTCACGATGAACGGAGGCGTGGCGCTGGTCGTGGAGGTGGACGAGGCGCGAGCCCGTCGACGCCTCGACATCGGCTACGTGGATCGGCTGACCCACTCGCTCGACGAGGCGCTGGGCTGGGCCCGCTCGGCCGCGGCCGAGGGTCGCGCCGAATCGATCGCTCTCGTCGGCAACGCCGCGGAAGTCGAGCCCGAGCTGGTCCGGCGCGGCGAGCGGTTCGACGTCGTCACCGACCAGACCTCGGCCCACGACGCGTTGAACGGCTACGTGCCGGCGGGGGTCTCCGTGGCGGCGGCCGCCGATCTGCGCAGCGCCAACCCCGACGAGTATGTCCGGCGCTCGATGGCATCGATGGCCGAACACGTCCGGGCCATGCTCGCCCTCCAGTCGGCTGGTGCTGTGACCTTCGACTACGGCAACAACATCCGCGCCCAGGCCCAGTCGGCCGGCGTCGCGAACGCCTTCGACTTCCCGGGCTTCGTGCCGGCGTTCATCCGGCCGCTCTTCTGCGAGGGCAAGGGGCCGTTCCGGTGGGTCGCGCTGTCGGGCGACCCGGCGGACATCCTGGCCACCGATCGGGCCATCCTCGAGCTCTTCCCCGAAGATGCGTCCCTGCGGCGCTGGATCGAGATGGCCGAGGCGCGGGTGCCGTTCCAGGGCCTGCCGGCTCGGATCTGCTGGCTCGGCTACGGTGAGCGCTCGAAGGCCGGGTTGGCCTTTAACGAGCTGGTCCGTTCGGGCCGGGTGAGCGCCCCGATCGTGATCGGGCGCGACCACCTCGACTCGGGCTCCGTTGCGTCCCCGAACCGCGAAACTGAGGCTATGCGCGACGGTTCGGACGCCATCGCCGACTGGCCACTCCTAAATGCACTTATCAACACCGCGTCCGGAGCCAGTTGGGTATCGATTCACCACGGCGGAGGGACCGGGATCGGGTACTCTCAGCATGCCGGGATGGTCGTCGTCGCCGATGGCTCCGACCTCGCCAGGCAGAAGCTGGAGCGGGTCCTGACGACCGACCCTGGCATGGGTGTTATCCGTCACGCCGACGCAGGCTACGACCGGGCGGTGGACGTCGCTCGGGAGCGCGGAGTCCGCGTCCCAATGCTCGAAGACGAGCATGAAAACAACTTGTAGATTCCTTGCTCGGGACTCGTAGATTCTTGCCCAAGAACATATAGGGGATGACAGATTGGGCTATCGCGTCCAGGGTGTGCTGCTGCGAGCCATGCCGGATGCCGCCGGGCTGACGGCGCTGGAGCGCGCGTACGGCTACCGGCTCTTCGAGCTTGCGGGCCGTGAGCTGTGGCTCCTCGACCTGGGGGTCCCCGAGCCCAAGTCCGGCGACCGGGCGGTAATTCGAGCCGCCCGAATGCTCGCACCCGGCTATGTCGATGCGCTGCGGGTCCTCGGTAGCGAAGAGGAGACGTTCGAACAGCTCGGCTGGCTGGTCGCCACCGCGGCGGCCGCCCGGCAGATGCGACAGCCTGTCCTGGGCTTCGTCTCGGACGACACTCTGCTCGACTTCGCGGCCGTCATCACGGCCGAGGGCGTGGGAGTGATCGGCGACAAGCTGGGCCAGTACCTGCTCCGCTGGGAGGCGGGGGCCCTGGCTATTCAGCCGTTCACCAACGGTGGCAATCATCACGAGCCCCCGATCGCGCCCGAGGAGCTGGCGCTGATCCCGGCCGTAACGCTGCTGGACACCGAGATGCTGGGCAGCGGCGGGTACCCGCTCCACGGCAACGTCGCGGCCGAGATGCGCGGTTTCGCCGACGGCGCGGCCGGCCTGGGCGTCGGCACCTACAACGTCGGCCCCGTAGGCTCGTTGCGCCTCGTCGAAGCCAAGGGCCTGGACCACAGCCTCTGGGATCGCGCCGCCGCGGCCGCTCGGAGCCGCTAGGCCAACCTGGCTTGGAGCGGGCCGCTCGTTCAGTCGGTCGGGTCTGGCTCCGGTCGGCGGCGCGTGCGGGCGGCTACCGCGGTCTGGCCGATCGAGCTCGGTTGAGTTGCGCCGCCCATGCTGCCTGCGGCTGAGGCCTCCATCGGGATCTCGCGGAGGGAGCGCAGCGGCGAGAGCAGGAGCGGCAGGATTGCCGCGGACGAGGCCACTGCCGCAATGACGAGGGCCGCCCGAACGGGCAACAGCGTGGCCATCACGCCGCCCAGCAGCGACCCTACCGGGAGGGTTCCCCAGACGATGAAGCGCATCGTCGCGTTCATCCGGCTCTGCATATCCGACGGAGTGATGGCCTGCCGGAGGCTGACCTGGGCCACGTTGTAGATCACCTGGCTCATGCCGGCAACGAACCAGCCAACGAACAGCGTGACGGCGGCCACGTTCAGGCTGGCGGGCGTGAGGGTCAGCAGGAGGAAGGCGGGCGGCCCGAGAGCAGTCGCCAGAACGATCGTCCGCCCCAGGCCGATCCTGTTGGGCAGCCGGCTCGAGACGGCGGCACCGGCCAGGAAACCTACACTTGCGAGCCCCATGACCGTGCCGAAGAAGGCCGGCGGCAGCTTGAGCTCATGCCAGATGAGGACGGGGAAGACGCCGAATAGGGCGGCGCCGAACAGGTTGGTGGTGCCAGTGCTGGCGGCGATCGCCCGGAGGTAGCCGTTGCCGAGGACGTAGCGCAAGCCCTCCGCGACCTCCGCGACCATCGACGTGGGCTGTCCCGACGCGTCGACCCTGCGCTCTGGCTTGGTCTCACGGCGGCGAATGGAGCTGATGAACCCGCCGGAGACGAAGAAGCTGAGCGCGTCGACAGCGATGGCGAAAGGTGCGGCCATGACCGCGATCAAGTTGCCGCCAAGAGTCGGCCCGCCGATCTGGGCTACCGAGTAGCTGATCTGGAGATTGGCGTTGCCGTCCACCAGATCGTCCCGGTCCAGAATGGCCGGAAGGTACGACGCGTCGGCGATATCGAAGAAGGCGCTGAACGTGCCGGTCACGAAAGCGACGACGAATAGTTGCTCGATCGTCAGGGAGTCCAGGATGTAGGCCGCCGGGATGGTCAGCAGGGCCAACCCTCGACCGATGTCCGCGGCCACCAGCACCGGTCGCCGACGAACGCGATCCAGCCAGGCTCCGGCCGGCAAGGTAAAAAACAGGAACGGCAGCATCTCGACTGCGGCCAGCAGCGAGACCTGGAACACACTGGCGCCGAGCATCGTAAGGGCGATGAACGGCAGCGCGATGATTGTGATCTGGCTGCCGAGAATCGAGACCGCCGCGGCCGACCAGACTCTCACGAAGTCGGGATGCCGCCACAGCGACGCCCTCGCCGAGGGCGAGGTCCTTGACCTGCCGGTCATGCGTCTTCCTTCATCGCGCGGCATGCTATCGGCCGAGGCTTATTTGGGCATTAGGCGACCAGTCGCATTGGTCCTGTGCCACGATATCGTAGGCGTTGCCGGACGGGTAGCGACCGGGACGGAAGCTGGTAGGCGATACGGAGGTCGCGTGGCGAAGCTCGTCGAGTCGGTCCCCAACTTCAGCGAGGGGCGTCGGATCGACGTCATCGACAAGCTGGCGGCTGCCGTCGAGAGAGTGCCGGGGGCGTTCCTTCTCGATCGAACAAGCGACGCCAGCCACAACCGCAGCGTCCTGACGCTGGCCGGCGAGCCGGCCGCGATCCTCGAGGCGCTCGAGCGGACCGTTGCCGTGGCGGTCGCCGAGATCGACATGGAGAAGCACACCGGCGAGCACCCGCGCATCGGAGCGGTCGACGTGGTCCCGTTCGTGCCTCTGGCGGGCGCCAGCATGGCCGACTGCATCGAGCTTGCCAGGGCCTTCGCCTCGCGCGTGGCCGACCGCTTCGGCATCCCCGTCTACTTGTACGGCGAGGCCGCCACGTCGCCGGCTCGCCAGCGGCTGGCGGACGTCCGGCGCGGTCAGTACGAGGGCCTCAGGACGCAGATCGGAGAATCGGGCCGCGAGCCGGACTTCGGCCCGGCCAAAGTTCACGCCACTGCCGGCGCGATGGCGGTCGGCGCCCGGCCGTTCCTGATCGCCTACAACATCAACCTCGAGAGCCGCGACCTGGAGCTGGCCAAGCGCATCGCGCGCCGGATCCGGGAGTCGAGTGGCGGCCTGCCGCGCGTTCAGGCCAACGGCTTCTGGATCGCGGAACTAGATCGTGCGCAGGTATCGATGAACCTGCTCGACTACAAGACGACGCCACTCTGGCTGGTCTGGGAGGCGGTCCGGTCCGAGGCGGCCGAGGACGGCGTCCACCTGGCCGAGTCCGAGCTGATCGGGCTGGCGCCGCTGGGTAGCCTCGTCGATGTCGCGGACCATGCCGGCGTGTCGGCGCACCTGTCCCAGGAGGAGCGGCTCGCCGGGGCCGCCGGCTTCCTCAAGCTGCGCGACTTCTCGCCGCTGCAGGCGCTCGAGTTGCGGCTCGAGGCAGCGCGGGGGCACTGAGCCTATGCCCGGGCCCACGGACGGACTGCTGATCGAGCGGGCCGCGGCCGTCGCGACACTGGCGGGTGGATTGCGGCGGGGTCTATCGCAGGGCGAGACCGCGGTGCTGAGTGGCGGGCCTCTGGCCGTGGCGTGCTGGCACGAGCGTGTGCTCGCCGCGGGTCCGGCCGGCGACGTCCACCGCCAGATCGTGGCCGCCGGCCACTCCCTGGATTCGTTCGCCCGCGTGGATGCAGCCGGCGGCCTGGTGACGCCCGGGCTGATCGACGCCCACACGCATCTCGTGTTCGCCGGCACCCGCGAGGCGGAGTGGCAGATGCGGGCCCGCGGGGCCGGCTATCTCGAGATCCTCGAGGCCGGCGGTGGGATTCTCTCGACCGTTGCCGCGACCCGCGCCGCCTCGGACGCGGACCTGCTCGCGGGCGCCCGGAGCCGCCTCTCCGAGATGCTCGCCAACGGCACCACCACGGCCGAGGCCAAGTCCGGCTACGGGTTGGACGTGGAGACGGAGCTGCGCGAACTCGACATGATCGGCCGGTTGGATCGCGAGGGCCCGGTCCAGCTCGTGCCCACGTTCCTCGGCGCGCATGCTGTCCCGGCCGAGTTTCGCGACCGGCCCGACGGTGTGGCCGAGTATGTCGACGCCGTCATCGGTGAGCAGCTGCCGGCCGTTGCCCGGCAGGGGATCGCCCGCTTCTGCGACGTCTTCTGCGAGCGCGGCGTCTTCAGCGCGGAGCAGTCCGCCCGCATCCTGGGCGCCGCACGCGACGCCGGCCTGGCGCTCCGACTCCACGCCGACGAACTGGCCCCGTCCGGCGGCGCCGAGCTGGCGGCCGAGATTGGCTGTGCGTCCGCGGATCACCTGGCCGCGCCCTCCGACGAAGGCGTGGCGGCGCTCGCCCGCGCGGCCGCCGGGGATCGGCCGGTGGTGGCCACGCTGCTGCCGGCCACGAGCTGGTTCCTGGGCAAGCATCACTTCGCCCCGGCCCGCCGCTTCATCGACGCCGGAATCCCGGTGGCCCTGGCCACGGACCTGAACCCCGGCACGAGCCCCACGGTCAGCCTGCCCCTGGTGATGTCGATCGCCTGTCTGGAGATGGGGCTTACACCGGCCGAGGCACTCGTCGCGGCCACGATCAACGCCGCCCACTCGCTGGGTCTCGGCGCCGAGATTGGCTCGATCGAGCCCGGCAAGCAGGCGGACCTGGTCGTGTGGGGCGTGCCTTCAGTCGATCAGCTGCCCTACTGGCTCGGCGCGCGGCCGGCGCGAACGGTGATCAAGCGCGGGCGGGTGGCGTTCGTGCGGGGCTGAACCAGCTTGGGCGGCTGAGCTTCGTCCGAGCCGCTCGGGCTATGGGTCCGTGCAGCGCCGCGATCCTGCAGGATTTCGGTCGCACCGAAAGCGGAAGGGCCCGTGCGCAGTTTGTCGGCCCTGACGGGCCGGCGAACACGTGAATCCGCGAGCTCGGACTGCCTTGAGCTTCGGCGGCGGCTCGGATGTTGGGCTCGAATCGGCCGCGAAGGGTGTGGTTGCCGGCGCGATCCCTGTTGCGAGCCCATTCTCCTTCGGCGGCACCGAAAACGTGCGAGATCGCTGCGAAGACGCGCCGGCCGGCGCTTGTCTCCCCCCTACACTTGTCTCCCCGCCGAGGTCGGGTTGTTGGTAGGTCGCATGTCCCAGCATTTGATGCTCGTTCCCACGCTCGCCTGTCCGGCAGGCTGCGCCTACTGTTTTGGGCCGCATGCCGGCGGCCAGACCATGGGCCTCGAAACGCTCGAAGCGGTGGTTGAGTGGCAGCGGGCCCTGGGCCACGCCGGGCCCGATGGGGGCGATAACGAGGGGAGCGGCGGCGCCGGCGGCAGGGGCCACAACGGCAGCCCGCCGGGCAACGGCGCCCTGGAGATCACGTTTCACGGCGGCGAGCCGCTCGTCCCCGGCGCCCGCTGGTACCGCGAAGCTCTCCCGCTTCTGCGCGATGGCCTCGCCCCGCGCAAGGTCCGGTTCGCGGCGCAAAGCAACCTCTGGCTCCTCACCGACGAGCTATGCGACCTGTTCCGCGAGTACGGCGTCTCGCTCGGCACGAGCCTGGACGGCCCTGAGGCGGTCAACGATGTCCAGCGCGGGGCGGGCTACTTCGCGAAGACGATGGCCGGCATCGAACGGGCGCGCGCCCACGGCATCGACGTTGGGGTCATCTGCACCTTCACCGCCCAGTCGGTCCCGCACGCCCAGGAGATCTTCGACTTCTTCGTCCGCGAGGGGCTCAACTTCTCCGTCCACGCGGCCCTTCCGTCGCTTCGCTGCCCCGAGGCCGATCCACGGCTGGAGGCCGACGCCTGGTCGATCACGCCCGAGGCGCACGGCGAGCTGCTGGTCGGTCTGCTCGATCGGTATCTGGAGAACCTGACGAAGGTTCGAATTAGCACCCTCGACTCGATGGCTCGAAGCGTGTCGGCCGGTCGAGGCGGAATCTGCACGTTCGGCGAGTGCCTGGGCGGGTACCTCGCGGTCGGGCCCGACGGGGCGATCTACCCGTGCCAGCGGTTCGCGGGGATGGAGGAGTATCGGGTCGGCGACGTCGCCCGCCGGCCGAGCCTCGAGGAGCTGCAAGCCTCGCCGGTCTGGCGCGAGTTCCGCGCGCGCGAGGAGCACGTCAAGGAGGCCTGCGGCGACTGCGCCTACTTCGGCTTCTGCAAAGGCGGCTGCCCCTACAACGCGCTCGTGGGTTCGGGCGGGAGTCTCGCCCCGACGGCGCGCGACCCGCACTGCGCCAGCTATCGCCGAACCTTCGACACCATCACCGAGCGGGCCATGGCCGAGATGTTCAGCCTCGAGAACCTCGACGCGGTGGTGGAGCAGCCCGACCCCGAGCGCGGCCTGATGCGGCGAGGCCCGCTGCTCTCGATCATGCGCGACGGCCCTCATCCGTACGAGACCGCCGGCCATGCCCGCCGCGTCCTGGCGTCGGTGGCGCTCGCGGCGACCGGATCTCCGGCGGAGGCCGCGGGGCGGTTCGAGGCGCTCGGTCTGGCGACGAACCCGGTTGGCAAATGCCAAGTCCACACAGACGAAGGAATTGGCGTCGAGTTCCCAACCTGAGTCAATCGCCAACCGTCCCCTGGCGAGGCAGTCTCGGGATCCGAACTGCTCAGCGCTTCGACGACAGCTCGTTTAGCCGCGTGAGTGCCTTGGCGAGGCTCGTTGCCGTCTCGGCTTCGTAGCCGTTGAGGTTGTAGTACTCCTTGGCGTGGACGGCGACATTCCAACCGCCCCAATCACTGCGCGAGGCGCGGAAGTCGTACTGCCCGGGCATCTCGAACGTCTGCGAGGCCTTCAGCTCGCCGTCGAAGTAGTGGTCGAGCGTGACGAGCACTCCATGCTCCTGCGGCACGAGCTTGAACGTGGCCTGGTAGCCGCCCGGCGACGTCGTCTTGCGGACCAGCTCCGGGATGTCCCGCAGCAGGGCGTTCCACTCCGAACCGTCCGCCTCCATCACGAAGCTGATCGTCTCGGCATCGGCCAGACTGACGCTGAATTCGAACCCGAAGTCGTCGGTCCCCACGAGGTATCCGGAGCGCGGCTTGACCGGGCCCATCGACCGCCCGTCGCGAAGTTCCACCGTCGCCGAATCCTTGCCCTGCACGACGATGCGACGGATCGAGCTCCATGGGATGGTCTGCGCGGCGGTGCCCTTCTCGAGGATGAAACCCTCCGTGAACGCGTTGCTCATCGTATTGCCGCCGAAAGGCCGGTAGACGATCCCGTATTCCTTGAGCAGAGTCCGGGCGCCGGCCGAGTCGACGACCGAAAGGCCGATGCTCTTCGTATAGGCCTCGGGATCGATTCGGGAGGCGTTCGCAGGCTGCGCAACGGTGGGGGGCGCGATCGCCGCCCCGCTGCCGGCGGCGCCGGACGCTCCGATTTCGGCCGCCGAAGACGAGCCGGCCAGGGCTTCGTCCTTTAGCGAGAGGGGCAGCACCTTGAGCAGCTTCTCGCGGTAGCTCTCTGTGCCCATCCTGAAGCGCATGAGGGCCTGAATGTCCCCCATCCTCAGCTCGAGGCCGGGCGTCAGCTCTGTTTCGACGAGATGGATCGCCATGAACGGCTTGCGCTTGTTCAGAGCAACGTTGATCTCATTTCGCACGTTGCTCGACGCGACGGCGCGCGGCGAAATGAAGACGAGGAAATACGACGCCGCCTGAAGTGCCCTCGCGATCTCGTCCGGCCACTCGTTCCCCGGATCGATGCCTTCGTCGTACCAGATCCGGTACCCCTGCGCGTGAAGGAACGCGATCTCTGGGAACACCTTGTCGCCATCGGCGTGAGCGTAGCTGACGAAGACATACGGCCCGGTCCCGTTGTATGCCGGGAAAGGCGCCGTGAGTTCTACGTCCGCCATGAAGCACGACCTCCCTCATCTGAGTCAACGCCGAAGCCTGGCGATTGTGGCAGATGCCGGAGCCCCGGACGAAGCCACCCGGCCCGAGCGACGGTCGCTTCGAAGGCCAGTCCCGGCCGGACGCATCCTAGCCCATCGCCGGCCGACACCTACAGTGTCAGACTGATCCTGAGGAGACCGCACGATGCCGCTGTTCGGACCACCAGATGTCCACAAGCTCGAGGCCAGCGGGGACGTTGCCGGGCTGATCAAGGCGCTGGGTTACGAGAAGGACTCGAGCATCCGACTTGCCGCGACCACCGCGCTGGGCAAGATCGGCGACCCGCGCGCCGTCCCGCCTCTCGTGGCCGCGCTCGAGGATTCGGACCCGGAGGTGCGTGCGATCGCCGCGGAGGCGCTGGGCCATGTCGGCGGCCCGGCCGTCGAGGCGCTGATCGCCGCCACCGGTGACCCGGACTCGTCCGTGCGCGGAGCGGCCGTTGCGATTCTCGGCCAGATCGGCGACGCACGCGCTGCCGAATCCGTCATCGCCGCCCTGGCAGATGAGCATGAGGACGTGCGCAAGGCCGCCGCCACCGCGCTGGGCGCAATCGCCGACCCGCGCGCCGTGGATCCGCTCATCGCCGCGCTCAGTGATCCCAACGAGGGGGTGCGGATGATCGTGGTCGAGGCGCTCGCGCGGATGGGCGGCGCTGCGGCCGTGGAGCCTCTCGCGGCTGCTCTCAAGGACTGGAACGAGAGCGTGCGTAGACGAGCCGCCGACGCGCTCGGGCAGATGGGCGACGCTCGTGCCGTGGAGCCTCTCATGGCTGCCCTCGGCGGCGGAGACCCACACGTGAGGGGAGCGATCGTTGGGGCGCTTGCGAAGATAGGCGTGCCGGCGATCGGGGCCTTGCTGGTCGCCCTCAAAGGCTCCGACAGGGACCTGCGGGACGCGGCCGCCAGCGCCCTAGGCCAGATCGAAGACACCGACGCGGCGCCACTCCTGATCCGAGCCCTGCATGATGATGATTGGTACGTGCGGATGGTCGCGGCCGAGATACTCGGCAAGGTTGGAGGCGTGGGCGCGATCGAGCCCCTGTTCGTTGCCTTCACCTCCGAAGATGAGGTCCAGCACGTGCGCAAGGCTGCCATCGACTCGATCGGCAGAATCGGCGAACCCCGCGCCGTCGAGCCGCTCGTGGTCGTGCTCAAAGACGGCAGCGGCTGGGAGCGCAAGGCCGCCACCGAGGCCCTTGGACGCATCGGCGATGGACGGGCAGTCGCGGTCCTGATCGGCGCGCTCAAGGACTACCTGGATGTGCGCAAGGCTGCGGCCGAGGCGCTGGTGGCGATCTATCGATCGGGCAAGCTGGGACCACAGGAACGTGCCCTGCTCCTGGCTCAGCGGAGCGTCATCACCGAGACGCACATCGACGAGTATCCCTACGACCAGCACGAAGATTCCGGCATCGGCGTCGACCTCCCCGACTGACCCGTGGCCTAGATCTTGCCGCGGGGCTCCAGCAGAACCGTGGTGACCTCGGTGGGGAGCGACGACGGCATCAGCGCCAGCTTGGACTGGGGAGCCGGTGGCGCCGACACGCCCATCTCGTGGAAGAACTTGGCCAGCGCCTCGGTGGCGTCCGCGTCGTCGCAGACCGGCATCGGAACGACAACCTTGACGTCGAGTTGAGCGACCAGCTCGGCGGCCTTGTTGGCGGGCAGGGCCCCGCCCACCGCGACGCAGGCCACGTCCACGGGGCCGATGTCGGTGAGCTTGTCCTCGGTCAGTAGATGGCCGATGTCGCCGAGATGAATGACGTGGACGCCGTCCAGTTCGACGATGAAGGCCACGTTGCGGCCTCGCTCCTTGCCCCGATGCTCGTCCCGGAAGGTCTTGACGCCGGTGATCAGGACGTCCTTGACCTCGTACTCGCCCGGTCCGTCGAGGCAGAAGGCTTCTTCCAGGCTGCCGGGGATGATCGTGCTGCCGTCGCGTGACGGGCGACCGCCCTTGACTTTGGGCAACGGCGAATCGTCGGGGTGGCTATAGGTGACGATGTCGCCGGTGATCCCTCGGCCCGTTGGCCCGACGACAGTTTGATAGGCGTCGGCCACAACGACCGCGTCCTTGCCACGCATGCGGACGCAAGTCCGCCCATACCAGGTGAGCTCCATGAGGGGATTCTTGCACAGGTCGCTGTATTGCCGCTTATCGGACCGGGCTACCCGACCTACCGGGACGGGCAGCTCCCCGACGGGGCATTTTGGCCCACAAAAGGAGGACCGGAGGCGCCTGCCCAATCGGCACCTCCGGTCGGAGGGAGGGAGGGAGTGTGGAACGTTCAGGAGGCTCGTCCAGTGTTCCCAAGCGAAGATTAGCCTCCCAACATGAAAGCAGGGGTCGGGGTGCGTTAAGAAACGATAACAAAGTGATCCAATCTACCGCTGGAACGAGCAGTCTGCCTCCGCACCCCCTACCCCGCACCCCGCACCCCGCGGCCCGCGGCGGGTCCACGGTCCACGTCTCCCCCGAGCCCTGGCAGAATGCCGGCATGCAATCGTATCGACATCGCCGAGTTGGCCTTTCGCTGCTGCTCGGACTCGCGTTCGCCGTCTCGGCCTGCGGCTCCACCGCCCATACCGCCGCGCCGTCGAGTGGGGCATCGACCGCGCCGAGCGTGTCTGTCGCGTCGATGGCGCCCGCGTCGCCGCTCGGATCCAGCGCCGCTCCCTCGGCCGCCGGCTCGCCGAACCAGGCCGACCAGTCGGTCTATGCCGCAATCGAGAGCCAGGTCGAGGCCATTCGCCAGTTGAGTGCCAAAGACACGGTCAAGCCGGTGCTGCTCGACTCGAAGGGCGTCAGCGACTGGCTCACCAAGGCCAATGCCGAGCAGACTGATCACGCCGCGATGGCCAACGAGAGCAGGCTGTTGATCCACCTGGGGCTTCTGCCGGCCGGGTCGTCCCTCGAGCAGATGGAACTCGATCTGCAGGCCGGCCAGGTGATCGGCTTCTACGACACCGTCTCGAAGGGGCTGTACGTGCTGTCGCAGTCGGGCGGCGTCGGCGGGCTCGAGAAGCTGACCTTCTCCCACGAATACACCCATGCGCTGCAGGATCAGAACTTCGGGCTCGACAAGCTGGCCACCAACACGCCCGACCAGGGTGATCGCGACCTGGCCAGGACCGCCCTGCCCGAGGGCGACGCCACGCTGGTGATGACCCTCTGGTCGGCGAACAACCTGTCTCTGGGCGAGCTGCTGGCCATCGCCGGCCAGTCCGTTAGCGGGCCCCAGGCCGATCAGCTGGCCAAAGCGCCGGCGATCCTCCGCGAGACACTCACCTACCCCTACGAAGACGGACTCCGTTTCGTGCAAGGCATCTACAACACGGGCGGCTGGGCCGCTGTCGACAAGCTCTACGCCAACCCGCCCGACTCGACCTCGCAGATCCTCCACCCGGAGCTGTACACGGCCCACGTGAAGCCGGTTGCGCTGACAGTTCCGCCGGTCCCAACGACGCTCGGCAGCGACTGGAAGCTGACCATGCAGGACACGCTGGGCGAGCTGCAGCTGCGCATATGGCTCGAAGGCAACGACGGGACGGGCAGCGGGTCGAGCGCAGCCGCGAGCGCCGTCTCTTCCTGGGCGGGCGATCGAATCGGGCTCTATGAGGGGCCCGGCGGCCAGTGGGCGATCGTGCTCCACACGGCCTGGCGGACGGCGGCCGGCCGCGACGCCTTCAACGAGGCCGTCCAGCAGACCGTGGCGGCGCTCGGCTCGCAGTACCGAATCTGCGGCGACACCACGCATGTGGATATCGCCATCGCCTCGAGCGAGGCGCTCGTGCCGGAGTTCATCGCCTGCAACACGATGGGGTGAACCGGGCCGCACAGACCCGGCGGCCGTCCGGGGCCGGTTCGGCACCCCAGATCTGGGCCGGAACTTGCCGGATTCACATCAGATCGACATTCGGCAGAGGATTGGGCGTCGCCGGCGCGCAGAGAAGAGAGAAGGGCACCAAATCCGGGTCAACTGGGGGCGGATTCGACGGATCCCGGTCGATCGTAGGCTGCCCGAGCGAGTCTCGTCGGCGAAAGTCTGCCCGATGTCGTCCTGGCGTGAATCAGGAAACTTCGGATCCCGAGGAGCCCGGGCGGAGGGCGTCGGGCGATCGCTACATCGACTCCGGCGCGGAGATCCCCAGCAGTCCGAGCGCGTTGGCGAGCGTCGTCTTGGTCGCGGCAATCAATGCCAGCCGCGCGGCCGAGCGATCGGGCTCCGTCTCGTCGATTACGCGGGCGTCGCGGTAGAAGGCGTGGAACGTCGTGGCCAGCTCGGTGGCGTAGGCGGTAATGCCGTGCGTCTCCTCGCTCTCGGCGGCGTCCTCCACGACCTCGGGCAGGCGCACGATCTGGCGGGCCAGCTGGGCTTCGGGCGCTCCGGGGAGGATGCCGGCGAGCAGCCCGGCCAGCCGCGCATCGTCACCTGCGGGCGGCGTCATGCCCGAGTCGGCGGCCTTGCGCAGGATCGAGGCGATCCGGGCGTGGGCGTATTGCACGTAGTAGACCGGGTTCTCGGTCGACTGCTTCTTGGCCAGCTCGATGTCGAAGTCGATGCCGCTCGAGGCGGCGCGCGAGGCGAAGAACCAGCGGGCGGCGTCGACGCCGATCTCACTGAGCAACTCGTCGAGTGTGATGAACTCGCCCGTGCGCTTGGACATCGGGATCTCTTTGCCGTCGCGTACGAAGCGGACCCAGGCCGTCAGGATCATCTGGACCTGGTCGCGGTCGAAGCCGAGCGACTGAGCGGCGGCCTTGACCCGGGCCACGTAGCCGTGGTGGTCCTCGCCCCAGATGAAGACGATGCGTCCGTAGCCGCGGCTGAACTTCTCGACCAGATAGCCGATGTCGGCCGCGAAGTAGGTGGGCGCGGCGTCCTCGGTGGAGCGCAGGATGACTCGATCCTTGTCGTCGCCGTACTTGGTCGAGCGGAAGACGACCGCGCCGTCCTCCTCGTACACGTCGCCGGCGGCCCGCAGTCGATCGACCGCCTGCTTGACCCAGCCGTCGTTGTGGAGCGTGCTCTCGGAGCGCCAGACATCGAAGTGGCAGCCGAGGTGCTCGAGGCTGGCCTCGATGCCGGCCCGAACCCGCTCGGACGCCCAGCGACCGACCGCCCACGCGGCGTCCTCGCCCGACTTCTCGGCCGCGGCCAGGAGCTCGGCCGGGACTTCCTTTGCCATGTCATAGACGTAGTCGCCGTGGTAGCCGTCTTCGGGCAGCTCGCAGCCCTCGCGAATGGCCACGACCGACGCGCCCAGGTTCTTGACCTGGCTGCCGAAGTCGTTGAAGTAGTACTCGCGCTCGACCTCGTGGCCGGCGGCGGCGAGAACACGGCACAGCAGGTCGCCGGTGAACGCGCCGCGGGCGTTGCCGATGTGGAGCGGCCCGGTTGGGTTGGCCGAGACGAACTCGACGTTGATGTGCTCCGGATGCGCGGCGGCGACGTGGCCCCAGGTCGCGGGCTCGCGGAGGATGCGGGCGGCCGCAGCCGCCAGGGCGGCGTCGGCCAGGCGGATGTTGAGGAACCCCGGCGCCGCAACTTCTACCGAGGCGATGGGCGATGCCGGATCCGTGGCCGTCGTGGCGACGTGGGCGGCGATCGCCTTGGCGATGTCGAGCGGCGAGCGGCGGTAGGGCTTGGCGAGCTTGAGGGCGATGTTGCTGGCGAAGTCGCCGTTCTTGGGATCGGCCGGGTGCTCGATCGTGATCTCGGCCGCCCCGGCGGCCGCGGCGTCGGCCGTGGCGTCGGCCGTGGGCGCCGGGACGGGCAACTCGGTCCGGGCGCTTGCCCACGCGGCTTGGATGGCCTCGCGGACCTGTGATCGCAGGCTGGCGTCGGAGTTGGGGGTCATGGCCAAATGGTAGCGAGCCCAACGCAGTTCCGTGGATCGGGGCGGCGAGATGCCGCCGGGTGCCCGCCCACGCCAATCAACCGGCCGCGCGACTTCCCGCGTCCCCTGGAAGTTGCGCAACGGCAGCCCTAGTAGTGGTATGTCGGCCCGAGAGCGGCTGAATGCCCGGAACTGGCAGCCGTCGGGTTTATGTCCGGGAAGCTCACGCTCGGTTCCGATTGGGGGCAGCTGCCGTGGCCCGGGATCTCCGGCCCGGTCGCCACTTACCACTACTGGCATCGCTACAGCGCAGATTCCCCGGCGACGAGGCCCACCGCCCACCGCGACCACCGACCACCGCCCACCGCCGCCTCGTGGGCGCCGCGATCAACCGATCGGCGTGGCGCCTGCCCCTCTCCGGCCCACGAGCACGCCCAGATCAGTGGGGCCGAAGGCGACGTTGACGTGCACGGCGAGGCGCAGCTGCGAGCCCGCGAAGTCCAGTGTGAGGGTGTAGCGGTAGGCGTTCGTGTAGAGGCAGACGTCGATTTCCAGGCAGTCCGGCCGGGGCCACGTGCCGCTCGCGACGAGTGGCTGGTCGATCCAGGCGGAGTCGGTTGTCAGGTGCTGGCCGGGCCATTGGCGCACGACGGCAGCGTCGCCGGCCTGCCAGGCGCCCCTGCCAAACTCCAGGCGCCGCGGCTGCCGGCCGCCCTCGCCACTCATGACCAGCGCTCCGCCACAAGGGGCGAACTCGAGGCGAACCGATCCAAGGCCGAACCCGTTGGGGGCAAAAGTGAACTCGGCGCCGGCCAGGTCGGCCTCCATGGGGGAGCCGGCCGGGCCCGACTGCGGCACGAGGCGCAGACCCGCCAGACGCGCGGTGAGAGCCTGCTGTGCGGCCGGGTCCTCTGGGAGCGGCTCCGGCTGCAGGCGAGCCAGGACCAGGCTCCATAGCGACTCGATGGCGAGGTGCATCGGCCCGATGCCTGAGTTCATAGCCACGACCAGGTCCGCCCCGGGCACAACGATGCAGAACTGGCCGAAGGCCCCGTCGCCGCGGAAGCTGTCGTGCTGGCCGCGCCAGAACTGATAGCCGTAGCCCTGCAGCCAGTCCGGGTTCGGGTTGAGGTTGGGGCCCGTGTCGATCTGGCGCGAGGTGGCCGCCTCGACCCACTCGGCGGGGATCAGCCGCTGCCCGCGCCACTCGCCCTTCTGCAGGTAGAGCTGGCCGAGGCGGGCGACGTCCTCGGTCCGGAGCCGCAGGCCGAAGCCGCCCATGCTGATCCCGTGCGCGTCCTCCTCCCAGTTCGGCCTGGCAATTCCCAGCGGCTCGAACAGTCGCGGCTGCAGGTAGTCCACGAGGTTGAGGCCGGTCCGCTTGTGGACGATGGCCGAGAGCATGTACGTTGCCGGCGTGTTGTAGACGAACCGAGTGCCCGGCTCATAGGCGATCGGGAAGGCCAGGAAGCCGCGAACCAGGTCACTGCGATCGCCCGGGATGACCACGTCGACCGTCGCTTCGTCGTGGCCGGTGCACATCGCCAGGAGGTGACGGACCGTCATCGCGGCGAGACGCGGGCTCACGTTGGCCGGCGCCTCGTCCGGGAAGAACGAGACGACCGGATCGTCGAGCCCGAGATGGCCTTCCGCGATGGCCAACCCGACGGCCGTCGAGGTGAAGCTTTTCGAGATCGAGAAGAGGGCGTGGGGCATTTCAGGCGCGTTGGGAGCCCACCAGCCCTCGGCCGCGACTCGCCCGTGGCGCAGGACCATGATCGAGTGGACGTCTGGGGCAATTCGCTCCAGCTCGTCCACCCAGTCCACGATTGCCTTCGAGGGGATGCCGACCGACTCGGGGGTCACCCGCTCCAGCGTCTGGTCCACGCTTGTCGCTCCTGGGATCCGTGAGTCGACGACCTAGGAGGGCCACGCCCAGTTGGCGATCTCGGGCGCGTCCTCGCCCTCGGCGCGGGTGTAGGCCCGGGCTTCGGTGCGCTTGTCCTCCATCAGCTGGCGGACGTGCGCGGCCTTCGCGCCGAGCCCCGGGATCCGGTCGATGGCGTCGATGACGAGGTGGAAGCGGTCGAGGTCGTTGAGCATGNNCGGTAGGTGAGGCGGTGGATGAGCCACGGATAGCCGTGGTAGGCGAAGACGATCGGCTTGTCGGTCGTGAAGAGCGAGTCGAACTCCTGGTCGGTCATGCCGTGCGGGTGTTCGGTGTCGGGCTCGAGACGCATCAGATCCACGACGTTGACGACGCGGATCTTGACGTCGGGCAGGTATTGCCGCATGAGATCGACTGCGGCGAGGGTCTCCAGGGTTGGGACGTCGCCGCAGCAGGCCATGACGATGTCCGGCTCGCCGGCCTCGTCGTTGCTGGCCCAATCCCAGATGCCGATGCCGCGGGTGCAGTGCAGGATGGCCTGCTCCATGGTCAGCCAGTTCGGGGCGGGCTGCTTACCGGCCACGATTACGTTGACGTAGTTGCGGCTGCGCAGGCAGTGGTCGGTGACGGACAGCATCGTGTTCGCATCCGGCGGCAGGTAGACGCGGATGATCTCGGCCTTCTTGTTGACGACATGGTCGATGAAGCCCGGGTCCTGATGCGTGAAGCCGTTGTGGTCCTGCCGCCACACCAGCGAGCTGAGCACATAGTTGAGCGAGGCAATCGGGCGGCGCCACGGGATGTCGCGCGTCACCTTCAGCCACTTGGCGTGCTGATTGAACATCGAGTCGATGATGTGGATGAAGGCTTCGTAGCAGTTGAACATGCCGTGGCGGCCGGTCAGCAGGTAGCCCTCGAGCCAGCCCTCGCACTGGTGCTCGGAGAGGACCTCCATTACCCGACCGTCGACGGAGAGAACGTTGTCATCGGCGTCTTCGGGGATCACTTCGGCGTCCCAGGCCTTGCCGGTCACCTCGAAGATCGCCTGGAAGCGGTTCGAGGCCGTCTCGTCGGGCCCGAACATCCGGAAGTTGTCGACGTTCCTGGCCATGACGTCGCGGATGAACGTGCCGGCCACGAAGGTCGCCTCGCTCGTCGAGCCGCCCGGCTTGGGAACGTCCACGGCGTACTCGCGGAAGTCCGGCATGATCAGATCGCGGAGGAGCAGCCCGCCGTTGGCGTGTGGGTTGGCGCCCATTCGCCGCTTGCCGTTCGGGGCCAGAGCGGCCAATTCGGGTCGGAGCGCGCCCTTCTCGTCGAACAGCTCCTCGGGCTTGTAGCTGCGCATCCAGGCTTCGAGCTGATCCCGATGCTTGGCGTTGGTGCGGGTGTCGGCGAGAGGAACCTGGTGCGAGCGCCAGGTGCCCTCGACCTGCTTGCCGTCGACCACCTTCGGCCCGGTCCAACCCTTGGGCGTCCGCAGGACGATCATCGGCCAGGCCGGGCGGCCCTTCTTCGCGCCGGAGCGCCAGGCCACCTGGATGTCGCGGATCTCGTCGAGGACGGTGTCGAGGGCTGTGGCCAGCAGCTGATGGACGACCGCCGGGTCGTCGCCCGTCACGAAGTACGGGTTGTAGCCGTAGCCGATCATCAAGTCGCGAAGCTCGCCCTCGGGGATGCGGGCCAGGACCGTGGGGTTGGCGATCTTNNTTGAGGTGCAGGATCGGCAGGACCGCGCCATCGCCTACGGGATCGAGGAACTTGTTCGAATGCCAGCCCGTTGCGAGCGGGCCGGTCTCGGCCTCGCCGTCACCGACGATGCAGCAGACCAGCAGGTCGGGGTTGTCGAAGGCGGCACCGTAGGCATGCGAGAGCGAGTAGCCGAGCTCGCCGCCCTCGTGGATCGAGCCGGGGGTCTCGGGCGCGACGTGACTTGGGATGCCGCCCGGGAATGAGAACTGGCGGAACAGCTTGCGGATGCCCTCCTCGTCCCGAGAGATGCTCGGATAAACGTCCGTGTAGCTGCCTTCGAGGTACGTGTTCGCCACCAGGCCGGGGCCGCCGTGCCCGGGCCCGATGATGTATATGGCGTTGAGGTCGCGGGCCTTGATCTCGCGGTTCATGTGGGCGTAGATCATGTTGAGGCCAGGTGTCGTGCCCCAGTGGCCCAGCAGCCGCGGCTTGACGTCGCCCGCCTCCAGCGGCCGGCGCAGCAGCGGGTTGTCGAGCAGGTAGATCTGGCCGACGCTCAGGTAGTTGGCGGCCCGCCAGTACGCATCGATGAGCTGCAGCTCTTCGGCGCTGAGTGGGCCGGTGGCGGTGGCGCTGTCAGCCATTGCGCATTCTCCCTAGTGGGCTCGATGACGAGGCGGTCTCGTTCGCAGTACTCCATCTTGAACGAGTCTGGGCGCCGTGTCAGGCGACGTACGTGGGCGGCGTGAGGACTCGGTGCCGGCGCTCGGATTCCGGGTCGGCCGTGCGTTAGGCTTTTCGGGCCGTCGAGGTGCGGCGGCGAAGGGCCGTGACGTCCGGTCGACTCTGGCCGGAGAGAGAGGCTTGCCATGGGCGACGCGAAGCAAGGCGCAGATATCGGGTCCACGACCGCGTCCGCGACCAAGGCCGCGTCCGCCTCCAAGCCGGCGCCGCGCCGCGTAGTCGTCGCCGGCGACGTCACCATGGACTGGAACCTGGCGCGGACACGGAAGCTGGCCGATTCGGGGATCGGCTGGAACGCCGATGACCGAATTGAGATGTACGGTCAGCCAGGCGGAGCCGCCCTGGTGGCGGGCCTGATGAACGAAGTGGCCGGCACGCTCGCTGCCCAGGGGATCGCGCTCGAGGTCTCCGGCCCGAGTGCCCTGGCCGCGCCGATCGCGCCGGGCGATCCCCGCTCCCACCACTCCTATGCGATCTGGGCCAGGTTCCCCAAGAAGAAGGGCGACCGGGACAAGCCGATCTGGCGCGTCGAGGAGTTCCTCGGACTCGATCGAGCCCGGACGGCCGAAGCGGTCGCGGGCGAGAGCGCCGGCACCCGCCCGGCTTCGGCCAAGGAGCCGGCAGCAGCGGACCTCGTGATCGTCGATGACGCCGACCTGGGCTTCCGCGCCACGCCCCAGCAATGGCCGGCGGTGCTCCGCCTGTCCGACTCGGAGCCAGCGCCAACGACGATGCCGCAGCCCTGGGTCTTGCTCAAGATGGCCTGCCCGGTGGCGTCGGGCGAGCTCTGGCGGCGGCTGCTGCGTCTCCATGCCGGTCGCCTGGTCGTGGTGATGACACTCAACGATCTGCGCTTGAGCGACGTGAAGATAAGCCGCGAGCTTTCCTGGGAGCGGACGGCGGGCGACCTGGCCCGGGAGCTCCGCCGCCACCCGGCGGTCAACGGGCTCATCCATTGCGCCCATGTGGTGGTTTCGCTGGGCACCGGCGGCGCGGTGCTCCTGTCTCGGCGCCAGACGCCAGACGCCCGCCTGGACCAGATGGGCGAGCCCGACTGCCACGTCTTCTTCGACCCCGAGGCGATCGAGAACAGCTGGGCGGAGCAATACCCGGGCGCCATGATCGGATACACCTCGTGCCTGGTTGGAGGAATCGCCCGCGAGCTGTTGCTCGATCCGGCGAAGCCAGACGTCCATCGCGGCGTCACGAGCGGCCTGGCCGCGGCGCGGGCCCTCCACCTTCAGGGTTACGGGGCAGCCGATTGCGAGCCCGGCCGAGCCGGCCTCGCCTTCCCCGCCTGCGATGTCGCGAAGGAGCTGGCCAAAGAGCCTCGAGGGTTCGCGGTCGCCGAGATCGAGCAGCCGGTCACAGACTCCTGGTCCATCCTCGAGGGTCGCTATCCGGAGGGGCTCGAGCCGGTCGCCGAGGCGATCGCCCGCGAGGGTGTCGCGGTCGCGCTGAAGGACGTTCCTCTCGGTAGCTTCGGCAAGTTCCTGACCGTCGATCGCGGCGAGATCGAAGGCTTCCGCAGCATCCGCGCGCTGATGCGCGAGTACGACGCCGAGCCCGCCCCGCGCCCGCTGAACATTGCCGTCTTCGG
>PLNK01000099.1:0-58419 GCA_003142755.1 Chloroflexota bacterium | reverse complement strand
TCGTTTGGCTGGCTGCGCCACTTCCTGGCGCCGATGCAGGACGGCACCTTCCAGCAGGGCCAGATGATCCATCCGATCGGGAAGGCCATCTTCGTCTTCGCCGGTGGCACGAGCGTTCGACTGGCCGACTTCGAGGGGAACCGGAGCGACAGCTTCCGCCTGGCCAAGGGCCCCGACTTCGCGAGCCGGCTCAAGGGCCACGTCGACATCGTCGGTCCGGACCCGCGCGGCGGCGATCCCGAGGCCGATCCGTACTACCGCATCCGGCGGGCCATTCTGCTGCGCTCGATGCTGTTGCGGGATCGGTCGGGGCTCTTCGCGCACGATGGCAAGATCGACCGCCTCGCGATCGATCCGGGTGTGCTGCGGGCATTCCTCGAGGTTCGCTCGTACCGTCACGGCGCGCGGTCCCTGGAAACGATCGTGGCCATGAGCACCCTCCACGGGGCGAGCCGCTACGAACGCTCGGCGCTGCCCGCGGCAGACCAGCTCGACGCCCACGTCGACGCGGCCGAGTTCCTCCGGATCGTCGATCACTATGTCCCCGAGGGCGAGCTGCTCGAACGGCTGGCCGAGGCCGTCCACCTGGCGTACTGCCGGGACCAGCTCGGGCAGGGACACGCCTGGAACGGGACGCTGGCGTACCTGACGGACCATCCGATGCTGGCCACTTTCGCCGGCCGACAGCTCACCGAGCCCACCCTCGAGGCGCTCGTCGACTTCAAGGATCTCCCCGAGCATCTGAAAGAGCAGAACCGCGGGGTCGCCCGCGACCTGCCCGACAAGCTCGCCGTCCTGGGCTACGTCCTGCGCCAGGACGCGCCTGCCGGGGCGCCATCAGTCCGCGTTGATCCGGGGGATCCGCGGGTCGAGCTGCTGGCGAAACGGGAGCATGCGCGCTGGGTCGCGCGGAAGCTGAAGACCGGTTGGCGATACGGCGAGCCAAGAGACAATGCGAAGAGGCTGCATCCGAGCATCCGGCCGTGGGAGGAGCTTTCGGAGAGCGAGCGAGACAAGGACCGGATGATGGTCCGGGAGATGCCGGACATCGTCGACGCGGCCGGAATGACGCTCGCGCGCCTGGACGATCTCGAGCCGCTGCGGATCGGGGTTACCGGCCACCGCGTGCTCGCCGAGCGCGAACTGGTCGAGGCCGGCATCGAGGCCGCCATCGCCAGGATCGAGGCGAGCCATCCGGGACGGTCGCTCGTGGTCGTCTCCGCGCTCGCCGAAGGGGCCGATCGTCTGGTCGTCAGGGCCGCCCTGAAGCGAGCCGGCTCGCGCCTGGAGGCGGTGCTGCCGCTGCCCAAGTTCGACTTCCTCGACGACTTCCCTACACCCGATTCGAAGGAGGACTTCCTGCGCCTGATCGCGCAAGCCGACTACGTCACGGGGCTGCCGGCGTGCGCCACTCGCGAGGAGGCTTACGCCGCCGCCAACGAGCGCCTGCTCGACGGAGTCGACGTCCTCGTCGCGGTCTGGGACGGCGAGGACGCCCAGGGCGAGGCCGGAACCGCCGAGGTCGTCGCCCGGGCCCGCTCCCGCGGCCTGCCGCTCGCCTGGGTTCACGCCGGCAACCGCAAGCCCGGCACCATGAAGCCGAGATCCCTCGCGGACCAGGGCAGCGTCTCGTACGAGAACTTGTAGCTGAACCGAAGAAGGCGGAGACGATGTCTGGAACTGCAGCCCCGGTGGGCGACCGTCTGACGGCGCTAACCGCGGTCGCGGGCGCGCTTGCGTCGCACACGACACGCTGGAGGAACCATGACGGCTGAAGAGAGCACGCGGCCCAGCAAGACCTTCCGGATCTTCGTCAGCTCCACGTTCAGCGATCTCAAGGCCGAGCGCGACGCCCTCCAGCGGTTCGTCTTCCCACGCCTGCGCGAGCTGTGCGCGAAGAGCGGTGCCCGGTTCCAGGCGATCGACCTGCGCTGGGGCGTCAGCGAGGAGGCCGGCCTCGACCAGCGAACGATGCCCATCTGCCTGGGCGAGATCGAGCGCTGCCAGAAGGTCACGCCGCGACCGAACTTCGTCGTCCTACTTGGCGATCGATACGGCTGGCGCCCGTTGCCGCCCGAGATCCCGGCGAAGGAATTCGCGGCCATCGAGGCCAAGGTGACCGCGGCCGACGACAAGGCCCTGCTCAAGACGTGGTATCGGCTCGACGAGAACGCCGCGCCGCCCGTCTGGTGCCTGCAGCCGCGCCGGGTCGACGTCGACGCGAAGGCGAACCCCGAGGCGCGCAAGACGGCCACTGAGCGCGAAGCCGCCGAGTGGGGCCAGACCGAGACTCGCCTCCACGCGATCCTGTCGGCCGCGATCGCAGCCGCCGGCTTCGACGAGGACGCCCGCGTCCGATACGAGGCGTCCGCGACTGAGCAGGAGATCCTGCGCGGAGCCCTGCAGGTGCCCGACGCGCCAGGCCACGTCTTCTGCTTCTTCCGCACGCTCGAGACGGCGCCGGGAGTCGACCTCGCGAAGACCGAGCCGACCGACGTCGCAGTCGCCGACTTCCTCGACGGCTCGAAGGCCGACGGTCGCTTCGCCATCGATGCCGAATCGCACGACCGGCAGACCGCACTCAAGGAGAAGAAGCTCCGCCCGCTCCTGGGCGACAACGTCCACGACTACAAGGCCAGTTGGGCGGCCAATGGCATCGGCACCGACCACATCGGCTCGCTGCCCGAGAAGCCCGCGACTCTCGACGATTGCCTGGCCCTCCTCGACGACCCGAAGGCGAAGGGCACGCTCTGCCTGGACGTCTGGCGCAGCCTGGGCACGCTGATCCGGGCCGAGCTCGACATGGCCGCCAAGATCGACCAGCTGCGAGCCGAGATCTGGGCGCACGAGGACTTCGGGCGCGATCGGTGCAGCCACTTCGTCGGCCGTGAGGAGCCCCTGGCGGCCATCGCCGGCTATCTCGCGGGCGGCGACGCCAAGCCCCTGGCCATCGTCGGCGAGCCCGGCTCGGGCAAGTCCGCCCTCATGGCGAAGGCGATCGAGCAGGCGCAGCTGGCCCATTCGAACACCCTGGTCGTCTACCGCTTCATCGGCGCGACGCCGGCGTCATCGGACGGGCGCGCGCTCCTCGATTCGCTGTGCCGCCAGATCACCCGTGACTACGAAGGCGACGAGTCGACCATCCCCTCGGAGTACAACGACCTCGCCGTCGAGTTCGGCAAGCGCCTTGAACTGGCCAAGGCCGAACGCCCGCTCATCGTCGTCCTCGATGCTCTCGACCAGCTGTCGGGGGCGGCGCGCAGTCTGTCGTGGCTGCCGGCCAATCTGCCCGCCAACGTCCGGCTCGTCGTCTCGACGCTCCCAGGTGAGTGCGAGAAGGCCTTGTCGACCAAGCACCCGACGCCCGACGTCGTCACCGTCAAGCCGATGTCGGACAAGGAAGCCGGCACGCTGCTGACCAGGTGGCTCGATCACGCCGGCCGGGCGCTCCAGGCCGCCCAGCGCAAGGAGGTGCTCGAGAAGTTCGGTCGATCGGAGGGCCTGCCGCTGTACCTGCGACTCGCGTTCGAGGAGGTACGGCTGTGGCGCTCCTACACGCCGGCCGCCGACACGGTCCTGCACGAAGGCGTCCAGGGGCTTATCCGCAAGAACCTCTTCCCCCGCCTGTCGGCCCGTGCCAACCATGGGCCGGTGCTGGTGGCGAACGCCCTTGGGTACCTCGCCGCGTCTCGGTTCGGGCTCTCGGAAGACGAGGTTCTCGACGTCCTCTCGCTCGACGACGCCGTCCTCGACGACTTCGTGGCGCGCTCGTTCCAGAAGCTCCCCGAGCGACGGCTGCCGATCGTCGCCTGGTCCCGCCTCTACTTCGACGTGGCGCCTTATCTGGCCGAGCGCAGCGCCGAAGGCTCGACCCTGCTCGCCTTCTATCACAACCAGCTGCGCGACGCCGCCACCGCCGAGTGCCTGGCCGGCGAGCACGCGGCGCAGCGCAACGCGGCGCTGGCGGGCTACTTCCGCGGCCGCTCGGATCCGGCCAAGGATCGCAGCTGGACCGGCGGCTACGCCCGCGGCCTGAGCGAGCTGCCCTTCCACCTGGCCGGCGCCGGCGACAAGGACGAGCTGTACGCGACCCTGACCGACTTCACCTTCCTCGAGCGCAAAGCGGCCGATGTCGCGGTCGCCGAGCACCCGGGGCCCGACGGGAAGACGACCACTACCTACGCCGGCGTCTACGCGCTCCAGGACGACTACGAGCTGGCGATCGAGGCTCTTGGCGGCGGCGCGGCGGGCGGGCGCAAGCCGCTCATCGTTACCGGCACGGACTTCGGCAAGGGCCTGGTCCTGCGCTGTTCGTGGTGCAACGTGGTCTCGCCCTTCAAGCAGGAGTGGCGCGGCAAGGACATAGCCTGCCCGAACGCCGACTGCGCGGGGCCGCTACGAGTGAACTCGTTCGTGGTGGGAAAGTAGGTGGCTGCGACGCGGGCGGAGATGGCCACAGCGGCGGTCTCAGGTTCCGAGTCGGGCGGCCGAGGCGCCGTTCTCACAGCTTTCGCGCGGGCGCTGCGGCGCGAGAGCTATGTACTCCGCCAGCGCCCGGGGATCTTGTGGCAGCAGATGTACAACCGGCTCCAATGGGAGGAGGAGCTGGTCAGAGAGGTCCTCGCGCAGCCGCTACTCGAACGGAGTGCCGCAGGCGCCTTGCCGTGGTTCCGGACGAGGACGCCCTTTCTCGAGTCGAGAGCTCTGCGTGCGATCCTTACGGGTCACCGCAACGCAATTGAGGGATGCGTTTACAGCCCGGACGGCCGGTATATCGTCTCCGCAAGCCAGGACTACACCCTCAAGATCTGGGACGCGAATACCGGCCGAGAGATACGAACGCTCCCGGGCGACGCATTCGCATGGGACTGCGCCATCAGCCCCAACGGGCGGCTCATCGTATCGGCGTACTGGAACACGATCCTCAGGCTCTGGGACTTCGAGACCGGCCGTGAGCTATACGCGCTCGCGGGTCACGATGGCCCAGTGACGGCCTGTGCTTTTAGCCCCGACGGTCAATTCATCGTCTCCGCGAGCCAGGACAAGACCCTCAAGATCTGGGACGCAGCGACGGGCCGTGAGACGCGCACCCTCGCCGGCCATGCCCTGCAGGTAGAGGACTGCGCGTTTAGCCCCGACGGACGCATGATCATCTCGATAGGGGGTCCATCCCCGGTGAGCACCTCCGACGAATTCCGCACGGCCGAATGGGAACTCAAGCTGTGGGACGCCAAGAGCGGAAAGGTGCTGCACTCGCTATCGCAGCTTCGCGCGCCGCACCCGATGTTGGGACCGGGCAGGGGAACCACATGCGCCTTCAGCCCAGACGGCCGTCTCGTCGTCTTCTCGTCCGGATTGACCGCGACCATCAGGGTCGTGGACACGCGAAGCGGCCAGGTAGTGCGCACGCTTGACGGTCACCACGGCCACGTGGCCGACCTTGCCTTCAGCCCCGACGGGAGCTTCGTTGTCTCGGCGAGCAGCGACGGGACCCTCAGGCTCTGGGACGCACAGACGGGACGTGAGCTGCGGATCCTAACGGGCGCCGGTCGTGCAGCGGCATGTGCGGTGAGCGCCGATGGACGTTTCATCGTCTCGGGAGCTGCCAATTCTCTGTCCCTGTGGGACCTCGAGAGCCAGCCGGAACCGTGCCATCCGGAATCCCATGAAGACTCGGTTCTTGACTGTGTGATCAGTCGGGACGGAAGCGTCGTCGTGTCGGCGAGCAGCGATCGGACACTGAGGATGTGGGACGCCGACACCGGTCAGCACCTGCGCACGCTGGAGGGTCACGTCGCTGAGGTACGTGGCTGCGCAATAAGCCCCGATGGACGAGTCGTGGTCTCGGCGAGCAACGACTTCACTCTCAAACTCTGGGACGTAGACTCGGGCCGGGAACTGCGCACGCTCGAGGGCCACGAGGCTCCTGTGACTGCCTGCGCGTTCAGCCCGGACGGGCAACGCGTCTGCTCGGCTGGCGGCATAGCCTCTATGTGGGGCAAGGGCCAGTACAGCGGCCGTTTCGTGGTGTCGCGATACGTCGTTGGCAAGACTCTCAAGATCTGGGAGGCGGACACTGGCCAAGAGTTGGTCAGCCTCACAGGTCCCGAGGTCCCGTCAACCGCCTGCGCGTTCAGCCCGGACGGGCGACTCGTTTGCTCGGCTGGCGGCCCCGCCGCTTGGACGGGCCGCCCGGTAGACCAGACCCTGACGATCTGGGAGGCGGACACCGGCCGAGTCGTACGCACGCTTACCGGGCACGGCGACCTCATCAAAGATTGCGCCTTCAGCCCAGACGGGCGCTTCGTCGTCTCAGCAAGCTGGGATAAGACGCTCAGGATATGGGAGGTGGACACCGGCCGGCACGTTCGAACGCTCGAGGGTCACGGAACGCTCCAGGCTTGTGACTACAGTCCCGACGGCCGCTTCATCCTCTCCGGCCCCGCGGTCACTCTCTGGGAGGCAGAGACCGGCCGCGAGCTGCTGCAAGCCCTGCCATCTGTGGGTGCCGCCCTGTCCGTGGCTCTCCATCCCTGGTTACCCCGCGTCATATGTGGAAACTCGGGAGGGTCTGTCCAGGTGGTCGACCTGGTTGGAGTCGAGTACGGACCCCTCATCGTGACCGCGCGCGAACTCGGCGGTAAGCACGGCGTTTGCTGCCCGGCCTGCCGCGCGGAGATCACCATCAACCGGGGTCAATTGGGTCATGAGTTGGAGTGCCCGCGAAGCGTTTGCGGAACGCAGATGCGCACAAACGTGTTCACGCTTGGGTCGGATTGAAGAAGAACGGGTCGCTCGCCAGCCCCAGATCGCCACGTGCTCGCGCCGACCGAATAGCCGTGCGCCCACTCAGCTAGTCTGCTCGAGTCCGGAACGAGGAAGCTGGCTTTGACCGAACAGAGGACGTCGCCATCGGCCAAACACCCGGGTCGGCGCGCCTGGGCGCTCTGGCGTGGGCGCGGCCGCCGCGCGTGGGAGGCGGCGCGCTGGCTCGTGATCGGCGGCCTCTTCATCACGGCCCTGGTGTTGGGGTGGATCGGCTTCGACATAAACGCCAAGGCACTCAGCCAGCCGGGCACGTTCCTGGACAACCTCTACCGCTCGCTCCAGCTCTTCATCATCCATTCGGGGGCCGTCGCGCAGCCGGTCCCATGGCAGCTCGAAGTCGCGCGCTTCCTTGCTCCGGCGGTGGCGGCCGGCGCGACGCTGAGCGCGATAGTGGATCTCTTGGGCGAGCAGCTCGCCACGCTCCGCGTCCGGTTCTACTCGAACCACGTGGTCGTGTGCGGGCTCGGCCGCCTCGGTTCTCTGCTCGCCCGGACGCTGCGCGAGGCAGGGTATGACGTCGTGGGCATCGAGTCGGATGCTCAGAGCCCCGCAATCGCCAGGTGCCGCGAGGGTGGCGTCGTGGTCCTGGTGGGCGACGGCACGGATCCCGCAATGCTCCGCAAGGCGAGAGCGCACCGGGCCCGATACCTCTTCGCCGTTGCCGGCGACGACGGCAGGAACGCAAACATCGCGATCGGCGCAAGGGAGCTCGCGGATGGGCGGAGCGGGTCGCCGCTCACATGCTTCGTTCATGTCATGGACGACAAGCTCAACGACGTGCTCCGTCAGGTCGGGCTTGCTCGTCGTGGAGGCGGGCTCCGCATCGAGTACTTCAATGTGGCGGAGTTGGGCGCGCCCACGCTACTGGCCGACTACCCAGCCTTCGATGATCAGGGCAACACTCCCCTGGGCCCGCCGCACATTGTTGTCGTGGGTCTTGGCGAGATGGGCACCAGGCTCATCGTGCATGCCGCTCGCCGCTGGAGGTCCATTCCGGGCACGCGCGGCAAGAAGCTGAGGGTCACCGCCGTCGACCTTGCGGCCGACACCCGTGTCGCGCTGCTCAACGAGCGTCTGCCGCGGCTGTCGAGCGTGTGCGAGCTGAGGCCCTGCCAGATGGATCTCGACTCGGCCGAATTCGAGCGCGCCGACTTCCTGTTCGGTCGCCACGGCAAGTCGGACGTCACCGGCGTGTATGTGTGCGTGGGCGACGATGCCGTGGGGCTCAGCGCGGCCCTGCACCTGCGCCACCGCCTTGGGGACCGCAACGTTCCGATCGTCGTACGCACCACGCAGGAGGGAGGCGTGGCCGCGCTGATGGGCGGCGACGACCGCGGCGAAACCTTCGGCAACCTCCGCGTGTTCGGGCTCCTGGACCTCGTTTGCCGGCCGGACGTGCTGCTGGCGGGACAGAACGAGGCCGTTGCTCGCGCCATTCACAAGAACTACGTCTCGAACCGGCGGCGAGAGGGACAGTCCGTCGAGACCAATCCGTCCATTGTCGACTGGGGGCAACTACCGGAGTCGCTCAAGGAGTCGAACCGTGAGCAGGCCAGCGACATCGCTCGCAAGCTCGAGGCGATCGGGTGCGACATCGCGCCCATGACCGACTGGGACGCCCAGACGCCGGCATTCACCGCCGACGAGATCGAGTTGCTCGCGCGCATGGAGCACGACCGTTGGCGCAAGGAGCGCGAGGCCGCGGGCTGGCGGTTGGGGGCGGCCAGGGACGAGAGCCGAAAGGAAAGCCCCTACCTGATCTCCTATGAGGACCTACCCGCGGACGTCAAGGAGATCGACCGGTCGACCGTGCGCGCCATGCCGGCCTTCCTGGCCGAGGTCGACTTCGCGGTCGTCCGTGCTGGGAGGGGCACGTCCAGTTGAGCGAATTGGGGGCGGGGAGGGAGACGAGCAAGGCGTTGCCTGGAGCGAACGCTCTCAAGGCGGTCGGCGGCGCGCTAAAGCTCTCGGCTCCTTATGTGGCCACAGATCCGAACCGCTTGCCGGGGCAGCTGGCCGGCCGCCTGGCGGGTGTTCCCGATCCTGGCGTTGTCCGCCTCCTCGACAGGATGCGCGATCGGGCGCCGCGGCCGTGGCTCTGCCCACTGACGCCGGCTCTGACCCCGCCGGGCGGGCCGCTTGAAATGATCTTGGTTGGGCACACTAGTGCGGTCGCAGCTCTTGCCGTTGCGCCGGATGGCGGCCGCATCGCTTCTGGCGGGGGAGGCGACGACGGTGTGTATGTCTGGAATCTGGCGGGCGGCCGCGTTGAGCGTGTGCTCAAGGGCCCTACCTTGGGTGTAGCGGGACTGGTGTTCACGCCAGATGGCGGGTGCATCGTATCGGGCGACGGGGCCGGCATCATCCAGGTCTGGGACCTTGCTGGCGAGCGCCGGGAACGCTCGATCGAGGGCCACGCTCACCGAGTCCTTGCAGTCGCTATGACGCCCGACGGCAGTCGAGTCATTTCTGGTGGCAGCACCGTCAGCGTCTGGGAGCTCGCGACCGGCCGCCTCCAGCGCACCCTCCAGGGCTATACCAGCAACTCGTCGTTGGCGGTCGCTCCGGACGGCTCCAGCATCGTGTCGGGCAGCGGAGGCGACGACCACAGCGTGCGCGTCTGGAATCTAGCGACCGGCCGCCTCGAGCGCACGTTCGAGGGCCATTCCGGCTTGGTGACAGCGGTGGTGCTCACCCCGGACGGCAGCCACATCGTCTCGGGCAGCTATGACCACACCGTGCGCGTCTGGGACCTGGCGACCGGCCGCCTCGAGCGCATTCTGGAGGGCCATGCAGACAGCGTTGATGCTTTGGCCGTCACCCCCGACGGCGGACGGATCGTATCGGGCGGCGGGGGACCTATCGACAACACGGTGCGCGTCTGGGACTTCGCGACCGGCCGCCTTGAGTGCACGTTCGAAGGTCACACCGGCCCGGTCGTTGCTCTGGCGGTCACCCCGGATGGCGGCCGCATCGTTTCGGGCAGCTGGGACAAGACGGTACGCGTCTGGGACCTTGCCCGGGGCGGTATCGATCCCGCATCGCAGGGCCACACTGGCTTGGTGGCGGCAGTGGCGGTCACCCCGGATGGCAGCCGAATCGTTTCGGGCAGCTGGGACAAGACGGTTCGCGTCTGGGACCTCGAGCATGGCCGCCTCGAGCCATTGGAGCTACGCGCAGGCCTGGGGGAGGTGGAGGCAGTCGCGGTCACCGTCGATGGCGGCAAAGTCGTCGGGGGCGGGCGCAACACCGCGGTGAGCGTCTGGGACCTCGCGAGCGGCCGCCTCGAACGCACGTTTGCGGGGGCCAAGGGTTGGCATCAGGAAGCCTCGGCGGTTTCGCTGTCGGTCACTGCGGACGGGAGGAGGGTCGTCTCGGGCGGCTGGGACAATGCCCTACGTGTCTGGAGCGTCGAGAGCGGCCATCTCGAGCGCACTTTGCACGGTCAGGCCAACTTCGTGTCTGCGGCGGCTATCACCCCAGATGACGCCTTCATCGTAGCTGGTGACAGCGACGGCAAGATAAACGTCTGGGATCTCGCGACCGGCCGTCTGGTGCGCAACCTCGAGGGTCACAAGAAACTCGTGCTGGCGCTGGCGGTTACCCCTGACGGCCGGAGGATCGTTTCGGGCAGCTGGGACCACACGGTACGTGTCTGGGATCTCCCGACCGGCCGTCTCGAGCGCACGCTCAAGGGACACACTGACATCGTCTATTCGGTTGCGGTCACCCCGGATGGTGCCCGTATCGCCTCGGCCGGCGATCAAAGCCTGCGGATTTGGGACATCAAGACCGGCAATTCTGTCGCTACGTGGACTCCCGACCCTGGCATCGACCTGCGGGCCTGTTGCACCGTCCGCTCTGATGCCCACCTATTCGTGTACGGGGATTCGGCCGGCGGGGTTCACGTCTTGCGGCTGCTGGAGGACCAGAAACGGATCAGGCCCACCCGTCGGCCGAACAACGCCATGGCTGTTCGATCGAACCCCGCTGCAACACCTCCGCCGGAGCCCACGCCGAAGGTCAGCCGCCGGTTCGGCTTCTTCAAACGCTCAGGCGATCGCCCTCGGTGACGAGTTGGATCGAGCCGCCGAATGCAGACTGGGCGGCGGCGAGGGTCTCGGCGCGGCCGTAGCCCATCTGGAGATGCGTGATGAGCAGGCGCGCGGCGCGGCCGGCGGTGGCGGCGCGGGCCGCTTCGGCGGAGGTGAGGTGCGCGGCGCCGGCCGGCACCGGGCCGGCTCCGAACGACGATTCGGCGAGGAGCGTGTCGCCGGGGCGGATGAGTGGCACCAGGTCGTCCGCGTTGCCGCAGTCGCCGGAGTAGACGAGGCCCGACGCAGGCGCGCCCATGGCGGGGCCCGGGCCGGCGGCCGCGCCTGCCCCGGACCCGGCCACGGAAACCCGGAACGCGTAGCTCTCCTCCGTGTGGGTCACGAGGCGCGCCTCTACTTGGAACGGCCCGATCTGCTGCGTGCCGGCGACCAGCGGCGCCACATCCAGCGCCGCAGCCGCGAACCCAGGATGGGCGTGCAGTGCGTCGATCCGATCGCCCAGGCCGGCCGGCCCGAAGACCGCCACTCGCCGTGGCGGCTTGAACTCGAAGCGCAGGTAATGGCGCAGCGGCACGAGGTCGATGAAGTGGTCGGGGTGGAGGTGGCTGACGAAGATTGCGGTCAGCCCGCTCGGCTCGATCGTGGAGGCCAGGCTCGGGAAGGAGCCCTGGCCCAGGTCCAGCAGCAGCGCCGCGCCCTCGGCCAGCAGCAGGTACGACGCTGCGGTCGCTCCCCGTCGGTCGGTGTAGGCGGGGCCGGCCCCAATGACGATCAGCTCCATCGAGAAATGGTACCCGCGCACCGGCCGCCGGGTTGTCGGCTACGCGACTGGTGCGGCGGTCAGACTTTCCGGTGGAACCGCTCCGGAAGTACCAGATCGCCGCGGTCCACGGCTCGTTGAAGCGTCAAGCGGTCGAAGCCCGCGGCGGCCACGATCTCGCAGGCTTCCTCGAGGCCGAACGCAAAGCAGTGGGGTAGATGCGAGTCCGAGCCGGTCGTGACCCGCCGCCCGCCCAGGTCGTGGAAGCGGCGCACGACCCACGGCCCCGGGTACGTCTCGCCGGTCGGATGCCGCAGCCCCGACGAGTTCACCTCCAGCGCGGAGCCGCTCTCCACGAGCGCCGCGAGCAGCGGTTCGTAGGCCTCGGGGATCGCGGCGAAGTCGGTGGCCTTGAACCACGGGTTCAGCCAGAGCTTGACCATGTCCAGGTGCCCGATCGTGTCGAAGAAGCCGCTCCGAATCGCCCCGGCGACTTCGGCGAAGTACGGCGCCACGGCCTCGGCGATGGTCTTGCCCTCCACGAACGACGCGATGCGGCTCCGCGCGTATGGTCCGTCCGACATGGCGTGGCACGTGCCCAGGATGTAGTCGTAGCGGTGCGAGGCGAGGTGTTTGCGGATCTCGGACTCGTAGCGAGTCTCATACGTCAGCTCGACCCCGAACCGGATCGTGACCTTCCCCGCCCACCGTTCCTGCAGCTCGCGGATCATCCGTTCGCGCCGCGGATAGTCGGCGTATTCGTAGGCCGGCGCGCCCGGCATGAAGTCAAGGTGATCGGTCAGGGCGATCTCGGGAATTCCCCGTTCGAACGCCTGAGCCGCATACAACTCCATCGGCACCTGACTGTCGGGCGACAGGTCCGTATGGAGGTGGGCGTCGAGCGGCACGTCGCGAGCCTGGCCTGGCGCGCGCGGGCTGGGTCGGTTGTCGCTGATGTCGGTCACACCTGAATCTTGCCCGACTTCGGTCCGCGGCGCCAGCGACCCCATCGGTACGATGCTTCGCCTCCGCCGCGGTAGAGACACCCCGGAGCGGGTATCGTGAAGCAACGAGCGCCAGCGCTGAGGTGCCGTGAGCCCTGGGTGCCCGAGACCCGACCCAGGTCTTCCTCTAGCCGGCGTTCCAGGAGAGACAATGCGAACCCTCATTTGCGGCTCGTTTGCCTACGACCACATCATGGTCTTCGAGGATCGCTTCAAGAATCACATCCTTCCGGACAAGGTCCACATGCTCAATGTGTCCTTCCTGGTGCCGAAGATGCGTCGGGAGTTCGGCGGCTGCGCCGGCAACATCGCCTATGGCTTGAAGCTGCTCGGCGGAGATCCCCTGCCGATGGGCACGGTCGGCGAGGACTTCGGACCCTACGCCGCGTGGATGGACGAGTGCGGCATCGACCGCAGCCACGTGACCGAGGTCGAGGGCACGTTCACCGCCCAGGCCTTCATCGTCACCGACCTCGACGACAACCAGATCAGCGCGTTCCATCCGGGCGCGATGACCTTCTCAAATCGAAACAAAGTGAGCGACGCTGCGGACGTGGGCCTCGGCATCGTCTCTCCCGATGGCCGGGACGGGATGATCGAGCACGCGGAGCAATTCCATGCAGCGCGCATCCCGTTCATCTTCGACCCCGGCCAGGGCTTGCCGCTCTTCGACGCGGATCTGCTGCGCAAGCTCATCGGCCAGGCGACCTGGCTCGCCGCGAACGACTACGAGTGGGAGATGATCGCCGAGCGTACGGGAATGACCGTCGAAGAGGCGCTGGGCCAGCTCGAGGCGGTTGTCATCACCCGCGGCAAAGACGGCTCCACTATCCACACTCGCGACGGACGGCTCGACATCCCAGTCGTGGCAGTCGAAGACTGCGAGGACCCGACCGGCTGCGGCGACGCCTACCGCGCGGGGCTCCTCTACGGCCTGGCAAATGGACTGGACTGGCAGACGACCGGCAGGATCGCTTCGCTCATGGGCGCAATCAAGATCGCCCAGGACGGAACCCAGAACCACCGGTTCACGATGGAGCAGTTCCACAGTCGCTACCGCGATGAGTTCGGGACGGACTTCTAGTCGCCGCCCGAGTCTAGCCCCCGATCAGCCCCAGCTCCCGGCCTACCTTCGCGAAGGCTTCCAGGCAGCGATCGAGCTGTTCGGTCGAATGCTCGGCCGTGACGATCGTTCGAATTCGAGCCTTGTCGAGCGGGACCGTCGGGTAGACGACCGCCTGGGCGAAGACGCCCTCCTCGAACAGCCGCTGGCTGAACCGCTGCGCCATCGCCGACTCGCCCATCATCACCGGCGTGATCGGCGTCTCCGAGACGCCCGTGTCGAAGCCGAGCCGCTTCAGCTCGCCCTTGAAGTAGATGGTGTTGACCCAGAGGCGGTTGATCAGCTCGGGCTCCTCCTGCAGGACGTGGATCGCGGCGATGCACGCTGCCGCCACGGCCGGCGGATGGGAAGTGGAGAAGAGGAACGGGCGCGCCCTCTGGATCAGCATGTCGCGCAGGGCCTGGCTCCCGGCCACGTATCCACCCAGAACGCCGATCGCCTTGCTCAGCGTCCCGACCTGGATGTGGACCCGGCCGTGGAGGTCGAAATGATCCACCGTCCCGCGGCCGTTCCGCCCCAGCACGCCGGTGGCATGGGCATCGTCCACCATCACGGCAGCCCCGAACTCCTCGGCCGCGGCCACGATGTCGGGCAGTGGCGCGATGTCGCCGTCCATGCTGAAGACGCCGTCGGTGACCACGAGAATGAGGCGGTGCGGCTGACCGCCCGCGTCCGGGCGTCCCGTGGTCCGGGCCTCGCGCAGTAGCTCGCGCAGCGCGGTGGTGTCCTTGTGCGGGAACACGACCCGCGGCGCCTTGCTCATCCGCATGCCGTCGATGATCGAGGCGTGNNCCCGACTGGAAGGTCAGGACGGCTTCCGTGCGCTTGAAGGCCGCCAGCTCGGTCTCGAGCCGCTCGTGGATGGTCATGTTGCCGGCGATCGTCCGCACGGCGCCGGAGCCGGCCCCGAAGTCGCGGGTCGCGGCGATCGCCGCTTCCTTCAGGTGCGGATGCGTTGCCAGGCCCAGGTAGTTGTTCGAGGAAAGGCTGATCAGCTCCGCGCCGTCGACCACGACCTCGGCGGCCTGGGGCGAGCTCAGCACGCGCATTGGTCGATAGAGGTTCTGGCGCTTGAGTTCCGCGATCTCGTCGGCCAGGAACCCGAGCGGGTCCGAGTGGGATGTCTCGGTGGTCATCGAACGCCTCCTGCGCCGGCGCCGTAGCCGGATTCTTGCGGCCTAGTGCTACGGGCACTCTTATGGAAGAGCCACTGCCCAAAACAGCCGAATCGAGGCCTTGGTGGCCGAGCTCGGCACTTGCCGGCCCCGTTCTGGCCGCGGATTGGACCAGGCGGCGCGGCGATCCTTCCATAGCAGTGCTGGTGCCGAAATGTCGGAGGAACAACGCCGGCCAGCCATCGAATCAACCCTCCTGCGGCAGCAGAACGACCTTGCCGGCGACGCCCTGCGCCACCAGATCAAAGGCTTCTTCGTAACGGGAGAGCGGCAATCGGTCGGTGATGATCGGGGCCACGTTCAACCCCTCGCGGAGCAGCGCGGCGGTCTTGTACCAGGTCCGCCACAGCTCGCGGCCGGTGATGCCGTAGACGCGGACGCCGCGGAAGATGATCGCGTCGTTGAGGTCGAGCGTGACCGGGCGCGACGGCAGGCCGAGCAGCGAGACTCGACCGCCGTTGGTGGTCATCTCGAAGGCCTGGTGGATCGCCTGCTCGGCGCCGCTCATCTCCAGGACCACGTCCACGCCCGTACCGCCGGTTTCGCGCCGGATCTCGGCGACGACGTCGCTCGCGCCGTCGAGCACGCAATCGGCGCCCATGCGGGCAGCCATCTCGCGCCGGTGCGGCATGACGTCCGTGGCGAAGACGCGCGACGCGCCGGCGAAGCGGCAGATCGCCACCGCCATTAGGCCTATAGGCCCGCAGCCGAGGACCGCCACGGTGGCAGTGGTGATGTCCTCCACGAACGTGGCGAAGACGGCGTTGCCCATCGGCTCCTGGATCGCGGCGATCTCGGGTGAGAGGCCCTCGGAGGGCCAGGCGTTTCGCTCCGGAAGGACCATGTATTCGGCGAACGCCCCGTCCGCGTCCACGCCGAGGATCTTGAGGTTGGCGCAGACGTGCTCGCGGCCGGTCCGGCACTGGTAGCAGGTCCAGTCGACGAGGTGGGTCTCGGCGGCCACTCTCGTTCCCAGCGGCACGGCGCCGGTGCCGGGTCCGTGAGCCACCACTCGGCCCGCCATCTCGTGGCCGAAGGTGCGTGGCAGGTACTTGCCGAGTCGGCCCTGGGCCCACGGATCCCAGCGATAGATGTGGAGGTCGGTGCCGCACAAGGAAACCGCCTCCAGGCGGATGAGTATCTCGCCGGGACCGGGGTGCGGGACGGCGACTTCGCGCAACTCGGCGCCCGCCTCGGGGCGGGCCTTGACGAGGGCCTGCATGGTCCTGGGGATGCGCAGGTCGATCGAGGTCGCGGCGGCGATGGTTGCCACGCTGCTGGCGCTGGCTGTGGTCGCGGGCGTGGGCGTGGCGCCGTCGGCCGCGGTTTCGGGCGAGTCGGTCATGGTGATCTCCGGGCAATCGGTTCGGTCGTCGACTCGACGGATGCCTCCGTCATGGCTGGTCGCCCGCCATGAACCGCGCCGCCGGAGACCCGGTCGGCGCATTGCCCTCCTCGTCGGTGATCGGATTCGTGAGGCTGCCGATGGCTTCGACCTCGACCTTCACCAGGTCGCCCGGCTCCAGGAAGATCTGCGGCTCGCGGAAGACTCCGACGCCGCTTGGCGTGCCCGTGATGATGATGTCGCCGGGGTCGAGGGTCACTTCCGAACTGATCATGCTGATGAGGTCGGCGATGCTGAACAGCAGGTCCGAGGTGTTGCCGTCCTGCATCTGGAAGGGGCGATTGGCGTCGGGGCCGGCGGCCGCGGTGCGCCAGCTCCGGACCGCGAGGCCGTGTCCATCGCTGCCGGGCGCGCCGTCGGCGCGCACACCTCCGGCGAGTTCATCGGCCGTGACCATCACCGGGCCCAGGGGCAGGAACGTGTCCGAGCCCTTGGCCCGCAGCCACTGCCCGTCGCCCTTCTCGCCGGGCCGTAGCGCCTTCGCCTGACCCTGCCAGTCGCGGGCCGTCACGTCGTTCGCGGCGGTGTATCCGGCCACGCAGCGCGCGGCGTCGGCCGGGGTCACGCGGCTGGCGCGCCGGCCGATCACGACCGCGAGCTCGGCCTCCAGGTCCAGGGCGTGCGTGCCGGCCGGGCGCCGGATCGGCTGGCCGTCGGCGGTGACGGCGTTGGCGAACATCGAGAAGAGGACCGGCCGAGTCGGCTGCTCCAGACCCTGCTCGCGGATGTGGTCGAGGTAGTTGTAGCCGACGCCGACGATCTTGCCGGGTCGGGGGATCGGAGCCGCCAGACGCACCGTGGCGGGGTCAACCGCGGCGGCTTCCAGCGCGGCCGGGTCCGACCGTTCGAGCGCCTCTCGGATTGCGCCGAACTCGGGATCGGCGGCCAGCAGCTCCGCCAGCGCGAGCTGCTCGATCGCGTCCGACACGGGCCAACCGGCGACGCGGGCCAGCGCGCCGAATGTCAGCAGTCGACCGCTGGCCAGGACCACCGCCGGTCGCAGCCCCGACGCGCCGGCTCCCGCGGCCTCGTCGCCCTTCGCCGGCCGGATCGTAACGAGTCGCATCGGCGAGCCTCCATCTGGGCCAGTGCCGGGACGTTCAACCCGGTCGCGGAGTACGGATCCATTCTCCCACGGCTCCGATTCGGGGGCCCGCGGGGACGGCAGGTGCTCGGCCGCCTCCGCCCGGATCGGTGCACAGCCGACCGTTGGGCCGAACAGGCGATGCCAGCTGCTCACCCCATGAGCATGTCTGACCGAAACGTGGCGGCGCCCGCGGACGCACGTCGGATCTGCTCATCACGCGTACATGTAGGACCGAATGCTGGCTGCCCGAGGCGGATTGGCCGGTCCTTCGGTCTACCTTGTGCGCCAGGTCGATCAGCTTCGACCGATGACGCGCCGCTCGATCCGTCAGAAGTCGGTTGTGCTCGCCGGGTGAGCACGCGAGGCCCGCCGCAGACCCAATAGGTCAATCTTGTACCCGAATTCGAGCCGAACCGACGCAGCCGCCCGACATCGGTCCAACATTGACAGCTGCTCCGCCCGCGGGATAGCGTGCCGAACGCCGGCGCGTGTTGAGAGAGCCGGCTGTCCCCGGGCCGAGAACCGTGGAGGATGCGTTGGAGGTCAAGGCAGGGCGGAAGGCCGCTGAGGAGGGGCCGGCCGCGCCAACCCCCGCAATCGGCGGCGCACTCCCCGCGCCCGCCGCGCTAGACCTGGACGCGCCGCGCCATCTCGCCGGCCCGGCGGCCACGGCACCCGCCCCGAAACGCACCCGGCTGGCGGACGTGGCCCGCGAGGCGGGCGTGTCCAAGACCGCCGTCTCGTTCGCCTTCAATACCCCGGAGCGGCTCAACTCGGCAACCGCCGCCCGCATCCGCAAAGTGGCCGACGCCCTGGGCTACCGCGCCCACCCCGTGGCGCGGATGCTCGCCCAGAAGAACACCATGACCATCGGTCTGCTGACGCCGCAGGTCCTGAGCGTCGTGTTCGGCAACCCGTTCTACGCGGAGCTGTGCGCCGGCGTCGCGGCCCAGACCGACCAGGCCGGGTACGGGCTGCTGTTCGTGTCGCCGCTCCACGGGTCGCTGGTTCGGGCGATCGCCCGGGCCACCGTGGACGGGTTCGTCGCGGTCGGTCTGTCGGAAGACCACCCGGAGGTCGAGCAGATTCGACGGTCCGGTCTGCCGATGGTCCTGGTCGATGGCGCCGCTCTGCCCGAGCATGCCTCCGTCGAATCGAACGACGAGGTCGGCGCCCGAGCGGCGGCGCGTCACCTGCTGTCGCTCGGACACCGCGACTTCGTCGCGATCGGAGTCGAGCCGCCGAACATGCCGGGCCTGTTCGAGTACTCCGCCGGCCCGACCGAGACCGTGGCCTGGCGCCGCCTGACCGGCTACCGCCAGGGCCTCGAGCTGGGTGGAGTGAAGCTGCGTGACGATCGCATCGTGGTCGTTCCCGCGACCTTCGACGGTGGCGTGGCCGCGTTCCGGCGAATCTGGGAAGACGGCCTGCGGCCCACGGCAATCCTGGCCATGAGCGACGCCATGGCCATCGGCGTCATGTGGGCCGCGCGCGAGGTGGGCCTGCGGGTGCCCGAGGATCTCAGCATCGTGGGCTTCGACGACCTGGACGTGGCGTCCCATTCGAATCCGCCGCTCACGACCGTCCACCAGCCGATCCGCCAGAAGGGCGAAGAGGCGGCTCGACTCCTCCTGCGCATGGTTGCCAACCCGGACCTCGAACGACCGCAGCACAAGGTCCTCGAGACACGCCTGATCATCCGCGGCTCCACTGCCCGGGCGCCGATCGGCAGGCGGGGAGCGAAGGCGACTTGAGGGCGTCGGACCAGCGGCGCGGTTCGTTTTCCGCCGATCCTTCGCGCCCCGGCCCCGACTGGGTCCGTGACGCCGTCTTCTACCAGATCTTCCCGGACCGATTCGCGGCCAGCCAGCGCGTGCCCAAACCCGGCGCGGTGGAACGCTGGGACGCGCCGCCAACCACTCAGGGCTTCAAGGGCGGCGACCTGCTGGGCATCGCCGAGCACCTCGACGAACTGCGCGACCTGGGCATCACAGCGCTGTACCTGAACCCGGTCTTCGCCTCGGCCTCGAACCATCGCTACCACACCTTCGACTACGAGCTGGTCGATCCGCTGCTGGGCGGCGACGCGGCCCTGCGCGAGTTGCTCGACTCGGCCCACGCCCGGGGCATGCGGGTCATCCTCGACGGCGTGTTCAACCACGCCAGCCGCGGCTTCTGGCCCTTCCACCACGTCCTGGAGAATGGCGCCGCCTCGCCGTATCGGGATTGGTTCTACCTCGACGCGGAGGTTCGGGCGGGCCGGCGCGGGCTGACCGCCTATCCGGCGGCCCGGCCCGGCGAATTGCCGGGCGGCGCTCCGGCACTCGGCTACCAGGCCTGGTGGGACATGCCGGCGCTGCCCAAACTCAACCACTCGAACCCGGAGGTGAGGGAGCACATCTACGGCGTGGCCGAGCGCTGGCTGCGATTCGGCATCGACGGCTGGCGCCTGGACGTGCCCGAGGAGATCGACGAGCCCGGCTTCTGGGAGGAGTTCCGGCGCCGCTGCCTGGCGGTGAACCCGGACGCGTACCTGGTGGGCGAGATCTGGAACCCCGCCCCCGAGTGGCTGGTCGGCCGGTTCGACGCCCTGATGAACTACCCGCTGGCGGAATCGATCCTTTCGTTCACCGGCGCGGGCCGACTCGACGAGGCGCTCATCGCCAGGACGCCCGAGTACGGTCGCCACGTTCGCGCGATCGACGGGCCCGAGTTCGGCCGGCAGCTGGCGGGCATCATGGCCACGTACCCGCCCGAATTGACCTCGCTCCAGCTGAACCTGCTCGACAGCCACGACACGCCACGCTTCATCTCCCTGGCGGGCGGCGACGCCACGGCGCTGCGCCTCGCGATGCTGATCCAGATGACGCTGCCCGGTGCGCCATGCATCTACTACGGTGACGAATTCGGGCTCGAGGGGCGCGAGGATCCGGACTGCCGGCGCGCCTACCAATGGGACCCGGTCAAGCAGGATCGGGGCCTGCGCGACTTCGTGGCCGGCCTGATCTCGCTCCGGCGGTCCCATCCGGTCCTGCGTCGCGGTCGGTTCGAGCTCCTGACGGCCGAGGCATCGGCAGTCGCCTATGGCATGTTCGACTTCGAGCGCGAAGGTTCGGTCGGTCGGTCGATGATCGTCGCCGTCAACGCGGGCGACCAGCCTGTTCGGCTCGATATGCAGGTTGGCGGACTGGCGGGCTGCCACGCCGAGCAGGTAAGCTGGCCGGGACGCGAATGGCAGACTCTATTCGCGCCGCAGCCGCTCGAGAGGGGGTCTCTTGTGGTGGAGCTGGAGGCTCGAGAGGGAGTGGCGATCGAAGCCACACCGGACTACTAGGAGGACAAATGCCCGACCTGTCCGCCGCGTTGCCCACAACGGAGCTGGAGGAAGCATTTCTCAGCGTCATCGATGTCGAGGGGAAGCTGACGGCCGCCCTTGAGGACCTCGGTCCGATCGCCGGCCGGGAAGTGATTCTGCTGGACGCCGGCCGCGGCCACCGGGAGCGGCAGCTGGCCGAGATCGCGGCCAAAGTCACAACCGTCACGTTCGCCGATCCCCGCGACGAGCCGGATGCGCGGTCCTGTCTGGCCGAGCTGCCTGCCGGCGAGGCCGACGCCGTCGTCGTGGCCTGGTCGGAACTGGCCATGCCCGGCTCGGCATTTCTGGCCGACGCGGAGCGCTTGTTGCGGCCGGGCGGTCGGTTGCTGGTCGTTCATGATTATGGCCGCGACGACGTCTGGAACCTGTGGCCCGAGCAGCGGGCCCGCCAGGTCGATTGGAGTCAGCGCCGCGGGCCGTTCCTGGGCAGCGGCTTCCGAGTTCGGGTCATCCATTGCTGGTGGACATTCGAATCGGCCGAGCAAGCGCGCAGCATGCTGGAGGCGGGCTTCGGCGAGCCAGGGGTCCAGCTGGCCGACCAGATGAAACGCACCAGGCTCGAATACCAGGTCGCGATCTACCACCGCTCGGCCGCCGACGCCTCAACCGAGGACGAGGCGTCGCTCGAGGTCGCCGGCATGGCCGGCTGAAGGCCGGGTTCTTTGCAGATTCGGGCTCGAATCAAGCGGCTCGGGGATTGATACTGCTGGTTGCGCGATGCGTCGCGTCCACGACGGGGAACGAGGACGAACGTGAGTCGAAGAATCCTGGAGATAAACGACGCCGAGAGGGCCTGGATCGCCGACAACCAGCAGGTCGTGCGCAGGTTCGCCGTCCAACTCGGCGTGCTGAGCGACGTGTCTATGCCGCTCGATCCGCGCGTTCTAGATGCCGCCTGGGCCGGCTTCCTCACGTGGCACGTGCGCGGCCAGGAGGATCCCAACTCGATCATCAACGCCTTTGGGATCGCGTTCGGCGTATTCATCGCGAGTCGCGTCGGGTTGGAGTGGCGAATCGTCAGTGAGACGGTGACGGAGATCGCCCTCTACCGGCCGCAGGACGACATCGTCATCTACCCACAGAACGTCGTCGCCAGGCATTACGTGGCCGCCACCACGGAGTTCTTCGAGGAGTGGGCCCTGGAGATGGAGCACACATACGGCCTGCTCAGTGGCCAGGTGCCGACGCAGGCCGCCGTGGTGCCGGCTGTGGCCGAACCACCGGCCGAGGCCAAGGCCGGGCGCCCGAAGAGGGTCGCTGCGGACAAGCCCGCGAAGCCCGTCAAGGCAGTCGGCCCGGGCAGGCCGTCGAGGGCAGGCAAGTCGGTTGGGCCCGGCAAGCCGGTAGGTCCGGGCAAGCCGGGCGAGACGCCGACTGAGGCGCCGGAAGCCCCCCACCCAGTGGCAGCCGCCACCCGTACGGGCAAGCCCGCCGCGCCATCCGATCCGACCAAGCCGGCCGAGACCGCCTGAGGTCGGTCGCCGCTTCCGTCGGCGGCGGCTGATACCCTCTGGCCATGACTGAAGATGAGCGAGAGGCTCAAAGCAAGCTAGTTCGGCCCGTGGCGCCGGGGAGTGGCCTGCCCACACCCGTGCAGTCCGCAGCATCGACAGGGCAACAGGCTCAGACCAAGGCCGTGTCGCTGACTGTGGCGGCTCCGGCCCCCTCATCGCCCGTAGCGGCCGCGCCCGCCGCGCGTGTCGCGCCCGAAGCCGCCCGGTCGGCCGCGCCCCTGCCCCCGACGCCAGCGATGTCCCCTGTGCCCGCGGCCTCCTCCGTGCCCGCGACGCCGGCCCCCACCGTGGACACCGATGCGGACGCCGACACCGACGAGGATCTCGACGAAGCCGACGTCCCGCTGACCCTCACCGAGCGGCTCCGCCGCCTGCCACCCGCACCCGTCATCCTCACCGCGGGCTCGATCGGCTCGCTTCTTTTCCTCGCCAAAGCGATGACCAGCCACACCACTCCGGTGGCGGTCCTCATGAGTTCGGCGGTCGTGACGGCCCTGATCTTCGGTGTCGATGCCGTCATCGCCTCGATCGCGACCTGGCGGTCGGGCCAGGACGGGGAGTCCGGTCGGGCCCTGCTGCTGGCCGTCGTAGGCGGAGTGGCTGCCCTGGTGAGCGCCGGCGCCTTCGCCGGCACCCTCGTGATGATCCTGGTGCTGCTCAGTTAGCCGACCCGCGCCGCCCGCCCAGCCCGAGCCCAAAGCCCCGCCCTGTTACACTCCCGTTCGCGCCGCGCCCCCATCGTCTAGAGGCCTAGGACACGACCCTTTCAAGGTTGAGATCACCGGTTCGAATCCGGTTGGGGGTACTCCCGCTGTATTTCGAAGAACGGCCTTGCCGGCGGCGTCCAGGTGATTTCCTTGACCTCGCGGTCGTTCACCACCACCTGCTCCACCAGATCCGACACAGCCCTTCCTGGCGCGCCGGTGACGCCACGGCGATGGCCGCAGGCAAAGCCAGCAGGCGGGCTCAGTAGGCATCGAAAGTTCTGATCCGGTCCCCTTCGGGCAACTGGGCCAGGGTGGGGCTCCTCAGTAGTCCGCTTCCGCCGACAGTCGGCACCTCCAACGCCGTAGCCACGACGGACGGCGCCACGCTCCGCCCCGCTCAGTTGGCCGGGGCATCCAGGACTTCGCGAACCTTGCGTGCCAGGCGCTCCGGAGTGAATGGCTTGGCCAGGAAGGCCGCTCCAAGGTCACTGAGCCTGGCCGGCAGCACAGTCGATTCGGCGTGCCCGGACACAAGGAGTCGCCTGGCTCGAGGTGCCACAACCGTCAGACGCTTGACGAGTTCCGGCCCGCTGACCCTGGGCATGATCACGTCGCTGACGACGAGGTCAAGTCCGAGCCCGAGGCCTTGGGCGATGTCGAGAGCTTCGACCCCATCTGAAGCCTCCATGACCCTGTAGCCCTGCCCCCGGAGGGCCTGGACTGCCAACCGTCGGACGACCGGCTCGTCTTCAACGACCAGGATGGTCTCGGTTCCGGTCGGAATGGGGCTCGCGGGTGCGACCAATGACCGGACGGTCGCGGGCCCCTCCACGCAGGGCAGCGAGATCAGGAATGTGGCTCCTCTTCCGCGCCTTGACGAGACGCGAATGTGACCGCCCATCTTGCGAACGATGCCATGGCACGTGGCCAGCCCGAGCCCAGTCCCTTTGTCGCGCTCCTTGGTCGTGAAGAATGGCTCGAAGAGGTGCGAGCGCACCTCCTCGCTCATGCCGCAACCGGTGTCGGTCACCGAGAGCCGGACGTGTCTTCCCGAGCGAGCGCCCGGGTGCGCGGCGGCGAATGCCTTCGTTACGTTCTCGCGCGCCGTCTCGATGATCAGCCGCCCGCCATCGGGCATTGCGTCGCGGGCATTGACCGTGAGATTGACCAGAAGCTGTTGGATCTGGCTCGGGTCGGCCTCGATCGTCCCTATGGCGGGCCCGAGGACCGTCTCGACGGCGATGTTCTCGCCGAGCAGAGGGCGGAGCATCTTGAGCAAGTCCACGACCAACTCGTTCAGATCGAGGCGGACGGGCGTGACGATCTGTTTGCTGGCGAAGGTAAGTAGCTGGTGGGTTAGGGTCGCCGCGCGGTCGCCGGCGGCGCGGATCTCGTCGAGGTCGGTCCGAATGACGTGATCGGCGGCAAGGTCCGCTGGCAGATCGAGGCGAGCCATCTCGACATAGCCGAGCATCGCGGTCAGCAAGTTGTTNNAAGTCGTGCGCGACGCCGCCTGCCAGCCTGCCGATCCCGTCCACCTTCTGTGCCTGCAAGAGCTGCTCCTGGAGCGCCTTCCGCTCGGTGATGTCCTGGATCAGCCCGTCATAGGCGACGAGGGCGCCGGACGGAGCGAGGTGTGGGACGAGGGTGTTTCGGACCCAGCGAAGCGTTCCGTCCTTCCGGACGATGCGGTGCTCGAGCGGCTCCACATGCTCTCCGGCGATGACCCGGCGTGACTGGTCCACGACCGTCTTCTGGTCTTCGGGAAGTACCCTGTCGAGCCAAAGATCAGGATCGGCGGAGAGCTCCTGGGAGGTGTACCCAGTTATGGCTACGCAGCCTGGGCCATGCTTCGTCGAGGTTGCCTGGCCATCGGTGACAACCACGGTGAAGACGTAGTCCGTGATCGTCTCGGTGATGTTGCGGTAGCGCTCCTCGCTAGCCCGGAGGGCTAGCTCGGCCAGCTTGCGATCGGTGATGTCCTCGTAGGTGCACAGGACGCCGATGACTCGGTCGTCGGCGGCCCGCAGCGGGATCTTGCTGGTCCTCAACCAGCTCTCGCTGCCGTCGGAGTGGACCTGCGGCTCTTCGTAGTTGATCTTGGAGATGCCGGTTTGCGTGACCTCCCGATCATCGGCGCGGTAAAGGTCCGCGCTCGGCCTCCAGGACATCTCGTAGTCCGTCCGGCCAATCAGGTCACTCGGATTGTCGAAGCCTGCATCCCGCGCGAGCGGCTGATTGCAGCCGACATATACGGAGTCCGTGTCCTTCCAGAAGACGCGCTGGGGGATCGTGTCGAGGACCAACTGGAGCATCTCCTCGGAGGAGAAGCCCTCAATCTCGGTGCGCGTCGCGTCTTCGTGTCGCGCACGACCGCCTCCAACGCCCGCACTCTCGTTCGGGCTCGGTTCCGGGCGCGATTGACGGGCCATCACGCGGACTCCCTACGACTGGACCTGCCGCCCCCACGTCAGACTTCGGCGGTTGCGGGCCATTCCTGGAACCCGGCTCCGCGTCACTCCCAGCGCTGCCCCTCAATTCTACGCTCGCGCGACCCAGGGTCCCTCTTCCCTGCGCGCGGGTCACAAGCGCTTAGCGTCGGCGGCGTCGCGCCGGCCCGAGGGTCAACCAGTCAACCATGACGCCCACGCCCCAGGCCATCAACCGCAGGATCCAATAGACGATGGCCAGTGGCCACGCCAGGATCAGGAGAAGGATCGTGATGAGGCAGCCATGATCGCCGCCCTGGCGGGCGACGATGATCTGCGGACGCTCCCTACCCATTGCTCGCGCCGAGTGGAGCTCGGGTCATATCCAAGCCTGCAGCGGCGTCCTCCTCATCCTCGCGCTCGTGGCGGCCGGGCAGACCATCTATCGCTCCATTCACGTTTGACGGGCCACCGGGCACGGCATCGATGGGCGCCAATGGTCCGACCTCGGCCCCGATTGGGTCTGACATCAGGGTCTCATTGAGCCACGCGTGCCCCGTCGGTGCGGTGATGATGTCGCCGGCGTTCGGGGTGGGATGCGAACTGATGACACTGGCGTTGGTCACGGGATCTCCTTCGGGTACGCGGTCGACAAATGTGCGGATCGCGTGCTAGTGGTCATGAGAATCGTGGAGTCGTTGTCCGGGCGCGTTTGGCGTCGGGGGCGACCAGCTGCCGGACCAGGAAGCTAAAGAAGAATCGTCGTCGCTGACTGCCACGAGCCCGGCGAACAGACTGTTGAGCAGTGTCAGACGTGTGGCACCCCAAACTGCAGCGAGACCGCGCCCTCGCACTCGGGACGCGGTCTCGGTCAGCCTGAAGGATCGGCCGCCCTCAGACGCCCGATCCTCAGCGCCGGTAGAAGCTGAAGCCGCCGCCGAACAGCAGGATCACGATGATGATGACGAGTAGTAGCTCCATGGGGACCTTCTTTCGTCCACAGCCTGCGCGTCCGTACCCGATGGAACGAGGATGGAAACCCCACCGGGCCGGTTACTTCCGGAGCGCGACCCTAGTTGACTCTATTGGCATCAAGCGTAATCGCAGTCTGGGCCAGTGCTCGACCGTTCAGAACTGCGCCCGTCTGCAGCGCAATGTTCGTCTTGTCCAGAATGGTTCCATTGAACGTCGAGTTGGTTCCGAGGGTTGTTGGCCCAGCAACCTGCCAGAAGACGTTCTTGGCCTGTGCGCCGCCCTGGAGGATGACCTGCTTGGCGGAGCTGATCGAGAGGGTCCCCGCGATCTGGAAAACCCAGACGTCGTTCTTGCCACCCGAGAGAGTGACGTTGGTGGGGATCGTGACGTTGGAACTCCACTTGTAGACGCCAGGGGCTAGTGTCAGCCCGCCGATGTTTCCGGCGCCCAGCTCAGTAACGCCAGCCGTACGCCCTGCAGCGTTGGTGTATGCAGTTTGCATGTCGTTCACGGCCGTCGTGAGCACGCTAGGGGTTGGGACCGCATAGTTGGCTGCGTAGACGTTCCCGATCACAAGAGTTGATCTAGAGAACGCGCCCAACTTATCCAGTACCAGCCCAAATCCGGTAACGGCACTAGCGGCGATTGGGCTCGTTGCGATATCGCCAGTGATCTTGGTTGTTCCAGTGGCTGAAATTCCTGCCTTGGACAGAAGCACATAGTTGCCTGCTGTTCCGAGATCCACTGACGCCGGCCCGGCCGCGAGCGCAGCACTTGTTCCAGTAGCGCCCTTCGCTGTGGGGGCAGGAGCATTGGTTGCCTCAGCAGTGCTCGTCGGGCGGATCACGACTATCGCGCTTGGTGCGGCAGAGACGATCGGAGTCGGGATTGCCAAAGCGCTTTGGCTCGACGGCGCGATCGATTTCGGAGTCATAGACACGCTGGCACTGGCGCCGCTGGCACTGGCGCCGCTGGCACCGCTGGCACCGCTGGCACTGGCGCTGGACACGCTGGCACTGGACACGCTGGCACTGGACACGCTGGCACTGGCGCCGCTGTTGGCGCAGCCGGCTGCCGCGATGCCGATGAGCAGCACCACGGCTACGAGTCTGGTAGGAACGATGGCTTTGCGGTCCACTGGTTGGTCTCCTTGCCCACCTATCGTGGGCTGACGATGTATGTGCTCGGTCCGCTGCCTTCGAGCCGTTCGGGGTGCGGGTAACACGGCTGCCAGGTCAGCAACCAGCGAGTTGGGCTCTCGGGGGGGGGGTTGTCATCGGCGACTCGTGCTCTGGCACGTCAGATTGCACGTGAGGCATCCGGGGAAGCGGGGCACCTGGTCCACCGCCGGGACACGCTCCGGCCACTGCTGTCGTCGACGCTACGCTGGACCTCGGTCGGCCGCGAGGATGAATACCCTGACTCTCGGCTGCAGAGTCAAGAACCGGCTCGGCAGCCGGCCGCGGGCCGCGGGCCGAAGGCTGGAACCCCTGATGGTCGACTCTGCCACCTCGGGGGACTCGACCCTATGGAGTCATCGTGACGAGGCGCTAGTTGGTTGGGCTCGTCTGCCCTGCCATTGCGGCCAGGCGTCGGTGGTGCTCGGCCAGCAGGATTATCCGGACGATACGGTCCTGGTCGAGCGAGGTTATGCGTGTGAACTTGACTGCGACTTCGGTGTGGTGGGTCTGGCTGCCGGGGACCGAATCGCCGTGGTCGGTCTGTCGCGCCAATCGCTTTACGACGCCGTTCATCGTCAGGCGGTCCAGGCCAGAGAGAGGCAGCGTCAGATCGAGGTCGTCGCCGAGGTTGATGGCAGCGTCGCTCACAAACGACAATCCACCAGGGCTCAGGTCCTTGGTGATGGTAATGGCGGATTTGCCTCGCGGCTCCCATGTGTCCGGATCCAGGTGGCGGACATGGACCGGTAGATCTATCTGGTAGCGGACGTAACTTCGACGCTGAACTCGCTCAAGAACGTTGGGCCGGACGACCGCAAAGACGCGCGACTTGCCGCCACCCAGCGGACGGAGGAAGGCCGATCGACTGACCAGGGCCGCGCCGGTGCGAGCGATCGTCAGCTGGACTTGCTGGTCCGGCCCAATTGTCTCGATGCGCCGATCGGACGACCCGAGGCCGAGCCAAAGCTCGCTCGGGCAGATCCTTGCGAGAATCGATCGAAACGAAACTGCGTGACCGTAGACGTCGGTTTCGACCAGAACTCGATCTCCGATCGCGAGGTCGTCCTCGAAGCTATCTCTGGCAATCATCTACATCCACCCTGGGCTGCCTTACCCGGGAGGAGTCGGCTGCCAAGGCCCGACCCAAGACCATCCGATCGGGGCCCCGAGACTTTCATGTCGGGCGACACGAACAGGACAGCAGAGGGGGATCGCACCGAGGAACTCGAGCGCTCTGTGGCTACGACGGGCGATCAGGAGCCGCTCTCTTCAGAAGGGCACGATCGTTCCATGGTGTCGCGGCGGCTTCGTCGGTCGATCGCGTATGGCGTCCTACCAGGAGCGAGGATCGTCGGCCGCACCCTCGGACCGGCCGTGAGCGGAGGCCTGAGCCATGCGGCTCTTCCAGCAGTAGCCTCGGTCGGCACCAAAGGCTCTAGCCACGTCCGGATGCTAGGCCTAGAGTTACCGACAAGACGGGCGCTTGTCCCGTTGGCTGCCAAATCGGGGAGGACGGATATGCGCAGATTCGCCCTGGTTCCACTCTTGGCCGTGATGGCCTTCGCCGGCTGCGGCGGCTCAGGGGCGACCCAGGCGGCCGGGGGTGGAGGAGCCACGCCGGTCGCTTCCGACCAGAAGCAGGCCGCCACTCCAGCCCAAGGTGCCGCCACTCCAGCCCAAGGTCAGGTATCGGGCGGTGGTTCTTTCACTGTGACCATGGGCGGATCCACCTACACGGTCAAGGGTGGCGACTGCGCCAAGGGCATCGGCGGCGGGTACTTCGTGGCGGAGGCCGGTGACTGGATCGACGGCAACGATCCGAATGCCACGGTCGACTTCGTGTCCATCATGATCTACCCGGATGGCCACGCCGATCACGGAGGCGGACTCGTCTCGGGGATCAAGTTCTACCTCGACACGGCTGACGAGAAAGGCACAGGCGACCTCACCAGCGGCGGTACCTTCTCCGGCACCGATACCTACGGCAACGGCGCAGTGTCGGGCACCTTCACCTGCAGCTGAGGAACCCTCGCGGGCAAGATCCTGCCCGCCTTCAGTCCTCGGTGCGAATCGGGTAGGGGCCGGGGTCAACCCAGATAGTGCTCAGACTGGCGAGTTGGGGGCGCAACTGCGTGCTGATCGTTGTCGCGGGTTTGGTGCTGGTCGCCGCCATGGTGCTCTACCTTGTGCTGCACCTGCCGACACGGCGCGGGGCATCGGTGGCCCGCGAACCGGACGGGGCAGCGGGCCCTCCCGGGTGGACGTCAGGCAGCAGCCGCCATTGGTCTCGAGACGCCCGCCCCACTCTCCTGGCCTTGCTGCTCGCGCTGGTCTCGTTGCCGCTGGTGGCGCTGACCATGGGCGCCGTCGATACGACAGGGAACCACTACAGCCTGGCAACGCCCATCCCGGCGACAGCCCTTGGCCAATGGTCCGCCGCGGCCAGCGCAGTGTTCGTGTCGGCGCTCGTGGCCGGAACGATTGGCGCGCCGTTGGTCCGCTCCCAGAAGTGGCTCGGCGGGATCACGACATTCTTCATCGCTCTTGTCGTTGCCCCTCCCGCTCTGCCGCTGCTGCCCGCGTTCCTTGGCCAGCACGTCGGAGTCGCCGTCTCTTGCATGGACGTTTGCTCGCCGGCAAGCAGTACCAACGATCTCACTACCGGGCTACTGGCTGACTTGTTCATCTTTCTGGCGCCCTGGGCCGAGCCTTGGCCGGTCCTGACCCTCGCCGTCGGCGTCGGCATCTGGGTGTACCTGGTCCGGCGACTTCAGCCGTAACGCGCGTAGAGTCCTCGAGCCCGCCCAGGCTCGACCAGGCTTAGTCGGCCCGACGACCGAACAGGGCCCGGACCGAGCCGACGATCCCTGCCCGCGGCTGGAGCCCGAGTCCGCCGTGCTCGCCCGAACTCAGCGCCGTGAGCAATCGATCGACCAGCCCGTCTATGTCGCCCACAGCCTTGGAACCGGGGGCAGTCTCGACGGCAGAGATTCCGGAATCGGAAGCCCGGTAGAACAGCGACCCCGCAGAGCGAATCCTGGCCAGGGTCGGCAGCCCGATCGCACGCTCCACGTTCGCCGGCGAGATGCCGCTATCGGCACGGTTGATCACCAGCAGCAGGCGGTCGCGGAGCTCCAGTGCCGCGGCAACGTCGCGGAACTGGATCGCGGCCAGCATGCAGGGCACATCTGGGGTCACCGGTACGATGATCCTGTCCGCGAGCTCGAAGATGGCCAGATTGAGCGGCCCAAAGTCCGGGTGGAGATCCAGTATCACGAAGTCGTAGGCGGCCCGCGCCGCAGCGATGGCCGCCGCCACGCGCGCCGGCACGAGAACCTCGGTGTGAAACGGCGTTGCGGACAGGACGAGAATGTCCAGGCCCGGCGAGTGAGGAGCGGCCACCTGCGCGATCGCTTCTTCCGCGATCCCCTTCTGGTGGTCCCACAGCCACGCCTCGGCCAGCGTCCTGAGCTCGGGCAGACCGAGCGATGGGGCCACATGCCCGGTGACCGCGTCGCAGTCGACCAGCAGGACCCGAAAGTGCTTCTTGCGCTGCAACGTCGCAGCCATGTTGATCGAGACCGTTGTCTTGCCCACGCCGCCCTTGGGGTTGAAGACGATGACCAGCCGTCCGCGCTGCGATTCATCGAGCGCCTCGACGATTGGCGCGGCTGGAGCCATTGCGTGGGCGGCCACCGCGTGGGCGGCCATTGCGTGGGCGGCCACGATCTGGTCGACGACGACCGGTTCCTGAACGGGAACGTCGCCGCTACGGATCAGCATCGCGTCGATCCGCCAACGCAGCGATTCCGCAGTGAATGGCCGCGAGAAGTACTCGTCGGTTGAGTCGCTGCGGCCGCCCAGGCTCATGCGGCCCAGCGTCATCGGCGGCATCAGAATCAAGGCGGGGATGTTGTGGCCGTCCTCGTGCAGGATCGCGTACATCTCGAGGACCAGGTCGATGTCGTTTTCGCCGTCGAGAATGGCGACTCGGACGTCGTCTCGATTGCCCAGCAGACGCTCCAGGTCGTCCGCGGTCTCCGCATGGAGGGGCTCGTAGCCGGCCGCGAATAGGTCGTCACGCGCGGCGACAAAGTCGGCGCGTGGTAACGCAAATGCGACGGCTGCCCGTGGCACGGAGTTGGTTCCTCACTGCTACCCGGAACCGGTAGACCTGAGTCTAGCCCATCGGCCGGGCCACTCTATGCACGGTCTCGAGGCAGGTGTCCTCGCGGCCAACCTGGTCCACGCGACGAGCCTCGGTCGTCGGTGACCTGCCACTACTGCGACCGGTTGCCCTGAAACGCACTTCGGGAGAGTCGGCTCTTGCCCCGGTGGAGTCGACCGAGAGAAACTACTCTCTGTGAGGGTCCGGCCGCGGAAGCGGCCCAGGAGGTGAGCCGATGATCGGCTACTGGCATGTAGTTGCTCCTGACCAAATGAGCCAGGCTCGAGTCGCGGCGGGTGCACTCCTCGGCGGCCACGAGTTGATAGTCGAGTGCTCCGGCGAGCGCTGCTGGCGCTGGGCAGTGATGAGCCAGCGGAGTCACGAGATCGAAGGCGGCACGGCGCCCGACATGCGCACGGCCGAAGCGATGGCTGAGGACGCCGCGTTCCACATCCACCCGCCCTCGCTCGGCGACTGGGTAGGTCGGTTGCTGTAGTCGGAGCCCGCCGGCCGAGGGCGATACGGCGAGCCCGAGTCGCGCAGGAGGCGCCTGGGTCTCGACCCGCGGCGTACGGATGGGGCGTACGTATTTTGAACTAGTTCACGTCGGTACGACTTGGCGGCGCATGGCCGCACCCTTTCTGGATTGCCGGGCCCAATTCAAGGTGCATCAGTACTAAACTCGTAGGGTTTCTCGCGCCGCTCCAATTCATCCGCAGTCATCTTCATCCGCAGTCATCGGAACCTTGGAGATCTCCACATGGCACTCCGCTCGCGAGTTCGCTCAATGGCTGGTCAGGGTTTGGCCGAGTACGCACTCATCCTGTCGCTCATCGCCATCCTGGTTGTTGGGGTCCTGATGTTTCTGGGTACCAACGTCCAGACCATCATCAGCAAGATCGCCACGAAGATCTAGGCCACTGCGGCGGCTGGGACCTGCGCCGCGGTCACGGTGAGGTCAACTCCCCCGCGTCGGCGGCCTCCTCATATTCCAGGGCAGGTAGTCGACTGCCAGGCCCAGGAATACGGCGCCGGCGCAGGCCAGTCCGGCCGTGGCCGTGACCACCCCGGGCCACTCCACCCGGAGGGCCGGCATGACGATGATGCCGACGAGCCCGCCCCAGTAGGCCAATAGGCCCAGACTGTCGAGCCGCCGATGTCGGCGTGCCCAATCGCCTCGCCAGTCGTTGACGTGCACGCCGGCCCTCGCCATGGCTCCGACGAGCCCGCGGGTCTGCCACGGCTGCCCACCGAGCGTTGGCCCGTCCGTCTGCCACGGCTGCCCACCGAGCGACGGCCCGCTCGGCACGACATGCCACATCAGGCGGCTCTGGCGTATCAGTCCGACCTGAGGACCGAGCGCCATCACCACTGAGGGCTTGGTGCCGGGCCGTGATAGCCAGCGTCGGCGGAGCAACTCGTGGTCGGCGACGGTCCACTCGGTGCCCATGCTCAGCACAAGAAGCCAGGTCGCCACGAAGAACACGAGCGCGAGAGCAAGCGCCCATTCGGACCAACCGAACGCGATCGCGAAGATGAGGGCGACAATGCAGGCGCCTGCAGCGATGACGCCGGCTTGTGCAAGAACACCTCGCCAGGTGCGAGCCCCCAACCTGACCGGTTGATGCGCGGTGCCGATTGAGTCGATCACGTCTCCCTCCCGCCAGAGATTAGCACCGTCGTCGACCCTTCCGGGATGGTCTGGGCCGTCCCTCGGCATCGCGATGCCCGCCTCGGGGCGCAGCGGCGTTGGCTGCGTATACTCCCGGCGAATATCGGCGCAAGAGGTGGAATCAGTGTCTGAAGCGGGAAGCCGGCCAGCGTAAGATCTGCGGGTGCACTTCCAGAGCATCCTGTTCGATCGACCCGACGCGGGCAGGCGCCTGGATGACGCGGCCGCGGCCGAGCTGCTCGCGGACCTGAGACTCGATCACGTCGTCCGCTCGATCGCCGACGAACGTGACGAGTACGACCTGCGGCCCCTGTTCCTCACGCCGCTCGGCAGCGTCGATTCGGTCAACTACCGGCAGGACGTCTTCCGCGATCTCGAGGATCCGGCGCTGGCGGCGCACATTCGCGCCTTCTCCAAGGACCTGCGAATCATGCGCGAGCATCTGGCCCATGGCGATCTGAGCTCCAGATACAGGAAGTTGCGCTGGTTCGCGGGCGCCGTCGGCGTCTATTGCTACGCCGTGACCGAACTAACGAATGTCCTGGCGACCACTGACCTGCGGTCCCAGGCCTTCAAGGGTCTGCGCGAATACCTGGCTGCGTATGTGAAGTCGGCCGAGTTCACGACGCTGATCGCCGACACGGACAAGATCACCGGCGAAGTGGCGGCCATCACGTACCGCGTTCACATCAGCGGCGAGCAAGTCCAGGTCGCGAAAGCGGGCGACCGGCCCGAGGCCGACTACGCGGCCGAAATAGGCGCGCTCTTCGCGAGGTTCAGGGCCGGCCCCGCCACGGAATACACCTTCAGCATCTCGGCGTCTGCGGCGATGACGGAGCTGGAAGGCGCCGTGCTGGACACCGTGGCTCAGGTCTACCCGCATGTGTTCGCCGGCCTGGAGAAGTACGCCGACAGGCACGCCGGCTACCTGGACGCCACGATCGCCGCCTTCGATCGCGAGATCCACTTCTACCTGGAGTACCTCGCGTACGTCGCCGACCTGCGGGCTCAGGGGCTGGCTATGTGCCTCCCGGTCGTGAGCGCAGATTCGCGGGCGATCGCCGGCCACGATGCCTTCGACCTGGCGCTGGCCCACCGCCTGCACGACTCCGCAGCGATCGTGACCAACGACTTCCTCGTCGACGATCCCGAGCGAATCCTGGTGATCACCGGGCCGAACCAGGGCGGCAAGACGACCTTCGCTCGCATGTTCGGGCAGATGCATTTCCTGGCGAGTCTGGGTCTGCCGGTTCCCGGCCGCGACGCCAGGCTGCCGCTGACCGACCACGTCCTCACCCATTTCCAACGCCAGGAGAAGGTCGAGAACCAGCGCAGCGAGCTGGAGATCGGGCTCCAGCACGTTCACAAGCTGCTCGAGCGCGCGACCGCCGGCAGCCTGATCATCCTGAACGAGGTCTTCAGCTCCACGTCGCTCGACGATGCCGTGTTTCTGAACCGGGCGGTGCTTGCCCGAGTGAGCGACCTGGATGCCCTGTGCGTCTGCGTGACCTTCCTGGACGAGCTGTCGACCCTCAACGAGAAGACGGTGAGCATGGTCAGCACCGTCGACCCCGACGACCCCGACGTGCGCACGTACAAGGTTGTCCGCCGGCCGGCCAACGGGCTTGCCTACGCGGCCGCGATCGCCGCCAAGTACCGGCTTTCCTACGACAGCGTGAAGCGGCGGATCGGGGCATGAAAGCGCTCCTCCTCCATGCCGATCGCGACTTCGATCCGCAGGCCGCGCTGTCGCCCAACCGCACCGGGCTGACCGAGGACCTGGGCCTCGAGCTGCTGTTCCGGTCGATGGCCCAGGGCGACGAGTTCGTGCTCGAGACGGTTCGGGCGGTGGTCCTGGCCAGCCTCGTCGAACCCGAAGAGATCCGCTATCGGCAGCAAGTCCTGACGGACTGCGCCGAGCATCCGATCGCCGTCCGCGAACTGTACGACCTGGTCGGGAAGATCCTCGCCGCCGAACGAAAGATCTGGGGCGGACTCCTCGACGACTATGCGGAGGGGCTGCTCCACCGGTCCGTGGCGGTGCTCGAGCTGCTGTCCGAGTCGCTCAAGAAGGTGCGCCAGATCACTGATCGCCAGGCCGNNCTTCAGCGACGGGGTTTCGATGACCGCCGTGCTGGGCGGGGCCAACGAGAGCCCGTCGTATCTGTTGCTGGAACCGCGCCCGGGCACCTGGCGCAGGTTCGTCGCGAGTCGGATCGGCGAGGTTCGGACCGTCAACACCACGCCGCGCCAGGCTCAAAAGCGGCGGCCGGGGCTACCCGGGGCATCCATCCGACCGGACGCGGCGTTGATGCCGCTGCTGGCGCAGCTGACGACGGATCGCAGCAGTCGGCAGGAGAGCAGCGCCGCGGAGGACCGCGCCAAGGCCCTGTCCGATCTGCGCGGCCGGGGCATCAGCCCGGTCGCCATCTCGCTCGCCCAGGCCGCCGACGACATCCTGGCCTTCCTGCGGAACCTGCGCTTCGAGCTGGCCTTCTACGTGGGTTGTCTCAACCTCGGCGGGCAGCTGGCGGCACTCAAACAGCCCACCTGCATTCCCGAACCACTGCCAGCCGGCGATCGCAGGCTGAGCGGCAAGGGCCTGTACGACGTCTGCCTCAGCCTGAGCATGAAGGCCTGGGTCGTTCCGAACGACTTCGATGCCGACGGCAAGTCGCTGGTGATGATCACCGGGGCGAACAAGGGCGGCAAATCGACCTTCCTGCGCAGCGTCGGCCAGGCTCAGCTCATGATGCAGGCCGGCATGTTCGTGGCCGCGAAGGGTTATCGGGCGAGCGCGTGCGACGGCCTGTTCACGCACTTCAAGCGTGAGGAAGACGTCAGCATGCGAAGCGGCCGGCTCGATGAGGAGCTGGCCAGGATGAGCGAGATCGTGGACGCAGCCAGGCCCGGCGGCATGCTGCTGGCCAACGAATCCTTCGCCTCCACCAACGAGCGCGAGGGCTCCGAGATCGCCCGCCAGATCGTGCGCGCACTCACCGAATCGGGCATCCGGGTCATGTATGTGACCCATCTCTACGACCTGGCCCACGGCTTCTTCGTCCAGAACCTGGACACGGTGCTCTTCCTGCGGGCCGAAAGGCAGGACAACGCGGGCCGGACCTTCAAGGTCCTGGAGGCGGAGCCGCTGCCGACGAGCTACGGCGAGGACCTCTATCGGCAGATCTTCGGCAAGGACCCGCGGCCGGCGGCGGCCGATCGCGCCTGAAGCCTCAGNNGGTCCGCCCGGACAGGATCCCGGCGATGAACCCCGCGCACCAGGCGTCGCCCGCTCCAGTGGTATCGACCGCAGCCACCTTGAACGCCGGCACCGTGGCCTCTTCGCCCGCGGGGCCGCGCAGGTAGCAGCCACGTTCGCCAAGCTTGATCCCGACCGTACCCACGCCCCGATCCTGGAATGAACGAGCCATCGCGCCGGGGTCGGTCAGGCCGGTGATGTCCCGCGCCTCGTCGTAGCTCGGCAGGAAGTAGTCGAGCAGCGGCAAACACGGCGCGATCTTGTCGGAGAGCTTGCCGCTCGCGTCCCAGACGGTGTCGAGGGCGGTCAGCATGCCGGCGTCTCGCGCCCGGCCGAGCGCGCTGGCCGCCGACCAGTCGAAGCGCCCGAGAAGCCCGAATTGGGCGACGAAGAAGACGCGCGATCGGGCCGCCAGCGACCAGTCGATGTCGGCGGAGTCGAACGTGCCCATCGCGCCGGGGGTGTGGAGCAGGCACCGCTCGCCGCCCGGCGAAACAAAGACCATGCTCGCCGACGTGCCGGTGTCGGTTCGGGCGAGGCCCTCGATGTCGACGCCGCGCTCCGCCAGCGTCTGGGCCAGGAAGTCGCCGAGACCGTCGCGCCCGATCCGGCCGACCAGTCGAACGGGGACGCCGAGCCGAGCCAGCGCGCTGGCCGAGTTGACCGCGCAGCCGCCCGGCGCGAGCTTCATCTCGTCGACCAGCTCGATCCGTCCGGGCTCCGGCATCGCCCGCACGGGACGGGCCAGGATGTCGGCCAGAGTCCCACCGGCGCAGGTCACGCCATCCATCTCAAGACGCCTCCATCGGGGCCACGGGAGATGACAACTATGGCACGTCGTCCGGCCCCCGAGGGCCGCCGGCGTATGCTTCCAGATGACGGCCGAGACCGGCCCGGGCCGACACATCGGCCGCACATCGTGGGAGGTTTGACAGCGCCATGTTGACCGCAGCTCAGGTGCTGCAGGCGCGCTCTCGCGCCGCCGAGATGCTCGCCGCAGCCGGGTTGGTGATCACGCCGGCCGAGCGGGCCGCGATAGAAGTCGTGGACTTCGGTCTCAACGACCTCGAACATCTGGGCACCGAGATCGTCGTCTACGTCAACACCGAGCGCGTCTGCGCCAAGGAGCTGGTGCTGTTCCCGCACCAGACCTGCGCCGAGCACCGCCACCCGCCGTTCGACGGCACGCCCGGCAAGGAGGAAACGTTCCGCGTCCGGACGGGCGTCGTGTACCTGCACGTCGAGGGCGGCGAACCGACCGCGAATCCCAAGGCGAACCCGGCGCGGGCCGAGCGCGGCGTCTACACGGCCACGCGCGAGATGGTGCTCCATCCCGGCGAGCAGTTCACCGTCCCATCGAACACGAAGCACTGGTTCCAGGGCGGCCCCGACGGCGCGGTCGTGTCTGAGTTCTCGACGAAGAGTCGCGACGAGCTCGACATCTTCACCGACCCCGACATCAGCCGGATGCCCGTCCAGACCGACTGACCCCGGCGCCGCGGCCCGTCGCGGCTATGGCTGGGACAGGTCGGGGAACCCGCCGGTTATCAGGACGCGGCCGTCTGCAAGCTGCACCATGCTCGGGCTATAGCGACCGATGCTCATGAGATCTACGACCCATCGACGGAAACGTTCATCACGACGGGCTCGATGACGGCCAAGGTCGTCGAGGCGGAGCCGCTTCCGACGAGCTACGGCGAGGACCTCTACAAGCAGATCTTCGGGACGCCCGCCGGCGGGCGAGCTTAGCCGTTCGATGGTTCCCACACTTCGGCGGCGGCAAGGCCGCCGGTGATCAGGACGCGACCATCGGTGAGCAGAGTCGCGTGCAGGCCGGTCCCGGGCAAGCTCATCGATCCAGTCGGGGCGAACGTGCCCGTGGCGGGGTCGTAAACCTCGGCCGTCGCCAGCTGGAGCGTGCCGTTGGAGCCGCCCGCGACGAGCACTCGACCATCTCTGAGCAGAGCCGCGCCGGCCAGTTGGCGTGGAGTGCTCATGGAGCCGGTTCGACTGAACGTCCCCGACTTGGGGTCGTAGAGTTGCGCGCCGGCTGTGGTTGGGCCTTCGTCCCCGCCTCCGGCAATGAGGACGCGGCCATCACCGAGCAGAGTCGCGGTCTCGGCGGCCGCGGACTCGACCATCATCCCAGTCGCACTGAACGTGCCCGCGACCGGATCGTACAACTCCGCCGTCTGGTCCGCGGAAGCATGGTTCACGCCGCCGGTGATGAGCACCTGGCCGTCAGCGAGGAGGGTGGCGGTGTTCTCGGCAAGTGGCTCCAGCATCGACCCGGTCGAGCTAAACGTCCCGGTAGCCGGGTTGTATAGCTCGGCCTCGGACAGGGAATCTGCGCCGTTGGTGCCGCCGGCGACGAGGACCAGTCCGTTTCGGAGCAGCGNNGGGTCGTAGATCTCCGCGCTGGAGACCGCCGAATCGGCGTCGCCGGAGGGTTCGGCGCCGCCGGCTATGAGCACCGTGCCGTCCAAGAGCAAGGTGGCGGTCTCATCGCTTCGGGCGGTGATCATCGAGCCTGTGGCAGTGAACGTGCCGGTCGCCGGGTCGCGAACCTCGGCCCGGCGGTCCCGGCTGCCCAGGACGAGGACACGTCCATCGGCGAACAAGGTGGCCGGGCCTCCGCCGTCGGTCGTGAGCGTTCCGCCGGGCGTGAACTGGCCGGGGACGCTCGAGGCGGGCGAGGGCTTGGGCGTGGGGCCGGCCGTGGCTGTCGATCGCGTCGTTGCCGTCGCCACTGGCGTGGATGTAGCCGCGGGCGCCATGGTCGGCGTGGCGTCGTCGGCCAGGGGGAGCGCGGCGCTCATCAGGTTGCCGCTCTCGATCCAATAGAGCGTCGCGGCCGCCCTGCCGGGCCCGGGCACGACGAACATCCCCGTCAGGTCGGTGAACCATGGCGTGCCCGACGGAACCATGTACTGCCCGACGATGCTGCCGTCGCTCTTCTTGAAGGCCACTATGCGCCGGTTCAGGCTGTCGTAGGCGTAGAAGGTGCCTTCATCCTGGTTGGGATTGTCGGCGGTCAGGCGCTTGTACCAGGGCGCCTGGGGTCGGATCAGCTTGTCCGGCGGCGCGTCAACGCTCCAACCTTTGACGACCTGGCCGAGCTGGTACTGCGTGATCGCGCCATCTTCGACCAGGTATATCTTGCCGTCGACGTACATGTCGTCGAGCTTGGAGACGTCCTGTTGCAACGAGAGGTACATCGCGCGGCCGGCCGTGGGGTAGCCGCTACCGTCTGGGGCCGGCGGGTACTTGAGTATCTGCTTCAGGCTGGGGACCGCGACGTAGATGTTGTACAGGTTCTGGTTGGCGTCGACTACGAACGTGCCGATGGCCCGGGGACCCACGCCCCAGCTCGCGTTGTCGGGNNTGCGGTCGGCCCACGGCGCCGCCTCCGGCCGGAGACTCCTGGTTGACTGAGACCACCGGGAGCTTCGCGCCCGTCTGCAGGTTGACCCAGTAGACCGCTCCCGTGGTGCTATCGAGGACGTAGGCGGCCCCATCTGAGCCGAGCACCGCGGCCGTGAGGTCGTCGGCACCGAAGGAAGCCACGATCTGCGGCTGGATGGTTGTGAGCCCGGCGATCGGGGTTGTCGGCGCGATCGATCCGGACGAGCCGGACGCGCCGGACGCGCCGGACCCGCCCGGTTTGCCACGCCCGCCCCCGAACATGGCCACGCCGGCCACGACGACCAGCACCAGGCCGATCGCCGCCGCGCTCCACCCGACCGACATGCCATGGCGGACGCGCACGCGAGCCAGGACTGGTCGCTCGCGATCGAGCGACACGGATGGGCGACCCAACGCCGCTACGGGCGCCGGCCGGACCGTCGAGCCGGTAGGAACGGCGTCGGCCAGGGCGCGAAGCTCGCGGCGCAGTCGGATGTCGAAGTCATCGCTCATGGGACCCGCTCCTCCAGGATCGGTCGCAGTCGATCGCGCGACCTAGAAAGCCAGCTGGCGACTGTGCCGCGAGCCACGCCCAGCACGCCGGCGACTTCGTCTTGCGTATAGCCGTCGAGGACGGTCAACACGAGCGCGGCTCGAGCTCGCGGTTCGAGGCGCATCAGCGCGTGCCACAGGTCCGGGTTCGTCTGGAGCGCCCACGTGGCGTCCGTCTCGCGGACCGCGAGGAAGCCCCAGCGTCGCCGCCGCCGGCGTTCGTTGAGAGCCAGCCGCAGCCCGACCACGGCCAGCCAGCGAGGCACATCCTGTTCGGGCGGGAAGGGCCAGCGTTCGGCGGCCCGGACGAAGGTCTGCTGGGCGAGGTCGCGCGCCTCCTCAGCGTCCCCGACGATGAGCGCCAGCCGCCGCACCAGCCACGGCTGGTGGTCGCGGAAGGCGTCATCGAGCGAAGTGTCGCGCGGCTTCGCAGTCAACAGCAGTTCCACCCTCGCTACGAACCTCCTTGCACCCCGTATAACACCCGGAGTGCCGTGAGTGTTGCAGTAGCGATGACTATGGCGCGCGGCAAGTCCGCGGGCTATGCAGTCAGCTGGAAGTCGGCCAGGAAGGCGGTGACCCCCGCGGTGTCCACGGTGGGTCCGTACGACGCGTAGGCCATGTAGAGGTTGTCGCCCGCAAGAACCAGCTCGCCCCGGAGCGCGTAGGACGGACCGTTGAGGGTGAAGGCTCGGCCCGCGCGGCCGTTGAGAGTGATGTCGCTCTGGGTTCCGAGCGTCAGACCGTTGGTCGAGCCCATGCCGCTGATGGCGGTGTCATAGACGGAGGAGGCGGTCATGCTGGCCGTGGCTCCGGCCGGGTACTGCCACAACGCCACGTTGTAGTCGAGGTCCGAGTTCGCCAGGAACTCCCAAACCGTCGTCGGAGTGGGCCCTGACTTGGTGGATTGCGTTGTCGTGGTCCGCTTGGGAGCGCCGGGGAACTTGGACGTGAAGCCGTCTCCGTCGGGCGCCACCACCGTCCAGCCGGCGTCGGCCGGGCCCACCGTCGGCGAGGGCGCGGGCGTCGGGGGCGGCGTGGGGGAAGGCGTGGCCGTTGGGGCCGGTGTTGGGGCGAGGGTCGGTGCGGCGGTCGGGGTGGCGGCCGTGCATGCCGAGAACATGATCGCGCTGCCCAGGACGATCGCAACCAGACGGCGCACTAGATCCTCGTTTCGGTGTTCGGGGTGGGCGGTGGGCCCTGTTCGGGGCGCAAACAACAACTAACGCAGTTCGCAATTCTCGGGGGTCGCGAGGAATCCTGCTCGCCGATCCTGCACGGTCGGCGCCGGATCGGCCGCGCACCGGCAGAACGTGGAGTGCCATGGGGTCCAGGCAGATGCGGCTCGACGCTACTGGGCCTGGAATGCGTTCAGCGGGTCGACCGTGCCGGCGGTTTCCTCGGCCACTTGAATGGCCTGGTAGAGCGTCGCCAGGCTGGTTGAGCCATCCGCCGACATCTCCACGATGGACATGTGCGTGCCGTCCGGGACCAGGGTTAGCGTGACGTTCCAGCCCTTGCTGACCAGGAACGCATTGAGCTCTACCGCGTCGTTCGGATCCACCGTCTGATCGGCGGTGCCGGCCACGAGCCGGACCGGGATCGGCGACCGCGTGGCGTAATTGAACGGATTGCTGGCGCTGCGGGCCGCGGCGGTCGCGGTGGCGTCGCCGCCGAAGAACCGCTCCAGGTCATCGAGGTTGCCCTGTAGGTCGTAGTTGCCGGCCAGGCCGACGAAGGCGTCGGGTCGGCCCGATCCGTCGTACAGGCAGCCGCCCTGGAACTCGGTCGGGTCGAGGGCAACTACCGACCCCACGTAGCCGCCGAATGAGTGCCCGACGAGCGTTACGCTGCCGTCACCGCCGAGCGCCGGCGAGGTTGCCCGCGCATAGCGGATGGCGCAGGCAACATCCTGGAAGGCCGCCGGGTAGCCGCCCCCGATGCTGGCGATGTCGCGATAGTCGGCGTTGTAGACGAGCATTCCGGCGCTGGCCAGCTGGCTGGCAAAGAGGCCCAGGCCAAGGCGACCGCCGAAGCCGCTCGGCCCGCCACGGAGCAAGACCACGACCGGGTGGGGGCCTGGCCCGGTTGGCACGTACACGTCCAGGGCTAGCTGGCAGGTCTGGTCGCCGCAGTTCACCGGCGCGGTAAAGACGGCATCGGAGATGGTCGTGACCGACTGCGTGCCGTAGCTGGCGGTGATTCCCGCAGCCTGGACTTGCTTCTGCGGAGTCGCCACGGAGGTGATGCCGGCCGGGACTGGGCCCAGGGCTGCGGCGCCGGCCGGCGGCAGCCGTACCGGGGCCGGTGCCCCGTTCGTGGCGATCGGCGTCGCCGCCGCGATAGCCACGATTGTCGATGCGACCGCGGACGGCGTCCCAGTGGCGGCCGACGCTGTCGATGTGCCGGTCGCGGCCAGGCCGCCATCCATCTGAGCGGCCGCCTGGAAGAGCGAGGCCGAGGCCGCATATGGGGCGGCGCTTGCGGTTACGAGCGTCAGGAGCAGGGCCGCCGCCGCCACGATTGAGGCGCGTTTGATCTGGGTCGCTCGTCGCACAGGAATGCACGAAGCGTTCATTCTGGCCTCCGGGGCCTCGGGGATCGCTGGGGACGTCTTGCTCGGGATTGAGGCCTAAGATGACCCAGTTACCTGTAAGCAACCTGAAAGTCACAGACGCGTTCGAGACGAGCCGGCGGGGCGTTGGGGTGAGTCTTGCTGGTGCTACTCGGGCCCGTTGGCCGTCTTCTGGGGGCCTCGACAGGACGCCCTGCCGCTCATCGGGTTCGGCCGGCAGCTACTGGCCCAAACGCGCCTTCACCGGGTCGACGTAGTCCTCGGCGGAACGAACGGCGGATACGGCCGAGAAGACCGCGGCCATGCTCGGCGAGCCCGAATTGCCCGAGTCCAGTATCGACATGTGGCTGGCCCCGGGAACCAGAGTCAGCCCGACATTCCAGCCCCGCTTCATCAGGAAGGCATTGAGGGCAATCGACGCGGAGGGGTATACGGTCGTGTCCCAACCGCCGGCAACCAATCGCACAGGTATCGGCGATCGAGTGGCGTAGCCGAAGGGGTTGCTCGCGGCCCGTGCCGCCGCGGTAGCCGACGCCGATCCCCCGAAGAAGACGTAGAGGTCCGAGTCGACTTCGCCGGCATCGATCTGGTAGTTGCCGGCGAGACCGACGAATGCGTCGGGCCTGCCGGAGCCGTCGGCCAGGCAGCCGCCCTTGAACTCGTCGGCGTCGAGCGCAACCACCGATCCGACCCAGCCCCCGAGTGAGTGCCCGACCAGCGTGACAGGACCGCCATCCCCGCCGTAGCGAGTGGCTTGCGACCGCGCGAATCGGACCGCGCACGACACGTCCTGGAAGGCGGCCGGATAACCGCCGCCCTCATCGGCCACGTCTCGGTAGTCGGCGTTGAAGACGAGGAGCCCGTGGCTGGCCAGCTCGCGGGCGAAGTTGTCGAGGTACCGACGGCCGCCGAGACCGCCGGGGCCGCCTCGAACCAGAACCACGGTCGGGAAGGGGCCGCGTCCCGACGGCTGATAGATATCCAGCTCGACCTGGCAGGAGTACCGGCCACAGTCGACGGCCTGGGTGAAGGGCACGTCGCTCACGACCGCGAAGTTCGACAACCCGTAGGCACCGCTGGCCTGAGCGGGCGGATCGCGAGGGGCAATCACCTGCGGTTGGGCGGTTGGCGCCAGCAAGGCCAGGCCGAGCCCGGAGACCGCGGCCGCGCCATCTCTCGCGGGGAAAGCGTGGAGGTCGTCAACGGCCGGTTGTTCGGTGGGCGACGAGTATGTCGAAGGCGCGGCGCCGATCTCGACGGGCGCCGTCGCGGACATGGTGGCCGGGTACGAGGCGAGGGAAGCGGCAGCCAGCAGCATGGATGCCGAGAACGCGGCAGCGGTAATGACCGATGCCGCTCGCCACCCTCGAGCGTGCCGGATGTGCATATGAGCGCCCTGTAGCGGGTGGTTGACAACGATCCTGAGGAAGCCTGCCGCCATCGGCAAGGGGTCGAATGGTACCGGACCGAAGGCCAACCGGCGAATTGCCAGTTGCCAGGCCGCTGCGGTTCGTGCCATGCCGCGGTCTGGCGGGCTCGGTTGACCCGCGCTCCGCGACCAGCGGACTAGCATTTGCTCATGGTCGTCCTGATAGTTGTTGCGTTCGTCGCGGGCCTGGCCACGGCTGTGTCGCCCTGCGTCCTGCCGATCCTGCCCATCGTGCTGGCCACGGGCGCAGACGGCGATCGCCGGCGCCCATTCCTGGTCATCGCCGGACTGATAGCCAGCTTCTCGTTCTTCACACTGGCCAGCGTTCAGATCATCCAGGCCCTGCACCTCCCCAGCGCCAGCCTGCGCGATGTCGCAATCGTCGTGATCGCCCTCTTCGGGCTGACGCTGCTCGTGCCCGCTTTGGGCCTTCGCTTCGAACGCATGACCTCGCGCCTGACGGGCGTCGGCGCCCGACTCACCGACGCCGGCCGAACGGGGAGCTCCGGTTTCGGTCGGGGGATCGTCCCCGACTCCGCCTCGAGCGGCGAGGCGACCGGCCCGGCCAATCCGATGAGCGTTGTCGCGGGACTGGCTACTGGCGTCGGCCTGGGCCTGGTCTGGACACCCTGCGCCGGGCCAATCCTGGGTGCGATCACCAGCCTGGCCGTCACCGCCCCCAACTCGTTGGCGACCCTCGTCCTGGTCATCGCCTACGCGATTGGAGCCGGGTTGCCGCTGCTGGCCATCGCGCTGGGCGGCCGTGCTGCGCTTGCCAGGTTGCGCCTGCGGTCCGCGTCGGCTTGGGCGGGCCGCGCCTTCGGCATCCTCGTGCTGGCCACGGCCGGCCTGATGGCCGTCGGCGCCGACACAGCCATCTCGGCCGACCTGACCGGCGCCCTGCCCGACTGGACCGGCACGCTCCAGACCCTGGAGCGGACGAACCAGGTTCAGTCGGCCCTCCACGACATCGGCGCTGCCCCGGCCCCGAGCTCGGACGTGGCGGGCGCCTCGGTCCCGGCCGGATCGACCCTGCCCGTGGGCCCCGCGGCGCCCGAGTTTGAGGGCATCGACCATTGGCTCAACTCAAGTCCGCTGACGATCTCCGGGTTGCGCGGCAAGGTCGTGCTGGTGGACTTCTGGACCTACTCGTGCATCAACTGCATCCGGACTCTGCCCTACGTCGAGGGCTGGTATCAGAAGTACGCGGCCGCCGGGCTCGTTGTCGTTGGTGTCCACACGCCCGAGTTCGCCTTCGAGCACGACACCGGCAACGTGGCAGCGGCGATCGTCCGCTTCGGGATCACGTATCCCGTCGCTCAAGACAACGAGTACAGCACGTGGACGGCGTACAGCAACGAGTACTGGCCCGCCGACTACCTCATCGATGCCACCGGCCACGTCCGGTCGACGCACTTCGGCGAGGGCGACTACAACCAGACGGAGCAAGAGATCCGCGGTCTCCTGGCCGAAGCCGGCTCGGCTGCGATGGCCAGCCCGGCGCCGCCGGCATCGGCTCCGCCGTTCGTCATGAACCAGACCCAGGAGACCTACATCGGGACCGATCGGGCCAACACGTTCGCCTCGCCCGAGTCGGCCGCATCGGGCCCGAAGCAGTACAGCTTCCCGGGCTCGCTGCCGGACGATACGTTCGCGGTTTCCGGCACCTTCGACTTCCAGCTGCAGTACGCCACGGCAAGCGCCGCCGGCGACAAGCTCGAGCTGTCGTTCTTCGCGCGCGACGTGTACCTGGTCGCCGCCGGCGACACGCCCGTGCCCACGACCGTCACTGTGACCGGAGTCGATGGCGCCGCGACCACCGAGGACGTGGCGGCGGATGGCTCGATGACGATCGGGGCGGCCCGGCTATACCACCTGGTCCATCTGCCGGCGGCCGCCCGTGGCACGGTGACCGTCACCTTCAACGCCGCCGGGGCGCGGGCCTACTCCTTCACGTTCGGCGGCTGAGTCCCGGACGCGGGGCGCGGGCCCTTGCGGCTGTGCCCGGCCGCCTCCTCGGCGCGCTTGACTTGCGTGTCGAGGACCTGCTTGAACTGCTTCGCCAGGCCGGTCTTCATACCGGCCCGCGCGCGAGCGTCGGCGTCGCGATCCCGGCGCCGTTCTCGGGCCGCCTCGGCAGGCGGCAGGTTGTCGTCGTAGCCGTCCATTCCTGAGAGGTCCGCTCCTTTCTGCCGGCGACCTGCTACGATCCGGCCGCGATGGAACTGTACGGCGTCCGGATCCCTACGATCGTCAGCGACAACATAGCCGTCCGTTGCTCTGGATGTGGCGAGGCAATCGAGGGTCGGCCCTGGCGGGTCAGCATTCTCGACATCGTCGCCCCCGAGGCGCCGGTTTCATGGACCGAATCCACCAAGCTCAATCCCGGTCCGTTCGAGTTCCACGCCGACCCGAGCCACGTTCTGGCCTGGATGTCCAGTCGAGGGATGCTCTTCTGCCGGCGCTCACAGGTTCGCCAGATCATGCGGCCGATCTGGGTGCCCACCGAGCCGCGTCGATTGGGGCTGTGCGACGGCATCCATCGCAACGACCACGAGTTCGTCGAGCCGGTCGCCTCTGCGACCGATCGAAGCTGAGGGCAGATGCGAGTACGAAAAGCTGTCTTCCCGGCGGCGGGCTGGGGCACCCGCTTCCTTCCTGCCACCAAGGCCCAGCCCAAGGAGATGCTCCCGCTCGTTGACAAGCCGATCATCCAGTACGGCGTCGAAGAGGCGGTCGAGGCCGGTATCGAGCAGGTCATCATCGTCACCAGCAGCCAGAAGCGGGCCATCGAGGATCACTTCGACATCAACCTCGAGCTCGAGCAACTCCTCGAGGCGCGTGGCGAAATCGACAAGCTGCGCCAGATAAGGGCCATCTCCGACCTCGCCCAGGTGTCCTACGTCCGCCAGAAGGAACAGCTCGGCCTGGGCCACGCCGTTCTGACGGCCAGGGACCTCGTGGGCCATGAGCCGTTTGCGGTGATCCTCTCCGACGATGTCGTGGTCGGCGATCGCCCGTGCATCGGCCAGCTCATCCACGCCTACGAGCAGACTCATTGCTCGGTCGTGGCGGTCATGGAAGTGCCTCGCGAAGAGACGTGTCGGTACGGCGTCATTGCCGGCGAAGTTGCGGGCCCGGGCGATCCGCGGCTGTACAAGTTGTCCGGTCTGGTCGAGAAGCCCGAACCGGAGGACGCGCCGTCCAACCTGGCAATCATCGGCCGCTACGTCCTGACCCCGAAGATCTTCGAGAAGCTCGAGCAGACGCCGCGCGGGGCAGGTGGAGAGATCCAGCTGACGGACGCGATCGAGGCGCTAATGCAGGAGCAGGACGTATATGGCTACGCCTTCGACGGCGTGAGATACGATGCCGGAACCACGATGGGCTGGCTCGAAGCGTCTGTAGAGTTGGCGCTCCAGAGACAGGACATCGGGGGTCAGTTCCGAAAGTACTTGCAGACGCTCGACCTCAGCTGACGCCCAACTGAGCTGTTTTGGGGGCGTGGCTGCGCCAGCCTTGAGAGGATCTCCGTTTTGGCCGAGATCGGAAACATAATCGGGGGCCGCTACCGGCTCGTGGAGCTGCTCGGTGAGGGCGGCTTCGCTACGGTGTTCCGGGCCAACGATCTCCAGCAGAGACGAGACGTCGCCCTCAAGCTCCTGCGGCCGGAGTACGCCGAGAACCTCGACTTCATGTCCGACTTCCGCTGGCAGTCCCGGGTCGCGGCCAGCCTCGAGCACGAGAACATCGCCAGGGTCTACGACTTCGGCACGGACGGTGCCGGCACGTACCTGGTGACCGAGTATGTCGACGGCGCCGATCTGGCGACGCTGCTGAAGCGCAATGGGCCGGTCCCGCCGCGACGCGCAGCCCGGGCCGCCGCCGAAGTCGCACGAGCCTTGCAGGCCGCCCACGATCGCGGTCTGCCGCACGGTGACATCCAGCCGGGCAACGTCATGGTCACTCGCGACGGCCACATCAAGGTCACGGACTTCGGCGTGGCGCGGGCCGCCGCCGCAGTGACCGACGCCACGTCCGCGAACATCAAACGCCACGTCGGCGATGTCGCGGCCGCAACCCCGGCCGTGGCCCCGGGCGCGAGGCTGGGCCTGGTGCCATCAGAGTCGTCCGACGTCGAAGCCCTGGGCTTCCTGCTGTATGAGTTGCTGACCGGGCACGCACCCTGGGCCGGGGAGTCGGTGGAGGAGGTCGTGGCCGCCCGCCGACTCGGGCCGCCGCCTCGCCCATCGGCGCTGAACTCGGCCGTGCCAGCCGCCCTGGACGAGATCTCGATGCTGGCCCTTTCAACTGCTCCGGACAAGCGCTACTCGTCGGCGGGGGCTGTGGCCGCCGCCCTCGAGTCGTTCCTCGACCAGGCGGCTGCGGCCGGGGCTGCGGCCGGGGCCGGGGCGGGCGCCGGGGCCGGAACCGCTTTCGGAGCGACCGCGCTGGGCGCAACCGGCGCCGCTGCCGCGGGTGCCGCCGGCGCGGCCACGACTGCCGGAGCCGCGGCAGCCGCCGGTGCCGCCGGGCGCGGCGGTCACATGGCCTACTCAGAGGATGCTTACGCCTCGGGCCCCGGCAGCCTCGACGACTTCGACCCAGACGACGGCACCAACGGCTACTCGCCGGAACCGGAGCGCCCCCGCCGGCCGGTGCGCCGGTCCCAGCTCGAGGACGAGCCCGAGCCGGCCGGCGCCAGCCCCTGGGCCTGGGTGGCCGGCATGCTCGGCATCCTCGTCATCGCCGTCATCGCGCTCATCGTGGCCCTGATTGTCGGCGGTAAGTCACCGCCGGCGACCGTCTACGCGCCCAATTTGATCGGCGAGTCCTACACCCAAGCGCAACACGACGCCCAGAACTACGGCCTCAACGTCACGTTCACCATCAAGCCGAACGATACGACTCAAGCGGACGACACCGTCGTCGATCAGAGCCCGAGCCTCGGCGCCGCGATGCATCCGGGCGACACGATCACGGTCACTGTCCTGCGCGGGCAACCCTCGGCGACAGTTCCCAACGTCGTCGGCCTGACCGAGGCCGACGCGATTGCCGCGTATCAGGCGGCGGGGCTCCAGGCGGGTGTTCGCAGCGATCAGAGCAGCCCGTCTATCCCGGTCGGCCAGATCATCAGCTCGAACCCGCGCGCGGGTCTTTCGGTGCAGCGCGGCTCGACCGTCGACTACGTGGTTTCTAGCGGCCCGGCGCCCACTGCCTCGCCAACCGTGTCGCCCAGCCCGACCGTGAGTCCCACTCCGCCCCCGACACCGACGCCGGTGCCAACGCCGATACCGACCCCGACTCCGACTCCGACCCCGGAACCGACTCCGACTCCGACTCCGACTCCGGCACAAACTCCGGAACCGACTCCGGCGCCGTCGCCGTCGGTCTAGCCCTTCCGGATAACCGATGACGCCTGTCTGATCCCGCGGCGCCAGCCGGTGGGTTCGGGATGACCCGGCACGGGGCCCCACGGCCTTGACCGAATAGAACCCCCGTACTGGTGGCGCGCCTTCTCCGGATCCTTGATGGAGTCGGATTCGGTCCACATGCCGTGTTCGCGGGCGGCTCGATCGGGCGGCGTCTCGGTTGGAGCGGGCGTTCCCCAAAGGCCTCGTCCGGCGGCGACGCTAGGTTCGGCTATCCCGCCCGGGGTGGCGCCGACCTCCTCCACCGTCTCGGCCGCTGAGCGCTCCCAGCACGGTCGCTCCTCGTCGCCGCTGAGCGGGGTGCGGCGTTTGTCGAGGGCGCAGTAGCCGAGACGCCCGGCCACGGCCTTGCGGAAGTTGCGACAGGAGGCGCAGGAGGTCGTCGAGCGCTGGCATACCCAGCATCGCGCCGCTTCCCGCTGCGGCGCTCCACAATGCGGGCAGCGCCAGCTAACCATGGCTTGATTGTAGCTGCGATCGTCGCCGCCGAATAGTGGTCTGGCCACCGACTCACGCCCCGGGTCGCGGGCCGTAGCCGGGTCAGGTCGTGCTCACCGCCGCGGTGGCTGTGGCCTGGTCGCCGGCTTCCGAAGTCAGCAGCACGCTCACCTGGCCCGTCCCGGCCGAAGCACCCGAAATGGGCACCTGCCAGTTCACCACGCCCGTCGAGTCGGTGGTGAGCTCAGGCGAGCTAATCGGGCCGAGGCCATAGATCGTGACCATGAACGTCACTGTGGCGTTGGCCAGAGGGCCGCCGTTGAAGGACGTGGCGACCACGGTCATCTTCAGCGTGGTTTGCGCCGACGACGCGAACCTGGTCGGCGTGACCGCCAGATGCGCGGCCAGCTTGCCGTAGTCGCGATTGACCGTGATGCTCGTCGAGGCCGTGTTGCCCGCCTGGTCGGTCGCCGTCACGTCGATCGCGTCCGAACCCGCGACTACGACGATGTTGAGCTTGAAGTGGCCGTCGGATCCGACGACCTGGCTGTTGAAGGCACCGCCGGGCGCCTGCTCGTTCCGGATGGCGACCGTGGCCCCGGCATCGCAGGTCCCGGATATATCGACGGTGGAAGTCGTCAATTTGGCGCCTGCGGCGGGAGACGTGATTGCGATCGTCGGTGGCTTCGTGTCGAGTCTGTAGGTCACGATGGGCGACGGCTGGCCTTCGCCGGCGGGCGTTGCGAGGGTGGCCATGAAGGTGTTGTCGCCTTCGGTCAGGGCCACCGGCGGAGTGGCGAAGAGGGTCGTCGCCCCAACCTTGACGGACGCGACCTGCCGCTGCGAGCCGTTCTTGCCGATCTGGTAGACATGGACCGAGTAGTCCGTCTTGCCCACCGACACTCCCGGCACAGTGCCCTGGATCGCCACCGACGCCTGGTTCGTGTAGCCGTTGTCTGGGGGCGTGTCGAGGACGGGCGTGTCGAGCGCTACTCCCGACGGAGGAGCCGTTGCCGGCGCCTGCGACATCATCCGCGAGACGGCGTTGTCGAACGCCCCGGCGACCTGGCCGATGAAGTCGGTCACCAGCCCCGAACCGACGGCCACCGTCAGCACTCCCAGCATGAGACAGGCGCCGACGATGACCATGACCATCTGGGGCGGGACCTTGGGCCCGGTCCGAAGGGGCCGGTAACGTCGCATCAAGTCGGGAGCCGGAGCCGCTGCCTTGATCGCGCGTGCCGACAGCCGGTCGCTGGACGGCGGGCGGGGCCGAACGTGGGCGGCGCGTCGTTCTGGCATCGGCATGAAGGCTATTGTCGCATCTCGGAATGGTCCACCTGTACGGGATCTCTGTAGTCCCCTCAAACCAGGCCGACTACTCGTAAGTAGGACGGACTTCCGTGACGGCGCGCACATCGTGCGCGTCTCCGGCGGATCGATGTACTCTGCTGTAGAGAGCGGATGTTCAGGTGCGTTCGCTCAGGTTCGAGGCGACAGTGCACGCGCGAGATCCCAAGCCCGATCGGCCCCGAATTCCCGATAGCCGCTACTACCCCGGAGGCGGGCTTCGCCCAAGCTCGAATCCGGTCGGGATGCGTCCCTCTGGACGGATTGCGACCCGGACGGCTCCACGGCCGCCGATCATCACCCACTCCGATCCCGCGGCGCCGCAGCGCTACCCGACTCTGCCGGTGGCTCGCGGCGGATTCGGCCTGCCCAGCCTGCGCCGCAACGTCTGCCCCCACTTCTACATGACGGGCAGCCGAGGGGCGATCCCGATCCAGGCGCCGCATCTTCTCAAAGCCCTCATTCGCCAGGAGCAGAACGTCTCGCGTTGCCAGCTCCGCGGCGGCGTCCATCTCGAGCAGGGCTATGTCAACGACGTCTGCTTGACGCCGCGGTTCAACCAGTGCGTCTTCTACGAAGACGACCTGACGAAGGATTGACGTCGACCCGGCTCAGCTACCTCGAGGCGCTGGCGGCGCTTGAGTCGCGCGGCCGATTCGGCATCCGGCTTGGATTGGCTCGAACTCGCGCCCTGCTCGCCGGGCTCGATCATCCGGAGCGATCGTTCCGTGGCGCCCTCATTGCCGGTACAAACGGCAAGGGCAGTGTACTGGCCCTGATGGGTTCCGCCCTCGCCGCCGCCGGCTACAAGGTTGGCGAGACGCCAAAGCCGCACCTGGTGACCTACCGCGAGCGGCTGCAGATCAACGGCCGACCGGTCGATCCTGAGACGTTCGCCAGGCTGGCCAGTCGGGTCGTCGACATTGCCGATCGCGTGGCCAGACGCCACGGCGACCCGACCGAGTTCGAGCTGCTGACTGCCATCACGTTCCTATGGTTCGCCGAAGCCGGCATCGATCTGGCGGTCGTCGAGGTTGGGCTGGGCGGCCGGCTGGACGCTACTCATGCCTGGGATGGCGGCGTCGCGGTGGTGACCAACGTCACGCTCGACCACACCGACAGGCTCGGCGCCACGGTCGAGGCCATCGCCCACGAGAAGGCCGCGATCATCATGCGAGGCGATCGAGCGGTGACGGGTGCTTGGGGTTCGGCGCTCGATGTGATCGAGCGCCGAAGTCGGCGAGTGGCGGCCCCACTGGTCGTGACGCCGCCGGCGCCGCTGAGGGCTGTCGGTCGCGACGGGATCGAGGTCGAGTTGGGGCGGCTGGGTCGGGTTCGCGTTGGGCTGCGCGGCCGCCACCAGGCGGCGAACGTGGCCGTCGCCGACGCGGCGCTCGACGCTCTCGAATCGGCGGGCATCGCCCGCGTTCCCGATGAGGCGCGCCGCACAGGGTACGAGACGGTGCGTTGGCCCGGACGGCTCGAGCTCGTAGAGGTTCCCGCGGGAGTGGCTCCGGGGAGTGGCGCGTCATCGCCCCGTGGCGCGACCCCGCCGCGTGGCTCCGCCTCGCCACGTAGCGCGGCGCCCGCGGCGGCCGGCCGCGAGGTCCTGCTCGACGGCGCCCACAACCCGGCCGGGGCGGCGTCCCTCGCCGAAGCGCTCGACGACATGGCGCGGTTCCTGCGCCTGGGGCGGCCGACGCTGATCCTCGCGATCATGGCCGACAAGGACGTGGACGGGGTCATTCGCGCACTTGCCGGATCCACGTTGCTGCGCGACGCGCGGGTCATCTGCACGGCCCCGGCGGGCGGGCGGGCGCTGGCGGCGGACTTGCTGGCCGCCCGCTGGGCATCTCTGGCGGGGCGGGCGGCGGAGGCGGTCGCGGAGCCGGCCGCGGCTCTGGACGCGGCTCTGGAAGAGGGCACTGGGCCGGTCGTCGTCGCGGGCTCCCTCTACCTGGTCGGAGCCGCCAGGGCGATACTGGTCTCCGACCCGATTCTCCAACCGGATCCGCCCGTGCCAGATACGGAGGCCACGCCGTGACCGCAGCCGAGGGCGCCCGCCCGCCCGGGCCAAACGCCGAGTCCCTCGCGCCCACCCAGATAGGGACGCGGCTGTTCGAGTGGGGCCGCTGCACGTACGTCATGGGCATCCTGAACGTGACCCCCGACTCGTTCTCCGGCGACGGTCTGTTGGCACCACAAGCCGGCTACCCGGGAGCGGCCGTGGCGGCGGCCGTGGTCCAGGCCCGTCGCATGGTCGACGAGGGCGCGGACATTCTCGACGTGGGCGGCGAGTCCAGCCGACCCGGCCACGATCCGGTCGACGCCGCTGAGGAAGCTGCCCGCGTCGTACCGGTCATCTCGGCCATCCACGCCGCCCTGCCCGAAGTGCCGGTGAGCGTCGACACGTCCAAACCCGCCGTGGCCGAGGCCGCCCTCGAGGCCGGGGCGTCGCTCCTCAACGACGTCTGGGGCGTCTCGGACGACGCTGCGATGGCCCGCCTCGCCGCCGCCCGCGGCGTGCCGCTGATAGTGATGCACAATCGGGCGCAGCCCGAGTATCGGGACTTCATGGCCGAACTCCTCGAGGACTTGCGCGCGGCGCTGAGCCGGGCTCTGGCAGTCGGCGTGCCGTGTCAGAATCTGATCGTCGATCCCGGCTTCGGCTTCGGCAAGATGCCGGAACACAACCTGGAGGTGGTCCGGGAGCTCGGTCGGCTGCGGCAGCTCGGTCAGCCGATTCTGCTCGGTACCTCTCGCAAGTCGACTATCGGCCGTGTTCTCGGCGGCCTGCCGACCGAGGATCGACTGGAGGGCACCCTGGCCACGACCGCCATTGCAATCGCCGCCGGCGTCGACATCATCCGAGTCCACGATGTTCGGGCCAACGTCCGGGCGGCTCTCGTCGCCGACGCCATCTGTCGGAGCGAGCGGCCATGACCGACCGCATCGCTCTCACGAACATGCGTTTCCAGGGTCGGCATGGCGTGCTGGAGGAAGAGCGGGCTCAGGCCCAGCCATTCGAGGTCGACGTCGAGCTGTATCTGGACCTCAAGCCTGCCGGCGTCTCCGACGATCTCTCGCGAACTGTCGACTATCGCGACGTCTTCGAGATCTGCCGCGAGGTTGTCGAGGGTCCCAGCTACCAGCTGATCGAGACCCTGGCCGAGACCGTCGCTGCGCGTTTGCTCGCCGGGTTCAAAGCAGCGGGTTTATCCGAAGTGGTCGTCCGCGTCCGCAAGCCCAAAGTTCTACTGCCGGGTCTGCTGGACGGCGCCGCGGTGGAGATCAGGCGTCGGCCCTAGTTCGTAGTCGCCGGCCGTGTGCCGAGCGTGACCTCCAGGGTGAGGTAGCCTCCGGCGCGGTAGACCTCGATGCTGACCGTTCGACCGGGGGTGTACTGCATGAGCACGTCCTCGAGGCGGTGCAGAGGATCGATGGCCTGGCCCTCGACTTTGGTGATGATGTCGCCGGTCTTGATGCCCGCCAGGTCGGCCGGGCTACCGGCCGTGACGGCGGACATCGAGTTGCCACCGGCATCCACGCTGTGCACCCAGGCGCCCTGGGCGAGAGGCAGGTTCTGCTGCTGCTCGAGGCCAAGGTCGATCAACTCGTAGGTGACGCCGATGTACGGTCTCGACAGCTTCTCGCCCGCCAGGGCCTGTTGCATGATCGGCTTGGCGGTGTCGATCGGGATGGCGAAGCCGATCCCTTGAGCGACCTGGGCCTGGGCGGTGGTTATGCCGATGACCTTGCCCGACGCATCGATCAGCGGGCCGCCGCTGTTGCCCGGGTTGATCGCGGCATCGGTCTGGATCAGGCCATGGAGGCCGACCGAGTCGGGCGCGTTGGAGTTGCCGCCGGCCACGGTGATGTCGCGGCCCAGCGCGGAAACGATCCCGGTCGTGACCGAGTTGGGGTACTGGGCCCCGAGCGGGCTGCCGATGGCGATCGCCAATTGGCCGACCTGGAGGGACGCGGAGTTGCCGATCGGGGCGGCGGCGAGGCCGGCTACACCGTCGATCTTGACGATTGCGAGGTCGGTCAGAGTATCGATACCGTAGATCGAGCCCACCAGCTGGCGGTCGTCTGCGAGCCGGACCGAGATCGTCTGAGCGCCTTCGATCACGTGCTTGTTGGTCAGAATCCAGCCGCGCGAGTCGTAGACGATGCCAGACCCGACGGACTGGTTGCCGGCTCCGTCACTAGTCGAAATCTGGACCACGGCCGGGCCGACTTGCTTGACGGCCGCGATCACGGTCGAGCTGTCCGACACGATGGCAACCCTGTGGCCGCCGGATGTCGGCGCCGCCGCGGTCGCGGAATCCAGCGAGCCGGATGCCCTCAGGGCCAAATATGTACCGCCGGCGCCCAGGATCGAGCCGGCGAATGACGCCGCCACGAGGAGGCCGACGACGCCGCGGCCAAAGCCGTGGCTCGAGGACGTCGAGGCGGGTGGTGGCGTCGGTGGCGTCGGTGGCGTGTTCCCGGTCCACGATTCCTGCGCAGCTGGCTCGAACCACCGTTCCGGCGTGGGGCGGTCATGGCCGCCCGAGGCTTCGCCCGTGAATGCCGCCCGCCACTGACGGCGTTCGTCTGGCGTCGGCTCGAAGTGCTGGCTCTCCGGGTGGATGGGTTCGGACATGTGCCTGAAATGCTATGCGCGGAGCTGGATTCGCGCCTGAAGGCCGCGAGCCGGAGCGGGCGCTGCGACAGACCCAGTGCGCCGCACACGAGCGCTCACGTTCCGGAGCCGGGCGCCGACGACTTTCCAGCCGCCTGCGGCGGCTGGACCGCGCCGGTGGCTACGGCGTCGGGTGAGGTCCGGGGATCGGTCGGCAGCGTCACCGTGAACGTGGCTCCGTTGCCAACACGGCTCTCGACCATGATCCGCCCGCCATGCATCTCCACGACCGACCTGACGATCGCCAGCCCGAGTCCGCTGCCGCTGCCCCGTGCCTCGTTGGCACGCGAGCCGCGATAGAAGCGCTCGAAGACGTGGGGCAGTTCGTGGGCGTCGATCCCGACACCCGTGTCGATCACCTGGATGCGCGCGCCTCGCGTATGAGGACTCAGCACGACGCGCACCGACCCGCCGCGTGGCGTGAACTTCAGCGCGTTGCCGATCAGGTTGGTGAGGGCCTGACCCACGCGCTGCGGGTCATGCCGTGTCACGAGCGGTGACTCGGGCACCTCGGCCACTAGGCTGAGACCCCGCCGGCCCGCCGAAACCTGGGCCTGCTCGACGGCTGAGAGGACCGTGGCCCGAAGGTCGTCGGGGCGCAGGTCCAGCCGGATCAGCCCGGAGTCGAGCTTTGAGAGCTCGAGCAGGTTCTGGGCCAGCCAGTCGAGTCGCTCGATCTGTTGGGCGCTCGACTCGAGGAACTCGGTGCGGGCCGCGACGTCGCTGCCCGCCTTTTCCTGGAGCAGTTCGTTGAACGTGCGCAGCGCTGCCAGGGGCGTTCGAAGCTCATGCGAGACGTCCGCCAGGAACTCTCGGCTGATGTCGCGGTCGCGACGGATCACGTCCATGGTCTCCTCGACCTGGTCGGCCATGGCGTTGAACTGGCGCGACAGCTCGGCGATCTCGGCGCCGCCCGTCCGAGCTCTGTCCGCGGGAACGCGTCGGGCCAGGTCGCCTTCGGCGAGAGCCCGGGCCGCGTCGGTAAGCCGGCGGAGTGGCGTCGTGAAGCGGCGGGCCAGCACCGACGAGACGACGATGGCCAACAGCAGCGCGCTGCCCGCCGTGATGATCAAGAAGCCGACGACGCCCATGATCGTGCTGTTCCGCGTCGTATATGGCGCCGAGAGGCTGACTTCCAAATACCAGGCCGGCTTGACCCCGTCGGGGTCGGTGAACTTGAAGATGTGGGTGTAGTTGATCGAGTCGCGCGCCTGGCCTGGCTCTGGCTCCGCCCTCAGCGGCGAGCTGAACGTCGAGGTCGGCGTGGCCGGAAACAGCTCGACGCCGCGCGACGTCTCGGAGCCCAGCCCAAAGCGGAGCCGCAGATCGGCCTGCGCGACGTTGTTGGCGTAGTCGGTCAGCGTGGTTCCCTGGCCGATCGCGGCGATGACTGCGTCGTTGAGCTTGTTGCTGCCGGAAACCACGGTCGAATTGATCGGGTCCTGGGCGGCGGTTGCCTCTGCCTTGACTCTCACCACGGCGGCCACCGCGTTGGCTCGCGCCTCGAGATTGGTCATCTCCTGGCTGCGCAGGTCGCTGTCCAGGACCAGGACCGTCAGCACCGAGACGATACCGACGGCTATGGCGAAGACCAGAACGAAGGCCAGTGACAGCCGCCCCTGGAAGGTCCTGGGCAGGGGTCGAGTGATCGGCACGGACAGATGGCGGCTGCTGTGCGGCGCCGCTGGCGGCGACGTCGACGCGACCACCACTGTCGCCGTGGAGCCGCTGGCGTTCGCCGGCCGCGGGGCTCCACCCGCGGCCGGGCGCTGGGGCTTCTTGCCTTTCCGCCCGCGAGCCACGTCAGCGCTCCGCGGGTCGCGGTCGGCGATC
>PLNK01000115.1 GCA_003142755.1 Chloroflexota bacterium | reverse complement strand
ATCAACTTCGTCCGTACCCATCGTGAGGCCGCCGGCGAAGAGCAAGCCGCGGTCTGAGCAGGACCGCATAAGTTTGGATTTCCGTCTTGCCACTCCAAGGATATCGGCCTAATCTTGGATTCCAAGGTTATCCCACTAAGTTTGTAGTGTTGCCGGAAGAATCCAAAGATGTCGCACGTCGTGACCCTCCGCTGGGAGGGAGATCCAGGTGGATACGGAGGCAGGCGCAGTCGCGCCAGCTTCACCTACGAGGCCTTCGTCCCAGATCCAATCGCCAAACTCGCTGTTGCGCTTCCGGGCGACACCGCGCTCTTGGTAAGCCTCGCGGAGTCTGAGATCCGGGCCCTGAACAGCGGCCCAACGACTGGCGGTCTCGACGCCGTGGGTGCACTGCTGCTGCGGGCCGAGAGTGTCGCCTCGTCGCGTATCGAAGGGCTTGAGCTTTCGCAGCGAAACCTGGCTCGCGCCCTGTTCGACCCGTCTGCGGCCAAGGGGACGGCAAAGCTCGTCGCAGGCAACGTCCGCGCGATGGAGGAGGCCATTCGGATCGGATCGGTTGATCGACCGTTCACAGTCGCCGACATCACCGACATCCACCGAACCCTGCTCGCGGGCACCGATCAGAACGACATCGCCGGCCAGGTTCGAACCGTTCAGAACTGGGTTGGCGGCCGGCTCAACAGCCCAATCGACGCGGAGTTCGTGCCGCCGCCTCCAGAGGAGGTTCCCGGACTCCTCAAGGATCTGGTCACCTTCGTGAACCGCGAGGATCTGCCCGCGGTAGTCCAAGCCGCGATCGCTCACGCCCAGTTCGAAACCATTCACCCATTCACCGATGGCAATGGCCGGGTGGGTCGCTGCCTGATCCAAGTCATTCTCCGACGCCGAGGGCTCGCGCCGACCTTCGTGCCGCCAGTGTCTGTGGTGCTGGCAACCAACGCGAAGGCGTATGTTCGAGGGCTGACCGAATTCCGAGAGGGCGAAGTCGCGACCTGGTGCTCGTCCTTCTCATATGCGTGTCGCTCGGCGGCGGACGAATCAGAGAAGCTCGCGGTTCGAATCGCCGCCCTCCTCGACCAATGGCGGACCCGTGCCGGCTCTCCGCGTAAGGGCTCGGCGGCGTCCAAGCTGATCGAGCNNCTCGAGGAGCGGGGCATTCTCAGGCAGATCACGGCCGGTCGGTACGCACGGACATGGGCGGCAGACGAGCTGTTCGACATCCTCAACGAGTACGAGCATTCCCTTGCCACTCCAACGCGCACCAGCCAGCCGCCTCGTCACGCCCCGAAAGCAAGCAAGCCGAAAGCAGCCCCAAGGTTATGAATATGCGGCGGCGGCGCCGCCGCCTTGGGCCGATGATGCCCCGGAGCGAGTAGCCACCGTGCCGAGCGAAGCGATCCTCCGACTGATCCACGGCCACCCGGACCTTGGGCCTACGCGCTGACCTCCGCGAAGCTGCGGCCGACAGCCGCGTGCGAGGTGAGTTGTGGCGGAAGAAAGCGCCCCCAGCAAGCTTGGTGTCGCCAAGGGCTGACAAAGATCGCCAGATCGTGCGCGTGATCCCAAATTGGGTATCGTTTCGCGATAGGAGGATGACTTGAAGGCGATCTCGCTGTTTTCGGGAGCTGGCGGTATGGACATCGGGGCGGCGAGTCTCGGAATCCACACCGTTTTTGCCAACGATGTCCTTCCGGAAGCCGCAGAGACGCATAGGCTGCAGTTCCCAGAAACGGACTTTGTCCTGGGTGACGTCAAGGACGTGCTTTCGCTTCCGGCAGCGGACCTGATTACCGGCGGGTACCCGTGTCAATCATTTTCCATGGGTGGCAATCGGCGGCCCGAAAACGACCGCAGGACGCAGTTGTACACAGAGTACGGTCGCTGCGTGGACACAGTAAGTCCGCGCTTCTTCGTGGCTGAGAATGTGTCCGGCCTCGGTTCCATTGCGAATGGCCATTGGCTTGAGAAACAACTAACCCTGTTCCAGGGCCTCGGGAACCGAGGCGGATATAACCTTTCATGGGGAGTACTCCGCGCCGAGGACTACGGGGTGCCTCAGCGCCGAAAGAGGCTCTTCATCGTTGGGGTCCGGCGGGACATAGGACTCTTCTACTGGTTCCCGAATCCGACGCACGGTAAACCCGAAGACGTTGCCGAGAACGGACTGTTGCCCTACGCATCCCACGGTGATGCGATCTTAGGCCTACCCCTTTGGCCGACTGGCGAGTTCTACGAGCGCCCGCACGACCCAGAGGGCCACTGGTCGTGGTACTACATGTCGCGCAATAGGAAGGCTCGGTGGGCCAGCCCGTCCTTCACCGTCGTGGCCAACTTCCGTCACACCACCCTCCATCCTGCCTCGTCAACAATGCGTCTTGTTTGGTCGAACCTAGCGGACGGCTTCAAGCAGAAGTGGGAATTCACGGGCGAATACGAGCACCTTGACGGTCACCCTGATCGGCCGCGACTGGAGGAGCCGCGTCGTTTGTCGTGGCGTGAGTGCGCCCTCATCCAGACATTTCCGTCGGCATTTGAACCTGCGGGGAAGCTGGAACGGAAGTTCGAGCTGATCGGCAATGCCGTCCCACCGTTACTGGCTGCGTCAGTTCTCAGGCCGATCGTGGACGGGTCGGGCTTGCGGAACGAACCGCCGCCCCGGTCGTTAGCGGCGGGCACCCCAATTGCAGCCCCGACACTACCTGTGGCGCCATAGGACTGTCTGGAGCCCGGTCAATCGGAATACGGCTACGCCCTCACTACGCCGAGTATTCCCAGAACTAGATCATCTAGCCTGGCCTTTTCGGTCGCTGCCAGTTCTGCGCCGCCCTTGGCAATCCGTCTTGTGATCGCTAGTCCGAGGGCAGCTAATGAACGATGTTGACCATCGCCGAGATCGAACGTCGGGATGCGCAAGTACTCCACGACCGATGTGCCCAAGGACAGCGCAGAGGCGTACGCCGACACTGCGCCCGAAACTGCAGGTGCGTTCAGGAAGGCCGTGAGGAACGCGCCTTCCGCCCGCGTTTGACATGGCACGAAGTACACCTTGTGATCAGGCACAACAAGCCGCCGCCCTAGGTGTTCAATCGTCGCGGTGCCGACGAGAGCCGCACAGAATCGACCGCCCTGCATCTCCCTCCACGCGACCTTGAACGGAGCGAAGGTGTACGGACCCACAGACCAGAGTGACCAGTAGGGTTGCTTTCGCTGGACCCTGGCTGTCAGCCTGACGTGAGACACGCCCTCTAGTCGATCTTCCCACCAGGGCGGGGAAGGAACAACCACCGTGACCATGACATTGACGATGGCCCGCG
>PLNK01000139.1:22324-26329 GCA_003142755.1 Chloroflexota bacterium | reverse complement strand
GCCATGGTTCGCATCGACATGAGCGAGTACATGGAGAAGTTCTCAGTCTCGCGGCTCGTCGGCGCGCCTCCCGGCTACGTCGGTTACGAGGAAGGCGGCCAGCTGACCGAGGCCATCCGGCGGCGGCCGTACCAGGTGGTGCTGCTCGACGAGATCGAGAAGGCCAACCAGGACGTCTTCAACATCCTGCTGCAGGTCCTCGACGACGGGCGCCTGACCGACGGACAGGGTCGCACGGTCGACTTCCGCAACACCGTCCTGATCATGACCAGCAACGTCGGATCGCAGTTCATCTCCGGCTTCACGGAGCGCGGCGATGCCGGTGACGTCAAGGCCTACGACCAGATGAAGAACCAGATCACCGAATCGCTCCGGGTCCAGTTCCGGCCGGAGTTCCTCAACAGGATCGACGAGGTGATCGTGTTCCACGCCCTCAACGACGCCGATCTGGCGGCCATCGTTGACCTGCTCCTGGCCGATCTGCAGAAGCGCCTGGCCGAGCAGGACATCGCCATCGACCTGACGCCTGCGGCGCGCTCGCTGATCGTTCGCGAAGGAACCGACCCCGCCTACGGGGCGCGGCCGCTCAAGCGGACGATCCAGCGTCTCGTCGAGAACCCGCTGGCCCGGGCTCTGGTGCGAGGCGAGTTCAAGCCCGGGGCGGCGATCGTCGCCGACTCGGATGCGATCGGTGGCGTGCTAGTGTTCCGTTCGGGCGAGTCGACGGTCGTTGCGGATGCCGCCCAGCGCCGCGACGCCCGGACCCGCAGCGCGAAGGAACCCGCCGGGGCCGCCGCGGGAAGCTCGGCCGCCGAGCGGATCTGGACGCCCGACAAGGCCGAAAAGGGACCCGAACGGGTCAACTGACGTCGGCACCGAAGCGAACTCTGGCAGTTGAGGGGAGGCCACGGTGGACCAGACAGAGCGGGTAGTCGCGGTCGTTCGGGACGCGCTGGGCGACGCCGCGGGGGAATGGGGCGAGTTGCTGCCACGAGTCTGGCCGCACGTAGATCATGTCCTCGGCGAGATACGGAGCCTGCCGGCACAAAGCGACGAGCGCGAGGCGTAGGTCGCCAGATGCCCTACTTTGACGTTTCGCCGACCGACGCTCGGGGCATGTTCGGCATCGCCGACGATGTCTGCCCTACTGCCGCGATCCTCGTCGGGGAGTTCAGTCAGCGCGACTGCTTCCGGCGCGTTCGAGCGATATGGCCCGATGCCCGCGAGGGGAAAGAGGCGATCCTGCGAGCGTCGGTGGCTACCGTGTCCGGCCTCGCCGCCGCCTCAGGCGTTCGGCCGGACTAGCACGTAGAAGATGACGTCGATCGGCTGACCGTCGCGGCCGATGTCCCAGGCGCGACGGATCCCCTCGCGCACGAAGCCGGCCCGCTCGGCCACCGCGCCGGATGCCGGGTTGTCGAGATCCGTGTAGAGCTCGAGCCGGATGGCCTCGGTGGTGGCCAGGGTCCAATCCGCGATCAGCCGCAGGGCTCGCGTAGCGACACCGCGGCCACGGGCCTCGGGTGCGAGCCAGTATCCGAAGCTAGCCCGGTGGCCGTCGAGCGGGAACCGCGACATCGAGCCGAGGACCTGATCCGTGGCGGTGTCAGTGATGGCGAAGCTGGCCCCGGTAGAGCCCCGCGTCAGGGCCGCGGTACATATGGCGATAAAGCCCTCGGCGTGGGCCACGGTGTAGGGCACCGGCACGTACGTGTGAAGGGCGATCAGCGGATCCTGGCAGGCATCGAAGACGGCCTGGGCGTCGTCCGGCCGCCACGGCCGCAGCGTCACCACGCCGTCCGACAGGACGGGGGCGGCTGTCGTCGTGTTGGGTGGTTCCATCGGACCCTCCGAGGATGCGCCATGTCGCTGGGCCGAGTCGCGATGCGAGCGTACGTCATGGGGACGCGGAACGTCTGCGTCTGCGCCTGGCGCGTCGCGGCCGGATGGTTTCCGCCACATACTCCCAGCGGAGGTGCTGCACGCGATCGCGAGTCACCGCGCGCCGATCTGCCCCTCGATTCTGTCCGGGGTCACGCTCGTTCAGGCGTAAGGTGACGGAGACAGGCGGCAGCGGCGGGTCTGCCACACCTGCCGGGCGTACGTGACGGAAATGAGGCACGACCTCTCGTTCGGCATCGCGCTCGCTGTGCTGCACGACCAGTTCGGCGACCTGGGCTAGGATCAGCCGGTCGATCGGGCCGCGACATGCCATCGAAAAGGTGCACATGAGGTTCGAGCTGGTTCGCGAGAGGCTGGCCGCGCTGCCGCGCGAGATGCCCGCGGCGCCGGCGATTCTGACGCCGGTCCGGCTCAACTCGCCGGAGGCGCTCTTTCCGCCGGAAACGGCCCGGCGCGGCCGGCCGGCAGCAGTCCTGGTCCTGCTCTTCCCCGACGCCGAAGGCCAGGCCCGCGTCCTGCTGACGACGCGAGTGGCCCGCGGCATCCGGCACGCTGGCGAAGTCAGCTTCCCGGGCGGATCGGCCGAGGTCGGCGACCCCGATCCGATCGCCACGGCCCTGCGCGAGGCGGCCGAAGAAGTGGGCCTCGATCCCACGGCCTGCGGACTGCGCGTGACCGGCGTTCTCGAGGTCTTCGCCCTCACCGTGTCCGGCTACCGAATAACGCCGGTCGTGGCCCTGGCGGAGCGGCGGCCCGAATGCCGGCCGGCGCCGGGTGAGGTGGCGCGGATCGTCGAGGCGCCGGCCGAGGCGTTCCTGCCGGATGCGCCCGTGGAGTTGGAGGAACGCACGATCCGCCAGCGACTGATTCGCTACGGGCTCTACCCGGTGGAGGGCGAGCGCGTCTGGGGCGCCACCGCCCGGATACTGGGCCAGCTCGGGGCGATGCTCGCGGCTGAGCCGGCGCCATCACGCCCGGCAGCCGCGCCGGAAGGCCTCGCTTTCGCGGTCCGGCGGGCCGGGCCGAAAGACGACGACGCGGTCCGCGCGTTCCTCGAGGATGTGGCGGAAGAACTGGCCCACTCCGCGCCACCGGCCTCCGAGCTTTACCTCGCCGAGGGCTCGGGCCGGTTATGGGGCCTGGCCGGCTGGGCGCCGTGGCACCGGGAGCGTGACGCGGACTTCCCGCGCGGTTTCGACGGTCTCGAAATCCCCGAGAGCCCCGCCGAGCTCACGCTACTGGCAGTCTCCCCAGAGGCGCGCGGGCTCGGCCTGGGCCGGCGGCTGACCAACGCCGTTGCGACCGCGGCCGCCGCCACGGGCAGTCGACGCCTGCTCGCCTGGACCCTCGCCGACTCGGACGTTCATCCCTCGTCGATCGCGGCCCGGGCATTCTTCCGCTCGAACGGTTTCGCCGACTACGCCGTCGATCGCCGAGTACAGGCTCGCGGCGAGGATCGCCTGCTGCTGAGCCGCGCCCTGGGCTGAGAGCGCGGTTCGGACCTGGTCGGGGAGGCTCGCGCTCGGCGCCGGACTCCGAATCGGCCCGGCACATCCGTGTTTTGCGACTGCCGGACCGGCTGGTGCCACTAGCTAGCCATTCGAACCGCGGTGACTATTGTTGGCGTGGCCGCCGCCTCGCAGCAAGCGAGGATTCGGGGTGCGTGTGCGCAGGAGGACTCAAATGGACTTCTTGGTCCGCAAGTTGAGCGGCACCACTGCTCCGGTGAAGAACGGCGTGCCGAGCACCGCGATGATCGCGAGCATCACCGACACCGGCACGACCATCACTTCGCCGGCCGCCGGGCCCGAGGCGCCGGTCTACAAGCTGGGGCTGCAGGTCACGCCGATCGGCGGCGCCGGCGCGCCCTACTCGGTCGAGATCAAGGAAGCCATTCCGCGGCTCTACATCCCGATGGTCCTGCCCGGCGCGACCATCGGCGTCATGATCGACCCGACCGACCCNNGTGCGCAGCGGCCAGGTCAACACCATCAAGGGCAGCGCCGATCAGCTACTCGCGACCGGCACGCACGGCACGGCAGTGATCACCACGGCCATGCCGCTCGGCAAGACGGTCCGCGACATCAACCCCGCCGCCGACCC
>PLNK01000139.1:16060-22223 GCA_003142755.1 Chloroflexota bacterium | reverse complement strand
GCGGTAGATCCGCCGCTCGGAGAACCCGGCGCGGCCATAGAACCCGGCGCGGCCACAGGAGGATTCGCGTGCTCAACTGGACTCAGCCCCGCCGTAAGCGGCGCGCCTACGTCTCGCCGATCGTGGCAGCCTTCGCGCTGAGTCTGTTCGGCTTCCTGGTCGTCGGTCTGGCCGGAGCCCGACCCGTAGCGGCCGCCGACCCGTCGATGTCGCCCTTCGTCCCCGGTCGCCATATCTATGACTACGGGAACGTGCTATCGCCGAAACTCGCGACCGCTGCCGAGACTCTGGCAACCCATATCGAGACCGCCGGCGGCGGGCGGGTCGTGCTGTACACGGCACCTGATTCCGCCAGCCTGCCGGACCAGGCCACACTCGCGGTGGCCTGGAGCGTAGACGGCCTGCTCCTTACGGACCAGGGCTCTGACGGCCGGCTCGCGATCGGCGCCACTCTCAAGACCAGGCTCAGCAGCCAGCAGTCCAGCCTCATCAACGACAACTCGTCGCCGGGGATGGCCACGTCTGCGAGCTGGATCATGAGCACGCTCGCCCGAGTGGACGCGTTCGTCGGGGGCACCCACGTCTTCGACGGCACCGGTCTCCTCGACGACGCCGCCAAGCAGCACGTCGAGACCGCGGCCACGAACCTGGGCAGCCAGCTGGGCGGCACCATCTACGTGGACGTGGCCCTCAGCGACAGCGAGCCCGACACGATCGCCTTCTTCAACGGCGCCGATATCAGCAACGCCTTCGACAAGAAGACGCTCGTCATCGCGCTGGGGGTCTCGGGCACGCAGATCGGCGGCTACATCGACTCGACATCGGACCTCTGGGACAGCTACGAGACCAGCTCCCCCTGGTCGAGCGACACCATGTCGCCCGAGGCGGCTCCAAACGGCGACGTCCAGGCCGGCCTTCTGGCGGCGATCAACGCGGTCCAGAAGCCGCCCCTCATTTCCAGCGACGCCATCCCGGTGATCATCTTCGTCGTCGTGGTCGTGCTCTTCTCGATCTCGGCGCCGTTCCTGTGGGGCCCGTGGCTCATNNGGTCACTCCGGACGGGGGCGGCGCGCCGTACCAGGTCCAGGCGAAGGCGCTCGTCCCGCGGCTGTTCATCCCGATGGTCGTGCCGGGCGCCCACGTCGGCGTGCTGATCGACCCGACCGACCCGCAGAAGGTCTCGCTCGACTTCAGTCGAATGGGCGGTAGTTCCGCTCCCGCGGCCGGCGCCGGGGCGGGTGCGGCCGGCGGCATGGACTTCAACTTCGATGCCAGCGGGCAGCCCAATGCGGGCGACCTGTCGGCCATGCTCGGGTCGGTCCGGAGCGGCGCTCTACCCACGATCAAGGGCAGCGCCGANNCCTCAACGACCCCGTCTGGCTCTTCACCGTCGAGGTCAGCCTGGCCGGCGAGGCGCCGTTCCCCGCGGTCTTCGGCCATCGAGTTCCGATCGCCAAGGTCGCGGCGGTGGCCCCGGGCGTGAAGCTAGCGGTCGCGGTCGATCCAACCAACAAGAACGAGGAAGTGGCAATCGACTGGGACAAGTCGCCGATCGGCACCTGATTCCGGGCTCCTACCAGGGCTCCCGCTCGGGCGATCCGCGGTCGGCCGGCCTGACGGCGGGCTGCGCCGCGAGCGCGCCATCGGCCGGGTCGGTCCTGGTCGGTGGTTCAGTCGGCGGCTCGGCGGCGGGTCCGGCTGGGAGTTCGACCGCACCTTCGAGGAGCAACGCGCCGGCCGCATCCTGAGCGAACTCCACCACGATGGCCCGCATCGGAGTCAACTCCGTCCACGCGCCGTGGACTACGTTCGCTGGCCAGACGACGGCTTCGCCGGCAGCGACCCGAGCCCGCTCGTCGCCGACCTGCACGAAGCCCCCGCCTTCGATCACCACGAAGTAGCTCAGGTTCGGGTTCGAATGGGGCGCCATCGCCGCCTTGGGCCGGAAGGCGAGCTCAGCGACCACGCCACGCTCGTCGCTATGGATAGATTGGCCGTCCACCCCGTGCGTCCCGGCCGGGCCTTCCTGCCGTCGGTGACCGATGCCGAAGCGACGGATCTCCATTGCGTGGGGCGTGCCTACCCGAACAAAGCTGCGGCGGGACGCACCGCGGTCACCTCCAGGCGACTACCGGCGGCGGCGCTTCGGCTTCGCGGCGGCCTTGGCGCGGACCGTGGCCTCGGGGTGCGCCGTCTTGGAGCGCTGGAAGTAGCGCTGGCGGGCAAGGCGCTCCTCGTAGGCCTGGATGAGCGGCGGGAAGTGAATGAACCGGATCCAGACGTAGAGAACGGCCCCGCCGATCATCGTCGGCAGTACGAAGATGAAGTCGAAGCTGAAGACGGTGAAGAGCAGGAGCAGCGAAAAGACCCCGATCGTGGTCCACATCAGCCACTCGTTGAGATCCAGGAACACCGAGTACTGATGGAGCCGCCGGCCCTGGAAGTTGTAGAAGATCACCACGAATGCCAGCAGTGCTACTGACATCTGCCAGGTGATGCTCCACAGGGATGGGAAGTTAGTCGTGTTGAAGCCGATTAGCAGGGTGCTGATCTGGTTCCACGGGCCGTTCACGCGGACCCTCCGAGTATTGAGTAATTGCGGTCTATTGACCTGGATAGACGCTCACCAGCGACGCCGGCTAAGCATTGGCTCGGAGGCCGGGACACGGCCGCCGGGACCCGCGCTGATAGCGCCTGCGATTTCGCGTGCACGGAGTATGCCATGACCGAGCGCTATACTCGGCCCAATCCGGCAAACCCGAACTGACGGGGCCTTGCGCGCGACCAGCAGACGGGCCGAGCGCAGCACGGCGCGGCCCCTTTGGACGACGGATCCGGGCTTCAGGCAGCAGGAGGTACGCCTGGTGCGAGCCTTGCTCTCGGTGGCCAGCCGCGAGGGCATCGTGTCATTCGCGCGCGAGTTGCTCGCCCTCGAGGTCGAGGTCTTCGCCACCGACGGCACCCGCGAGGCCCTGGCTGCCGAAGGCGTAGCGGTCCGATCCGTCTCCGAGCTGACGGGCTCCGAGCCGATCGCCGGCCGCCAGGTCAAGACTCTCCACCCCGCAATCTACGCCGGCATCCTGGCCCGACGAGACAAGCCCGACCAGCTGGCCGAGCTCGAGGCCCAGAAGATCAGGCTGATCGACATCGTCGCCGTCAATGTCAGCCCCTTCGCCCCGCAGGTGGGCGTCCGCCTCGTGCCCATCGACGAGGCCATCGAGATGATCGACATCGGCGGCGCGGCCCTGCTGGCTGCCGCCGCCCGCAACTATGCCGGGGTCGCGGCCGTGGCCAACCCGGCCCGCTACCTCCAGGTCGTGGCCGAGATCAAGCAGCGCGGCGCCGTCTCCGCCGAGCTTCGCCAGCGTCTCGCGGCCGAGGCTTACGGGCTGATTGCCGCGTACCACGCCGAGATCGCGGCTTTTCTGTCCAACGCCGCGAGCGACATGTTCCCGGCGCGGCTGGCCCTGGTCCTCGAGAAGGTCGACGATCTCCGTTACGGCGAGAACCCGACGCAGCGCGCCGCCTTCTATCGCGAGATGACGCACCGGGCCGGCACGCTGGCCGACGCCACGCAAATCCAGGGGTCGCGGCCGTCGTTCAACGACCTGCTGGATCTGGACGCGGCCTATGCCATCGCCGCCGACTTCACCGCCCCAACCGTGACCATCGTCAAGCACACCGATCCCGTCGGGCTGGCCTCGGCGGAGGAGCTGGTGGAGGCCTGCCGCAAGGCCCTCGAGACCGACTCCGTGTCGTGCTTCGGCGGCATCGTCGGCGTCAATCGCGAGCTCGACGGCGCCACCGCCCGCGAGATCGCCGCCAACTCGTACGAGGCGGTCGTTGCCCCGTCGTTCAGCCAGNNATCGAGGGCCCGCGCGACTACGGCATCGCCAATCTCGACTTCAAGCGCATCGCCGGCGGGCTGCTCGTGGAGACGAAGGACGAACTCGGACTCGACAAGACCCGCCTCCACGTGGTCACCAAGCGACGGCCCACGCTCGAGGAACTGACCGACTTGCTGTTTGCCTGGCGGGCGGTGCGCCACGTCCGCTCCAACTCGATCGTTCTGGCCCGCGGCGGCGCCACGGTCGGCATCGGCGCGGCTCAGGCGAGCCGCCAGACGGCCGTGGAGATCGCGCTGCGGCGCGCCGGCGATCGGGCCAGGCTGGCGGTCATGGCCAGCGATGCTTACTTCCCGTTCCCGGACGGAATCCAGGCCGCGGCCATCGCGGGCGTGACCGCGATCATCCAGCCCGGCGGCTCGATTCGCGACGAGATGGCGATCGAGGTCGCCGACCGCCACCACCTGGCCATGGTCTTCACGGGGCGGCGCCACTTCCGCCACTGAGCGGATAGCGTCAGGCGAGTCCGGCCAGGAACCGAACCGGACACGAGTCGCCCGCCACGAGCACGCCCGTCGCCGCGATAGCCAAGACGGCACAGGTCGGAGGCAGCGGGCCGCCGGCAGCGATCGGCAGCGGAGTCCAGTCGATCCCGTCATATGACTGTTCGAGTTCGCCTGCAGAGGCGCCGCCCGCGGTCCGGCCGACCATCCTCGTCCCGTCCGAGATCAACGGCGTCACGTCTGTCGGCTGACGCCACTGCCAGGACCGGCCATCCGATGACTGGAATTCGGCGGGGCCGGAGGCCAGGTAGCCAGGGCTGGCGAGCGCGACCATGCCATCGCGCCCGATGAAGACCTTGTCGAGCGAGTTGCCCGAGTCCCGACGCTGGTCATAGGGCAGCTCGGATGGTGTCCAGGCGATGCCATCCGTCGACGACCAGGCGCCCGGCCGGATCTGGTTGCCGATATCGGTCAGAACGGGCTCGCCTACGGCCTCGAAGCCGTTCGGCCCGGCGGCCACGAAGTTGAGGCCCGCGTACCGCATCGCGGCCGGCAATTCGATCGACCGCCAGTTGGAGCCGGCGGCCGAAAACCAGATCTGGGCCGGCCCGGGTATCGACTCAGTGCCGAAGCCGATGGCGACGACTCCGTGCGGCCCGGCGGCGACATCTTCGATGGCGAAGCCCGACAGGAGCGCCGCGGTCTCTACTTGCCGCCAGGACCGGCCGTCGGGCGAGAACCAGACGGCGCAGGGCCGGGATATCAGTCGGCCGGCGCCGCACCATCGCGGTTGACCAGCCGCCGGGAATGGGGTCGGGCTTGTTTCGGGCGTAGGGCCTGCCTGCATGCCCACCGCTACAAAACCGCCCGGCGCCGCCACGAGCCATTCCACGGCCGCGGCAGCGAAGATGGCGTCGGCGCTCGTGGATCGCTTCCAGTCGCGGCCGTCGGACGAGTACCAGGCGGCCGGCGACGGGCCGCTTTCGTCGATCGCCACGAAGCCGTCGTGCCACACCGCCAGACTCGCACTCGGGGCCGGCCCGGCGGGCAGCGGCCACAGCGCCAACCCGGCCCACGGCCCAGAAACCCCGGACGCCAGAGTCGCCGAGGGCCGGACCGGGGCGGTGGTGGCCGAACCGGACGGCGAGTTCGACGGGGCAGGATTGGCGGTTTGACATCCCACGGCAGCGCCCGCCAGGGCAGCCAGGGCAACGGCCCAGATCGCCCCTCGGATCCGATCGGTTCGCGTCATCGGACTTGCCCTCCCCGGCGCCGCGACGGCGACGCCGCGACTCGGTGAGAGTATGCGCGGCTCGACCGCCTCGATCACCTCGTCGCGCAGAGTCGTCCAGACCACGGCTCCGCCGAAGGCGGGCCAAAGGCGGCCGCGTGTTCCGGCGGGGGTTGGCGAGGCCGCCAGTGATCCAACCGGGCATTGCCCGCGAATAGGTTTGTGACAGCCAGTCGGACCTGACGGACCGATTGGTCGGTCGGAGGATAGGGAACCCGGTCTCCGGGTAGAGGGTACGTGGCGGGCGACAGGTCGGAGCCCAGACAACCGACGAGGGGCCTGTCGCCACGCCGCGTTTCTGTTTAAGGCACGCCGCCACTCGAGGCACGCCACAACGGCTGAGCCCATCGGCCCCCCGACGCCACCGAAATCGACGCCGGAAGTCCGCGCGATTGGCGTACGCTGAACCTCCGACAAGGTTTCGTAGGGCAGAGGTGGGTCATGAGACACCGCGCGTTGTTGCTCGTTGGCGTGGCGATCCTGACTCTCCTGCCGCTGACCGTCTCCGGATGCTGGGTCGCGTG
>PLNK01000139.1:1776-15988 GCA_003142755.1 Chloroflexota bacterium | reverse complement strand
CGCCCGATGCTCAGAATCGGGCGGCCACCTACTTGAGCGACCGCGGCTGGTCCACGGACTCGATGAACCCCGCGACGACGTTGCGCCCGGGCGGAGGCGTCACCACATACGTCGTAACGTGGGCGGGTCAGGGCTTCGACGCCCCGGGCATGTCGGTCCTGGTCAATCCCTCGAGCGGCACGGTGTTCGCCTTCGTCGACGAGCGGGAGGGCGTCCAGCTGACCGCCCCGTCGATCGGCGCAGCCGAAGCCGGCAAGCTCGCCCTGGCCGCATCCCCGACGGCAGGCCTGGTCGTGCTGTCGACCAACCTCCAATTCGACCTCGGGCAGCCGAGCTGGACCGTGAGCCTGGGCTCCGCTGACACGATCGGCAGTGCGCCTCCGACACACGGTGCGGTGTTGACCGTCGACGCGGTCACGGGCGCAACGACCGTGGGCGAGACTTACTGACCTGATTCTCGGTCGAAGCCGACCTAGACCCAGCGGCCGAGTCCTGCATCCCACTCGGCGATGACGCGCACGGCTGAGGCGCCCTCGATCGATTGGCGGCGGGCTCGGGTGGCCTCGACCGACTCGGTCCAGCCGGGCGGAACCAGATCCGGGGCCAGGTCCGCGAGCGGAGCAAGGACGAAGAGGCGGCGGCCGGCCTGCGGGTGCGGAACCTCGAGCAGTCGAGTGGCCTTCTCGGGGTCGGGCGAGCGGCCCGCCTCGGGCCGGATGACCGCCATTTGCTCCTCGCCGAAGATAAGCAGGTCCAGGTCCAGCTCGCGGGGGCCGTATCGGATGCGATCCTGGCGGCCGAAGGCACGCTCGATCGACTTGAGGGCGAGCAGCAGGGCGATGGGCCCGGTGTTTGCCCCGGGTCCCGCGGGCACGTCCAGCGCCACCACGGCGTTGTGGAAGTCGGCCTGATCGGTCACCTCGACCGGGGCGGTCAGGTACAGGCGCGAGACTCCGGCAAGGCTGGCTCCCGGCAGCGCGCCGAGGGCATGGACGGCGCCGGTCAACGTGGCCCGGGCGTCGCCGAGGTTGGCCCCGAGTCCGATGTATGTCCGAACGTTGCTCATTGGCTCCATCCGCGCGATCGCCGCGCCGCGGGGCCGCGCGGCTAGACTCCGCTCGTGCGCCCCGTGCTCGTGCTCATTTTCCATGCTACGGCCCCGGCCGACGCTGGGCCGCTGGTCAGCGCGCTCGCGGAAGGGCGTGGCGCGCTTGCGGAGCGGCAGCGCACCGCGTTTCTGGCGGCCGGCGCGGACTCGGTTGTGGTCGTGGCAGGGCCGTCGGATGGGCTCTCGTTCGGCGAGCGGCTGGTGGGCGCAATCGGGGGCCCGGGCGGCCCGGGCGGGGTCGTCGTCCTGGGCTCCGGCAGCATTCCACTCGCCGGTGCCGCGGATCTGCGACGTTTCGTAGAGGTCGCCGCGGGGCCGGGCGGGCACGCCCTCGCGAACAACCGCTATTCCGCCGACGTGGTGGCGGTCTCGCGGGCGGCGGATCTGGCGGGCCTGCCGCCACTCCCCGCCGACAACGCCCTTCCCCGTTGGCTGGAGGAACGCGCCGGAGTGGCCGTCACGGACCTCCGCTCGCGCTGGCGGCTGGGCGTCGACGTCGACACGCCGCTCGACTTGATCGTCCTGCGCGATCCGGCGGCCAGCGCGATCCACTCAGCGGCGCCACTCATTGGCGAGCGGCTGGCCGCCCTGGCCGGCGTTCTGTCGAACCGTCGGGCCGAGCTGCTGGTCGCGGGGCGCATCTCGGCGACAACCCTCAGCTGGCTCCAGCGTGGCGTCGCCTGCCGGGTCAGAGCCCTGGTCGAAGAGCGCGGCCTGCGGGCAGCTTCGAGGCTCGCCCAATCCGACACGCCAACCACCGCCCGCCCTCCTCGCTCGATCCTGGGCGAATTGCTCGACCGCGACGGCCCCGAGTCCCTGGCCGCGACGGTCGCGAGACTCGCCGACGCCACGGTCATCGACACGCGCGTTCTCCTGGCCCACCGCAACGGCGCCGACGAATCGACCTGGCCCGATGCCGAGGCCCGCTTCGCGTCGGATCTGCTGCTGCCCGAGTCCGTGTCGGACCCGTGGCTGCGCGCCCTCACTGCCTCGGCCGCGAGCTCCCCGTCCGACCACCCGATCCTCCTCGGCGGCCACACGCTGGTCAACGGCGGACTCCGCCTGCTCGCGGCGCGAGCCGGGCTCGCGGCGCGAGCTCGTGCGGGGGCTCGATGACGCCCGACCGCCGGCCACCGTCGTCTGAGGGCGCGCGCCCTGCCGATCCTCGGTCTCCGGCCGACAGTTCCGACGCCGTTTCGTCCGACACCGAGCGATCGGCCCAGCTCGTCTCCCTCATCCGGGCCGAGATCGAATCGAGCCCGTCGCGGCGCATCACTTTCGCCAAGTTCATGGAGCACGCCCTCTACGAGCCCGCCCTCGGCTACTACCGCCAGGCCGCCGACCGGCCGACCGAGGCCGGCGACTTCCTGACCGCGCCCGAGACCCACGCCATCTTCGGCTGGACCGTCGCCCGCCGGATCGAGGCGATGTGGGCCGAACTCGGTCGACCCCGGCCGTTCCACCTCATCGAGTATGGCGCCGGATCGGGCACGCTCGCCGTGTCGATACTCGACGGGCTGCGCCGCCGCGACTCCAAGGACATGCTCGATTCGATTCGATACCAGCCGATCGAGTCGAACCCGCGCCGCCTGGACGACCTGAGACGCAGGTTCGAAAAGGACGGATTTGCCGAACGCCTGGCGGACATCGGCGCTCCAACCGATGAGGTCGTGCCCGTCACCGGCGTCATCCTTGCCAACGAGTTCCTCGACGCCCTGCCAGTCCACCGCGTCGTGTTCCGCGGCGGGGAACTCCTCGAGTTGTTCGTCGTCTGGCGCGAGAGCGCGGGCGGCGGCTTCGCCGAAATCGCCGCCGAACCGTCCACGCCCGAACTCGCCGCACGCCTCGCCGACGATGGCGTCGAGTTGGCGGAGGGCCAGGTGGCGGAGATCTGCCTCGAGCTCGATCCGTGGCTCCGGGGAGTGGCCTCGCGTCTCGCTCGCGGCTGTGTCCTGGCGATCGACTACGGCTACGACGCCGCCGAGCTGTACGGCCCGCGCCGGCTGGCCGGAACGCTGCTCGGGTATCGCGGCCATCGCGTCGAGGAGAACCCGTTCGCCGACCCGGGCCTGGTCGACCTGACCGCCCACGTCGACTTCACGGCCGTCGGGCGGCTGGCCGAGGGCCACGGNNGGCATCGTCCGAATGCTCGACCCGCGCCACATGGGCCGCTTCCGGGTCCTGGTCATGGCCCGCCGGTAGCGCGGCGCCGGCGGCCCGCGGCGAAGCACGAGGTCGTGGTCACCTGGGTCGCTCGGGCCCCGATAGGCCACTTCCCGTATTGCCGGACGGTGCCCGCAACCGGCAACCTGCCATCGGACCGGGGGGACCGCGCAGGGGATCGGCAGGTCGAGACGGCTGATCCGGCCCCTGTACGCCACCGGTCCGGTGACATCGATATCCCGTGTGCAACCGCCAGTCGCTACCCCACTGGCGGCTTAGCCGGTCACAAGCGGGCGGCGCGATTACCCCCGGGCCGCCCGCTACCGGCTTTCCACACTCTCTGGTAGAGCCCCTCGAGCGGCGCCCCGGTACTCCCACCAACCTACCCCTACCCTGCGGCTTCCGCCGCCGCCGCCGGCCGCCAGAGGGCGGTCCTGCTGGTAGACTCTCCCGTGATCGCGAGGGAGTGGGTATCGAACCCGGCCCCGCAGCCACCGGAGTGCACCTCGCCTCGACGCCCAGGGATCCCCGCCGTGGGAACCGGGGCCTGCTGGAGAACGATGACCGGCATCTGGTACGTAGTCGGCTTGGCCTTCGCAGGGGTTTCATTCGTCTTTCTCGTGATCGCCCTGGCCTGGCTGATCTCCCATCGCAACCGCGGCGATCGCCACAAGGGCATGCCGTACGAGAGCGGCATCGACACCTTTGGCGACACGTGGGGCCGCTTCGGCATCTCGTTCTACGTCTACGCCCTGCTCTTCGTCGCCTTCGACGTCGAGGTCGTCTTTCTGTATCTGTGGGCGATCGTCTTCCGCGATCTGCTCGTCGGTGGCCTTGTGAGCATGGGCACATTTGTGCTCGTCCTCATGCTCGGCCTGGCATATGCCTGGCGGAAGGGAGTTCTCACGTGGCGGTAGGCGATCGAGGGTCGGGGGCACGAAAGCCGGCGGGCAGCCGGCTTGCGCCCGCGTCTCCCGCCCAGCTGAGCGCGCCGATCGTGGTTCCCAACACGCTCTGGCAGTCGGCCAACCCGCTCGCCTACGACGGCGGCCAGCCTACCGAGGCCACCCACCTCCGCGAATTCGGCCTCACCGACGCGGGCCGGAACGACGCCGCGCGCTGGGGGGCGCTGCAGGTGATCCCCACCAACGCGGACTACATCGTCGACCTCATCCGGGCCAACAGCCTCTGGCCGTTGCTATCGGGCCTGGCCTGCTGTGCCTTCGAGATGATGTCGAGCGCGACGAGCAAGAACGACATGGACCGCTGGGGCATGTTCCCGTTCCGCGCCTCGCCCCGCCAGTCGGACGTGCTGATCGTCGCCGGCACGCTCACGACCAAGATGGCGGGCCCACTCATCCGGCTGTGGGAGCAGATGCCCGAGCCCAAGTGGTGTGTCGCGCTGGGTGACTGCACGGTCTCCGGCGGGCGCTACAAGCGCAGCTACTCGGTTGTCCAGGGTATCGACCGCGTCATGCCGGTGGACGTCTACATTCCGGGCTGCCCGCCGCGGCCCGAGGGCCTGATCTACGGCATGCTTCAACTCGGCCAGCTCGTCAAGGATCGCCGCGGCCACTGGAACGAGCGCGAGATCGGTCCCACCGTTCCGGACGAAATCTGACCGATGGACCGTACTCTCAAGACCAGGCTCGAGGCCCGCGTGGGCAGCTACCTTCGAAGTCCGATCTATCAGCGCCACGACGAGACGGAAATCCGCATCGCACCCGCNNTATCACCTGTGGAGCCCGATGACCTCGGACTGGCTGCGCATCGTCGCCGACGGCATTTCGCGCGACGACCCGCGGGCGCCGTCGGCCACGTTCCTCTGGATCGGCGCCGAGTGGCTCGAGCGCGAGGCCTACGACATGTACGGCATCGTCTTCGAGGGCAACCGCGACCTGCGCCGCATCTTCATGCCGCCGGACTACACCAGCTTCCCGCTCCGCAAGGACTTCCTGCTGCCCGACGACGCCGCCCGATCGCCCGGTGCGGGCGTCCGCCACGTCGAGCGGACCCACGTCTCGGCCGACCCGGCCGAGGGACCCGAAGCCGGCATCCGCCGGGCGCCGGTGAGCTGAGGATCACGATGCCACCCCGCCAGCCCGCCTCGCGCCCGTCGAAGTCCCGTGCAGGCAAGCGCGCGCCCGAGCCGCCGCAGCAGTACGCCTCCACCGATGATCCGCGCGTCATGCTCGACCGCCAGATCGGGGCCCTGTTCGAGCCGATCCCACCCTATCCGACCCAGACGGAGCGCGAGGGCGAGTTCTACACCCTGCGCGACGGCGAGATGTTCCTCAACGTCGGCCCGCACCACCCTTCCACGCACGGGGTCCTGCGCCTCGTCGTGAAGCTCTCGGGCGAACAGGTCGTGGACGTCGATCCAGTGCTGGGTTACCTCCACCGCGGCGTGGAGAAGATCTGCGAGAACTCGGACTACTACCACGTCATCGACCAGGTCGACCCGCTCGAATACGTCAGCGCCCTCTTCCAGGAGTGGCCCGCGGTCCTGTCGTTCGAGAAGCTCATGGACGTGCAGGTCCCGCGTCGCGCGGAGTACATCCGCGTCCTGACCGGCGAGCTGCTCCGCATCTCCAGCCACATCCTCTACGTCGGCTTCTATGCCCTCGACCTGGGCGGCCTGACCCCGATCCTGTACAGCTTCATCGAGCGGGACGAGATCGTGGAGATGCTCGCGGCCCTGACCGGGGCACGGATGCTGTTCAACTACTTCCGCATCGGCGGCGTCAACGGCGACCTCAACCACGAGTTCATGAGCCGCCTCGGCGACTGGATGAGCCGCGCGGCGAAGGAAGTCGAGTCGAGCGCGACGCTGCTCAACGAGAACGAGATCTTCGTCCGGCGGACGCGGGACGTGGGCGTCCTCGATCGCGCCGCAGCCCTCCGATACGGGGTCACGGGCGGAAACCTGCGCGCCTCGGGCGTGCCGTTCGACGTTCGGCGGGCCCATCCTTACAGCGTCTACCCCGAGCTCGACTTCAACATCCCGACCCGAGACGAGGGCGACTCGCTGGCCCGCTACCTGATCCGCATCGACGAGATCCGCGAGTCGATCAAGATCATCGACCAGTGCCTCCACAACATGCCCGACGGTCCGGTCATGGCCAGCCTGCCGCGGCTCATCCGGCCGCGCCCCGGGCGCGCCTGGGCAGCTGTCGAGGGGCCGCGCGGGATGCTCGGCGTCTACACCATCAGCGACGGCTCCGACCAGCCATTCCGCTTCCGCATCCACGACCCGAGCCTGCTCAACCTCGAGACCCTGCCGGCGCTGGCGACCGGCCACCTGCTCGCCGACACGATGACGATCATCGCCTCGCTCGACCCGGTCATGGGCGGGATCGACAAGTGACCAGCGCAAGCCCTCGGCGACCGGACGTGCGAGGCCTGATCAACGCCTCGATCCGCTTCGCGAAGACCTTCCCGCGCGAGTTCTGGGGCCGCCTGTCGGTGCCCGAGCGCGTGGCGTTCCTGCTCGTGCCGCTGGCGATGGGCGCGGCGATCGTGACCGTCATCGCCATCTTCTGGCTGGGCGGGCCGGTCGTCGACTTCCTCGGCGCCAACCTGCCGCTCGTCCGCTTCGCCGTGGCGGGAACCGCGATCCTGCTCCTGACCGTGCCCACGGCCTTCGTCCTGATCTACCTGGAGCTCAAGGTCATCGCCCGCATGAACCTGCGGGTGGGGCCCAACCGGGTCGGCCCGTGGGGCGCGGCCATGAGCGTCATCCACGGCCTCAAGGTCCTCACCAAAGAGGACTTCGCCCCGACCGGTGCCGACATCACCATCTTCACCCTGGCCCCGGTCGTGACCTACATGGCCAGCGTGATGACGCTGCTGGTCATTCCGTTCGCCCCGGGCTTGATCGGCCAGGATCTCAACGTCGGCCTGCTGTACTTCTTCGCGATGGGCGGGCTGACGGTCGTCGGCCTGCTGATGGCCGGCTGGTCGAGCTTCAACAAGTACTCGCTGCTGGGCGGCCTGCGGTCGGCGGCTCAAATCATCAGCTACGAGATCCCACTCACCCTCTCCGTCGTCGGCGTGATCCTCCTGGCCGGCACGATGAGCATGAACCGCATCGTCCTGGCTCAGTCGGGCTCGGCCTTCGACTGGTTCGTGTTCAAGCAGCCGCTGGCCTGGATCATCTTCTTCATCGCCGCCACGGCCGAGGCCAACCGAACCCCCTTCGACATGACCGAGGCCGACTCGGAGATCGTGGCCGGCTTCGCCACCGAGTATTCGGGCATGCGCTTCGGCTTCTTCTTTTTCGCCGAGTACGTGAACGTCTTCATCGTGTCGGCCCTGGCCGCGACGCTCTTCTTCGGCGGCTGGACCGCCCCGTTCAACTGGCCCTGGACCTACAACCTGAACTGGTTCCACCCGCTGGAGATGGGCTTTGGGCCGTGGCTCGCCATCGTCGCCTTCGTCCTGGTAGTAGCCCCCCAGATCCTGGGCATCCTGGTCATGCTGTTCGGCCGGGGCTGGACCTATGTGCAGGCGTCGGTGTTGGGCGCGCTGTTCACCCTCGTGGCCGTCGTCGGTCTCGTGGCTCTCGCCGGCTTCATCGCCTTCGATTGGGTCCAGGGCCTCTTCTGGTTCATGTTCAAGACCTACGTCTTCGTGGTGACCTTCGTCTGGATGCGGGCCACGCTGCCGCGCGTCCGGGTCGACCAGCTGATGGGCTTCGCCTGGAAGTGGCTGCTGCCGGCCTCACTCGTCAACCTCTTCGTGACGGCAACCGCCGTCGTCCTGCTGAACCGGTGATCGCGCGATGAGCTTCATTCCGGGTCTGGGCATCGCCAAGGGCATGTCGCTGACACTGCGCCGCTTCTTCGCGCCCAAGGCCACCATCCAGTACCCCGAGACCGCGCCCGATGTCGCCGTCCGCTTCCGCGGCCGCCTGCAGCTGCTCTACGACGAGCTGGGCAACCTCAAGTGCGAGACGTGCTTCCAGTGCGCCGCGGCCTGCCCGGTGGAGTGCATCGACATGGGCGGCTTCGACACCCGGGGCCGCTTCCACGTCCACTGGGGCGCGCCCGAGCAGTACGCCGAGCGGCGCGAGGAATCGGCCCTGCGGCGATCGGGTCGGCCGGTGCCGGATACGGAATACAGCCACTTCGCGGNNAGATGCTGGCCATCCTGGAGTCGATCCAGCGAGCCTACGGCTACCTGCCCGTGGCCGCGATCAAGCGCGTCAGCCAGGTCTCGGGCGCTCCGTATGCCCTGATCTACGGCACCGCAACGTATTACCGCCACCTCCGCTTCGAGAAGCCGGGCCACACGGTCGCGGTCTGCTTCTGCACCGCCTGCCTGATCGCCGGCTCTAGCCGGGTCGCAGGCAAGATAGCCGGCGAACTCGGGACCCAGATCGGCCGAGGGCCGGGGCCGGTCGGCATCGTGCTGGAACAGCTTCCGGCCCACGCCCCCGGCGCGTCCTCGCCCCTCGTCACGCTCGACGGCAAGCCCCAGCGCGTGACCGAGGCCGCAGCGGCGGCCTGGGCCCGCGGCGTGGCCGGAAGGACCGTGGCATGACCTCGGCCGCCATCCTGACCACTCCGGCGAGGTTCCCGCGTCTGCTGCTGCCGGCCACGCCGCCCGCGAACCCGCTCGACCTCGAGGCCGCCACCGCGGCCGGCGCCTTCACCGCGCTGCAGAACGCGGTCGACGAGCTACAGGCCGACGGCGTGATCAAGGCCCTGGTCGAGTCCGGGATGCGCGGCCGCGGCGGTAGCGGCGTGCCGATCGGCGAGAAGTGGCGCGCCTGCGCCCAGGCCGGCGGAGGGGCGGTCGCGGGCGCCGAGGCCGGCGGCCGCTACGTCGTGGTGAACGCCTACCAGGCCGATCCGGCGGTCATGACCGACCGTGTCCTGATCGAAACCAATCCCTACGCCGTGATCGAGGGTGCGGCCATCGCCGCCTTCGCCGTCGGCGCGAGCGGGGTCGTGGTTGCGATCCGGGCCGAGGCCACGGACGCCATCCGGACCATCGAGAAGGCCATCGCCGCCGCCGAGGCCGCGGGCTANNTACATGCTGGGCGAGGAGACGGTCCTGCTCAAGGGCCTCGAGGGCAAGCGCGGCCAGCCCGAGCAGCAGCCGCCGTACACCACGACCCGAGGCCTCTTCGGCAAGCCGACCCTGGTCCACGGCCCGCAGACGTTCGCGGCCGTGCCGACCATTCTGTCGGGCGGCATCGAGGGCTTTGCGGAGACCGGGGCACGGTCCTTCGCGGGCACGGTCCTGGTCCAGATCTCCGGGGCGGTCGCACAACCCGGCGTGGCCGAGGTTCCGTTCGGAGTCACGATCCGGGAAATCCTGGACGTGGCCGGCGGCGTCCCGGCGCCACACAAGCTCAAGGCCCTGCTCGTCGGCGGTCCGTCCGGCGGCATCCTGCCGGCCGAAGGTCTGAGCGTCGGCTTCGACCACGACTCGCTGGCGAAGGCGGGCGCCTACGTCGGCTCGGGGTCGATCGTGGTCATCGACCAGCACAGCTGTGTCGTCGATCTAGCCGCGGTCCTGACTCGCTTCTGCGCCGATCAGGCCTGCGGCAAGACCATTCCCTGCCGCATCGGTCTGCGCCGGCTGGCCGAGATCGGCGCCCGAATCTGCGAGGGTCAGCCGCGTGACGACGAGATCACCCGCCTGACCGACCTCTCGGCCGACATCGTCGGCAGCGCCCTATGCGACCACGAGCGTCGCGCCACGCTGGCACTCACGAGCGTCGTCCGGTACTTCCGCGACGAGCTCGACGCCCACATCGTCCGCAATACCTGCCCCGCCGGGATCTGCCAGCCGAAGGCTGCGACCCGAGCCGGGGCCGTGTCCTGAGGCGTCCCATGCGAGAAACCACCCGTCGCCGCCCCAGCCCCAGCTCCCCACCCTTGGCCCCGGCAGAGCCGGCCCAGACCGCCATGTCGATGAGCCCGACCGCGCCGGCGTCGGCCGCGCTCGAAGGCCCCGAGGAGCAGCTCGTCGAGTTGCCGCGTGGCTTGAAGCCGCAGGCCAACCAGAAGCCAGTGTGGAACAAGCGGGCCGGCCGCCCGGACAGCCGACCTGACGCGAAGACGCCGTATGACACCGTCGTGCCGTGGGACGACTCGCTGGCCGAGCGCCTCATCACCGCGCAGGCACCACAGCGCCCACTGTCGACGCCCACCTTCCGCATCGAAGTCGACGGCCGCGTCGTCGAGGGCACCGAGGGCCAGACGATCCTCGAAGTCTGCCGCGCCAACGGCATCGAGATCCCGACGCTCTGCTACGAACCCAAGCTGCCGGGCTTCGGCGCCTGCCGGATGTGCGTCGTCGAGGTGGAAGGCGAGGAGCACCCGCCGATCTCGTGCTCGCGCGCGGCCGAGGCGGGCATGGTCGTCCGCACCCAGACCGAGGCCATCCGCCGCCTGCGCCGGACCAACCTCGAGCTGATCTTCAGCGACCACAACGCCTACTGCCTGCCGCCCTGCCAGAACAAGTGCCCCAGCCACATCGACATCCCGGGCTTCCTCAAGGCCAACGCCGAGGGCCAATTCCGCGAGTCGGCTCGCATCTTCAAGCGGACGATCCCGTTTCCCTCGATCCTGGGCCGTGTCTGCCCCGCCCCGTGCGAGGATCACTGCCGCCGCGACGAGGTGGACGAGGCAATCGCAATTCGTGACAGCCACCGCTACGCCGGCGATCAGGTCCTGCACGCGCAGAAGGACGGCATCGAGCCGCCGTTGCCGTTCGAGACCGAGCCAAAGACCGGCAAGCGCGTGGCGGTCATCGGGTCCGGCCCCGCGGGCATGGCCGCGGCCTACTACCTGCTCATCTCCGGGCACGATGTGACCGTCTTCGAGCGCGACCCCGAGCCCGGCGGCATGCTCCGCTACGGCATCCCGGAATACCGCCTGCCCAAGGCCGACGTCCTCGACCCCGAATACGAGGCCGTCTGGAAGCTCGGCGGCCACCTTGTCTGCAACCAGGCGCTGGGCAAGGACTTCGACCTGGACGACCTCAAGGCCCACGGCTTCGACGCCACCATCGTCGCCACCGGCTGCTACGACACCAACAAGCTCGGCATCCCCAACGAGAACGCCGACGGCGTGATCGACGGCCTCGAGTACCTGCGGACGGCGACACTCGGCCTGCCGTACCCGGGCCACAAGGGCAGCCGAGTGGTGGTCATCGGCGGCGGCTTCACGGCCATGGACTGCTGGCGGACCTCGATCCGCCAGGGCGCCAAGCAGGTCACGCTCGTCTACCGGCGCGACATGAAGGACATGCCCGCCTCGAGCGAGGTCCACGAGGCCCTCGAGGAGGGCGGCACAGCGGTCTTCCAGGCCGGCCCGACCCGCGTCCTCGTCGACGCCGACAACAAGGTCAGCGGCGTCGAGTTCATCCGCATGCGGCCGGGCGCTCCCGACGCCAGCGGCCGGCGCCGCCCGGAGCCGGCCAAGGGCACCGAGTTCGTTGTCGAGTGCAACCGAGTGCTGCTCGCCATCGGCCAGGGCCCCGACCTGTCGTGGATCGGTCCCGGCAACGAGGGCGTCGTCGCGGTCAAGTACAAGCTGCGCGCCGACGCGGTGACCTTCGAGACCGGCCGGCCCGGCGTCTTCGGCGCCGGCGACGTCCGGATCGGGGCTGCGACCGTGGTCCAAGCCGTCGCCGAAGGCCGCCGCTGCGCCTACGCCGTCGACGCCTATCTGCGGGGCAACGACCTGGCCGATCTGCGGCAGCGCCAGACCCTCGCCGAGGTCGAGCCGACCTTCCTCTCGATCGTGCCCTTCACCGACGAACCGAAGGAAGCCCGCCATCGCCTGCAGTCGATGCCGGCGAAGGAGCGCAACAAGAGCTACATCGAGTACGAGATCCCGTACACGGCGGCCGAGGTCATGGCCGAGTCCACGCGCTGCCTGCAGTGCACCTGCGAAGCTTTGGGCAACTGCGACCTGCGACGCCTCGGCATCGAGTACGGCACGACGCTCCAGACGCTCGAGCCCGGCCACGACGGGGGCGCGGGCTTCCGAAGCGTCACCGAGAACCGCTTCACGGGCGCCAACCACGACTACATCCGCGACGACAGCCACGCCTTCATCCTGCGCGAGCCGTCGCGCTGCATCGACTGCGGGCGCTGCGCGACCGTCTGCGCCGAGGTAGTCGGCGCGGCCTGCTACGACTTCATGCGGACCGGCTTCGACACCCTGGTGACGACGCCGCTCGACATGAGCCTCAACGACACGCCGTGCGTCTCCTGCGGTCGGTGTGCCGAAACGTGCCCGACCGGCGCGCTGATGCCAAAGCCGCGGGTCCTTGAGAAGTACGACGTGGACGAGAGCCGCTGCATCCTGTGCGGCATCTGCGTCGACGCCTGCCCATACGACGCCCTGCGCGGTGGCCAGGACAACGAGCTGGCCCACACCGGCCGGGCCGACCCGGAGATCGACCTGATCGGGCTGGCGGCCATCGACCGCGAGACCGAGGTGACCTACATCCGACGCGAGCGCGACTGGGTGGCCCACGCTATCGCCGAGGGACGCATCGAGGATCCGGCAGCCAGACTGCCACAGCTGCCACCGTCGCTCGCCCCCGCGTCCGGCGGCCGGGGCCAGGACAGGAGCGCCCGCAAGTGACCAACATGAAGGAGGGACCCGAGGCATGCCGATAGGCGACTCGATCCCGCTGGTTGGGATCCGCTGGGACGACGTCCTGTTCGTCGTCCTGGCTGCCACGCTGCTCGGGTCGGCCCTGCTGGCCGTCACCCTGCGCGACATCATCCATTGCGGTCTGGCCCTGATCGTGTCGTTTGCCTCTCTGGCGGGGATCTACGCCCTCCTGGGCAACCCGCTCGTGGCAGCTACGCAGGTACTCGTCTACATCGGCGCGATCAGCGTCCTGATCCTGTTCGCCATCATGGTCACGCAGACCAAGAACGCGCCTGTTCGGCTTGTCTTCCAAACCCAGGCCTGGATCGCGGCCGTGGCCGCCGCGGTGATCGCCATCGTGATCTCGATCACGGTCCTGGCAACGACCTGGCCCGCCGGCGGGCAGCGACTCTGGACCTCCACTACGGAAGTGGCCCACATGCTCTTCAGCGACTACGTCCTGCCGTTCGAGGTCGTGAGCGTGCTGCTCACCGCGGCAGTCGTCGGCGCCGTGTATCTGGCACGCCGGGACTCCGGGCCACGAGAAGGGGATCGGTCGTGAGCAACTCGCTCGACTCCTACCTGGTGCTGTCGGGGCTCCTCTTCGCCATCGGCACGTTCGGCTTCCTGGCCCGCCGCAACGCGATCAGCATGCTGATGTCGATCGANNGAGGCGACGGTAGGCCTGGCGATCGTCATCGCCATCTTCCGCAACAAGAAGACGCCCCTCGTGGACGAATACGACAGCATGAGGGACTAGAGCGATGACCTTCTTGATCCCGCTCATTCCGCTGCTGCCGCTGGCGGGCTTCGCCATCACCGGGCTGCTCGGCCGCGAGATGGGAAAGCAGTCGCACAAGGTTGCCGTCTGGGCCGTCGTGGCCTCGTGGCTGGTGGCGATGCTCGTCGCCTTCGGCGCCCTGAGCCACACCCTCGGCTTCGACGCGGCCGGGGCAGGCATCAAGCTGTGGGACTGGATCCCGGCGACCGGGTTCCACGCCGATATGGGCTTCTTCGTCGATCCGCTGACGGCCTGCCTGCTGATCGTGGTCACGACCATCGGCATGCTCGTCCACATCTATTCGATCGGCTACATGGCCCACGACGAGGGCAAGTGGCGCTTCTTCGCCTACTTGAACCTGTTCATGTTCTCGATGCTGATGCTGATCCTGGCCGACAACTTCCTGCTCGTCTTCGCCGGCTGGGAACTGGTGGGGCTGTGCAGCTACCTGTTGATCGGCTTCTGGTTCCCGCGCCGGTCCGCGGCCGAGGCGGCCAAGAAGGCCTTCCTGGTCAACCGCGTCGGCGACATGGG
>PLNK01000139.1:0-1729 GCA_003142755.1 Chloroflexota bacterium | reverse complement strand
GCGACCATGGTCAACGCCGGCGTCTATCTCATCGCGCGCTGCAACCCGATCTTCGGCCGCGTGCCGGAGGTCATGGTGGTCGTGGCCGCGATCGGCATCTTCACCGCCATCCTGGCCGCTTCGATAGCCTTCACTCAGACCGACATCAAGCGTGTCCTGGCCTATTCCACGCTCTCCCAGCTGGGCTACATGTTCGCCTCGCTCGGCGTGGGCGCCTGGACGGCCGCGATATTCCACCTCATGAGCCACGGCTTCTTCAAAGGCCTGCTGTTCCTGGGCTCGGGCTCGGTCATCCACGCCGTCGACGGCGAGCAGGACATGCGCAAGATGGGCGGCCTGGCCCGCAAGATCCCGATCACCTACACGACGATGCTCATCGGCTCCGTGGCGATCGCCGGAGTCCCGCCGCTGGCCGGGTTTTTCTCGAAGGACGAGATCCTGGGCGGAGCCTTCAAGAACGGCTTCCTGTGGGTCTGGGCCATCGGCTTCGTCGTGGCCGGCATGACCGCCTTCTACATGTTCCGGCTGATGGGCATGACCTTCTGGGGCGAGAGTCGTGTCGATCCGGAGAAGGCGCGCCAAATCCACGAGTCGCCCCCGACCATGACGCGGCCGCTGGTCCTGCTCGCCATCCCGGCGATCTTCCTGGGCCTGCTCATCGGGTTCCCGCCCGAATCGGGGCTCCTGCACCAGTGGCTGGCGCCGGTGTTCGAGGCCACGATCGCGGCCGGCGGCCGGACCGAGGTGGCCTACAGCTTCTTCGGCATCGACGGCGTGCTGGCGATCGGGACCACGACCCTCGTGGCCGTCGCGATCGTCATGGCCTGGCGCTTGTTCGGCGTCAACATGCCGGCCCTCGGGCTGCACGTGGCGCCGCGCCCGGATCGGGTTCGCGAGCTGAGCGAGAGGCAGGGCCTGGCCGAGCTCTATCGCGGCTCCTCGCACAAGTGGTGGTTCGACGATCTCAACAACCTGCTGTTCGTGGTCTGGGGCGGCAAGCTCGCGGCCGCGGTCTTCTGGTTCGACCGAACGATCATCGACGGCACGGTCAACGGCATCGGCACCGTCACGACGAGCGCGGGCATGCGGCTCCGCCAGGTCCAGACGGGGCGGGTCCAGAACTACGCCCTCGGCATCGCCATCGGCCTGATCGCGATGGCCATCGGCTACATCCTGATCGCGGTTCGGTAGGAGGAGCGACGATGAACCTGCCGATCCTGAGCCTGATCGCCTTCACGCCGCTGGTTGGGGCGCTGGCCGTCGCAGCGCTGCCGTCGCGGTACCCGGATCTCATCCGCCGCACGGCGCTTGGCTTCTCCCTGCTGGCCTGGGTAATGTCGCTGCTGCTGCTGGCGGCCTATGCCTTCGGCCCAACCGGCTTTCAGTTCATCGAGGCCCACAACTGGATCCCGAGCTTCGGCATCCGCTACAAGGTCGGCATAGATGGCCTGAGCATCCTGATGCTCGTGCTGACCACCACGCTGAGCTGGATCAGCATTCTGGCCAGCTTCGGGCCGATCAAGGACCGGGTGAAGGGCTACATGATCTCCTTCCTCGTCCTCGAGGTCGGCATGATCGGCGTCTTCATCGCCCTCGACCTGTTCCTGTTCTACATCTTCTGGGAGATCGTCCTGGTCCCGATGTACCTGATCATCGGCATCTGGGGCGGTGCCAACCGCGTCTACGCCACGATGAAGTTCGTGCTGTACACGCTCGTCGGGTCGCTGCT
>PLNK01000144.1 GCA_003142755.1 Chloroflexota bacterium | reverse complement strand
TTCATCATGGTCTTGAGGATGGGCGTGTCAGGTGCCGCGCTGGCGACGGTCGCGGGCCAGGCTATTTCGGCCGGCATGAGCATCTACTTCTTCTTCCTCCGGCCGAACCGCTCATACCGAGTCCGGGCGCGCTACTTCAAACCCGACTGGCCCATCATCACCGAGGTGCTGACGATCGGGCTGCCGTCGTTGATCAGGAACCTGGGGGCCAGCGCGGTCGTCATCCTGACCAATAACCTGCTCCGCGTCACCGGCGGCGATGCGGCGCTGAGCGTTTTCGCGATCGTCAACCGCCTCTCGTCGGCCCTGATCACGCCACAGACGGGCATCGCCCAGGGGATGCAACCGCTGGTCGGCTACAACTTCGGCCAGCACCATGCCCAGCGAGTCCGCGAGACCATCCGGCTCTCTCTCGGTTCCGCCATCGTATACGGAGCGGTCCTGTGCGGCCTCTGTCTGCTCATCCCGGCGATGCTGATCGGGCTGCTGTCGCGGGACGGCGCGGTCATGGACGAGGGGCAGACCGCCCTGAGATTGCTGGCGCTCGCCTATCCCCTTGCCGGCGTCGGCGTGGTCGTGTCGGCGGCGTTCCAGTCAGTTGGGCGGGCCAGAGACGCACTGTTGCTCACGGTCGGCGGCATCCTGGTCAAGCTGCCCGTGCTCCTAGTGGCGTCCAGCCTCTTCTCGCTCAACGGCATCTGGGCCGCGGGAGCGGTTTCGGAGCTGGCGGTCTGTGCCGTGTCGGTGGTGATGCTGAAGCGCTTCTTCGCTCAGCCCGAGGAGAATGAGGCACCATTGGGTGCACCGGCGGAGCCAGAACCGGCCGTTCGGCCGACTGGGCTAGTTATCGGATCCGGACCGGCGGCCGAGTGACGCGGCGGGCGCCAGGCGAGCCCGGAGATACCCAAACGAGCGAGCGCCGCGAGCGCCTTCATTCGTCGGTGGTGCCCGTCGCAGTACAGTGCGACCTGAATGTCCCATTGGCGCTTGAGCGTGAGGTCGTTGACCGAAGCCACTTGAGGGTTCGACCGGAGCGTCCAGAGCGACAGCTCATAATTACACGCTGTCGCCCAAACGTGAAATGCCTGCAATCGGCTACAGTTATGCGCTCTGGGAGCGCGGTGCCAGCAATCACGGTGTTCTTTGGGTAGAGAACTCGGAGCGTAGCCCCCGGTTCGTTAGGCTAGAGGCCATATCTGCCTAATAGACCAAGGCAAACGAGCGGGAGTAGCTCAGTCGGTAGAGCGTCAGCCTTCCAAGTCAGAAGCTGCTGAGCGCGGTGCTCGTCTCGTGAGATTCACGCTCAGAACCCCCAGTTCATGTCAAGTTAGACGCTCTGCGTGAGGGCGTGTAATTCACGTTACAGCGTCAGCCTTTTTGACCGTTTTGTGGACCGTCTTGAAAGATTCAGCGGCCCCCTGGAGGGTGCGCTGGCGCCTCAGATGCGCGGTGCTAACCCCGCCGAATCGGCCTGCCTGAGGCGATCTGCCCAAACCTAAGAATCGAAGGCGGGCGGCGACCCAGAAGCGCGGTGCTCAGGGCCGTCGAATTCCCGGCGGAGATTCCAGATCGGGATGAACGGTCCTTGGAACCTCGCTGTGTGGCGCTCCCATCAACGTTGGTGACCCATCCGGCGACCGTATGAGACCCCTGCCCAGGGAGCGCCGCTGCGGTCGCTCTTCGGATTTCAGCCGCACAGTCCGACCAACTTCTGGCTTCGACTCCTACCTGCCATCGCGAGTTGGTCTCCGGTTCAACTTGCGAGTCCGTCGGACCGCCCGGCTCGCCTGAAGACGACGATCAACAAGATGGCAGAAGCGATCAGAACGCTCCAGTTGATCATCAGGAGGGTCACTTCGAACGCGACAAGGTCGTGCCCCAGCAGGGCAAGACCGACGAGCGCTGTGACAGCCAGCACGAAGCTTAGGACGAATAGCCATTGGATACCGCGCTCGGCTCTTCCTCGCGCGAAGACGGGAGCCGCGAACAGGAACGCGACTGTCATCATCGAGTACCCGAGTGTCTCTAGCGCGATGAAGAGCCCATGAGGGTTGTACTGCGTGAACAGGGAGAGACCCTCCGTCTGGCCAGCCTGGAGACTCGGAGCAACAACCGCGAGCTGCAGGCAGTAGTCCACCAGGATCACGACCGCGTAAATGAGGGCGAACGACAGGCCGATGCGGCTGTAGATCTTCTTAGGCTCCGCCGCGTAGGCATGGATGCACGCCATGAGGACGACGAAGGTCGGCACCAGCAGGATCCCGGGCACGAGCCACATGTAGTCGCCCGGAATGAACTGGGCCACGGCGACATACGGATACGTTACGCATGCGTTGGTGCAGAACGGGCCGCTGCGGGCCGGGGTTGCGATGGCAACCGCGGCGAACACCGCGACTACAACGGCGGTCAGGATGGCCGCCCAGAATCCAGTCCGATCCGCGCCGCTCCCAGTCGAGGACTGAGTTGTCAGGTCCGAGTTTGACACTGGGTGCTCCTTTGCGATGAAGATCGGTACGGCCTGGCCGTCGGCGTCCGAAGGCGTGGTCATCGAGGCTCTCTTCCTCTTAATCGTTACGTCCTCGCCGCGGCTGACCCAACACTCTGCGCACTGGGTTCAGCCTCAAGGTGACGTCTGGTGGTGCCGCGAGCGAAGGGCAGGAGGGGTGTCAAGGAGACCGCGCCGAAGATGAGGAGCCCCGTGACCGTGGCCCCGTCGATCGTCGCGCCGGTCAACACGGGCTGGAGGGCGATCATGGCTGCGATCACGACCGAGGTCATGCCGAACGAGAGCAGCAGCCCCGCCGCGGCCACGTACCCGAGGGACGCCCGCCGCCAGAGCAGGCCGCCGACGATCAGCATCGCGGGAACCCCCAGCGTGAGGTCGGCAATCCACACCCCGCGTGCGAGCGGGTCGATGGGCGCGCCACCTGAGAGGGCGGTGGCCACGGTGCCGCCAGCGTCCTGCCCGATCGTCAGCAGGGCTAGGCCGACAAGGAGCCCGCCGACGATCCTCGGCGGCACCACACCGGCGAGCCTCTGCCGAGCCGCGTCGCCGTCAAAGCTCGCAACAAGGCCCATCGTCGTGTAAACGCTGAGCGCCACGATGGCGACGTACCCGAGGAACAACGCGCTGAAGGGCGCGCCGACGAGGTAGTGCACATAGGTGTACGCGAGGTAGAACAGCGCGCCCGGCCACAGCAACAGGCCGATCAACGAGCCGCGCCGAGCGAACCACAGCGCGCCAACCAGCATCGGCAGCCCGACGACGAGATTGAAGACGTCCTGGACCAGGAACCCCGGCACCAGGACGCCCGCCGTGGAGGCGCTGACGCCGAGGGCCCGGTTCTGGTCGACGCCATAGAGGCTCGTCGATCCCCAGGCAAGACCCCCGGCCGACACAACGACCATGAGCAAGGCGATGAGGAGCGAGGTTCTGTAGGCGACCGTGAGATCGCGCTTGGCCGGTAGGGCGTTCATGGTGAGCTCCTAGATTCCGAAGGTGGCCTGGGGAGGCCATTGCAGCCAGAGCAAGGCGATGAGCACCGCGACGTTCACGCCCAGGGCGGCCAGCGTGTTGAACGCCGGCCACGTGCCGAAGTAGGCGACGATGCCCACGGTCGACACGACCGCGGACGCGACGGCCAGGGGCCGCCAGACGGTTCCCGGAATGACGACGCCCCAGAACGACATTGCAGCGATGACGAATCCAACCATCGACCCGACCCAGAACACGGTGGCGATCGTCGTGGCTGTATCTCCGGGAAGCGTCGGGACGAGCCAGGACTTGGCCGTGCGCCAGCCGCCGGTGGGCGTCCCTGGGCGGAGCCGGATCCACGCCAGGGCTCCGAGTGCTCCGCCATGGCCGAGCCCATGGAGGAGCAGCACACCAGCTACAACAAGCTTGATCGTCTGGTCGGACATGTCTCTACGCCTCCTGTCGCTCGACACGGAACACGGGGTGGTCAGCGGGGTCGGGGAGCGCCGCAAAGAACTCGCGGGCCCGCCAGCCCATTTGCTCGCGATAGGCGGCGACCACCCGGTCGTGCTCGTCACCGACGACCTCGACCGCTCGGAACGGCTCGCGTGTCCGGCCCTTCCGCAGCTCGCCCTCTCCGGCAGCACGCAGATTGCGGACCCAATGGGTCTCGCCGCCTCCCGAGACGAGGTACCGAGCGCCCCCAACCTCGAGCGTGGGAACAGGAGTCCTGATCGGGCGGCCGGTCCGCCGACCGCGCACGGTGAGCGTCGGGCCGCCGAGCCAGAGCGTGATCGGGTTGACCACGCGGCTCATGAAGAATCGGGACGGCACGTACGGACGTGGTCCGACCTCCTTCGTGGGCATCGGATCGTCAATTTGCTGCATCGGAATGCTCCTTCGATTGGTCGGTTGTCGATGTGCGGACCTCCGCCGACTCGGCCGCCGCGTGGATACGTTCCGCAGCGATGAGCCCGAGGCCCGCGTCCCGCAATCGGGTCATCAGCCCGTACAGGGCGGCTTGATCGACGGCGGCGAAGATCAGCAGCGAGTCGCCATCCGGCAGTAGCCGGAGCTCTTCGCAACCTAGGAAGCGGGCGCGTCGCTGGTCGAGGTGGCCGGCGACTCGGATCTGGTAGCGGTCCATGACCAGATACTCGGGTCCGCGAGTCGTGGTTACGCCTCGCGAAAGGCCGGTCTTTCGGCGCCCGAGTCCCCTTCCCAAAGGAGGGGTTCAGGCAACGACGATCCGGGGCCGCAGCTTCAGACGAGACCGACCTGCTGGGCGCGCAGGAGGGCCTGGGTTCGGCTCGTCGCGCCGAGCTTGGCGAGGACGTGGCCAACGTGCCACTTCGCCGTGCCGAGGGAGACCGTCAGGCCGGCGGCGATCTCCGCGTTGCTCGCGCCCTGGGCCATCAGCCGCAGGACNNCTCACGGGCGGTCAGCGTCTCGAGCAGCCGCCCGTCGGCGTCCTGCCACACCGATGCCCGCGGCACGTGCGGCTGGGGTGCGCCGGTTTCGGTCCACTCGTCCGCGAAGGCTGAGATCAGCTCATCGACGAAGGAAGGCGCCGCTGTGCGGACGAGTGGCAGGAGATAGGCGACGCTCCGCCCGTCGTCGAGGAAACGCCGAATGTAGCCGCCAGGCGCGGCGAGCCCGACCGCTCGCCCGAGTACTCGCAGCGCCTCTGCCCTTCGGCCGGTCGAGTCGGCGACCGCCGCCTCCACTACCCCGATCGAGATCAGGTCGGCGACGGCGCCGGAGGCTTCCTGGGCCGCCTTCGTCCGAGCCAGCAGCTCTCGAGCCTCGTCAGGTTTGCCCTCCGCCAAGCGCACCCTTGCGATCGTCGTGTCCATCGAGCGACGCAGGAGCTCCAGGAGCGGTGAACCGGGCGGTGCGTCTGGTGTCGCGCGGTCTGCCCAGCGCCCGGCGCCGGCGACATCTCCCTGCCGCAGCAGGATCCGGGCCTCGATCTCTCCGGCGAG
>PLNK01000128.1 GCA_003142755.1 Chloroflexota bacterium | reverse complement strand
GGTGCGCCGTTGACCTTCGTCCCATCGCGATAGACGTTGTAGCCGGCCACGGCTATGTCGTCGGTGCCCGCGGTCCAGGCTAGATCGATACGGCCGGCGGCTACGACCGTGCCGGCCAAGCGGCCACAGGTGTCCCTCAAGGTTGGTCGGAAATCTCCAGACGAACGATCACGTCTCCACCTGAGCTCGAGCCTCTCGTCATCGTCACCGACAACGGCCCGGCCTTCAAGAGCGCCGACATCCGCCATTTCATCACCGGCCGGCCTGGCCCGAGCTGCGTCACGTCCGAACGCGCCACCACGCACCCGAGACCAACGGCGTCGTGGAGCGCTTCAACGGCTCGCCCAAGTACGAGCATCTGTATCGCCTCGAGATCCCCGACTTGCTCGTTCCTCCACGAAGCCGTGCAGGACTACCGGGCGCCCCACGACACGATCCGACCGCACGAGGCCCTGGGCTTCGCCACGCCGATGGAGCGCTGCCTTGGCCGTTCACGACTCGCCCCAACCGCCCGAGCCATCACACCTATCGGGAGCCCGAATGTGTCCAATCGACTTGACGCGGGTGTCCGTACGTGTAGGTCTGGGTCCCCTGCTGGGAGACCGTGGCGCCGCTGCTGAAGTTCTGGGTCTCGGAGAGAAGGTTGCCGGCCCGGTCGTTCGTCCGCTCGAGGTCGATCTGGGCCCCGGAGCAGGCGTCAGACGTGCCGTTGCAGGCCTGTCCATTCTGGCGGAGGCTAGACAGCTCTGGTGATCACGGTGGGGCTGTATGACCTTGCCATTCGTGGTGATCACGGTGGGGCCGGACAAGCTTGTCGTTCCCAAGTGATCATGCGCGGTCCAGGTGGCCGCCGCGTTGTCGTGAAGCCGTCGCAATCGCGCTAACCAAGAACGGCTTTGAGAAGGCCCTGGGCGAACAGCAGGTACAGAATCCAGCTGACGAAGACGGCAATCACTCGAATGCGGGCCGACTCCACAGACGGGTCCCCAGCGCGCCTGAAGAAGCTCATCGGGCGGATGCCCAGATCAGAAGCTCGCGGACGGCCACCGCCGGGCACCTTGACCAGGCTCTCGATCGCCCGTATGTAGCGACCGCCGCACCAAAGCCAGCTGACCAGGATCAATGCCGCGCCCGCCAGGAACACGTATGTCTGCATTGCGCGCCACCTACTGTCGGATCATCGTTGATGTCTTGTGCTCCACAGGATGTACAGGCCAAAAAGGGACGTCAGAGGGGCAATTACCAGGATCACGCCCCAATTGAGGTTCACAAAGAAATCGCTCGACCGGAAGTCTGTCGCACTCCAGAAGCCGCTCTTCGCACTGGCGATATCGCTCGCGCCGAACCATACGCAGCCAAACGGCGCCACCAGAGCGAACAGCAGGCCGACAAGCCGATCGACCGAGAATCGCGTGCGGCGGCTGCCGCGCCGGAAGCGCCATTCGGCGACGGCAAAGCCGCTGAGAATCACGACTAGGAATATAGCAAACACGATTGCCGCGTCGACGGTCAGTTCATCCGCGAACTGTCTCATGCGGTCCACCTCAGCGACGAACTCGGGCTAACACGGGGGCGGTGCGTCATGGCTGCTCCACCAGATATCTGTCTTGGTGACCGTGCCGCCCGAACTCTCGCTGGCTCCCAAGCCTGGCGCCCATCCGCCGGACACGTTGTACATCAGTCCGCCACAGCGCTTCGTACCTCCAGTGCCGGATACAAAGAAGCCTGCCGGTCCATCCGAGGCCTCACCGTTCGAGTTTACGAAAGGACCCTCCTGGTCATATGGGTCGCCCGATGCGTTCGTGAACAAGGGGCCAATGTCCAGCCCGGCATGACCGCCCTTCGTGCTTGGACCGAGGCCACCACCGTAGGTCACGCCGTAGGCCAGCTGCCCGTTGGTGCCGGCGTAGGCGCAGAAACTCCCGACGCCTTGAGCGCCCCACCCGATGGGCAGACCGTATGAAATGTCTCCGCCAACACAGAACCCGACGGTCGCGTCGTACTTGATACCCCAGCTTCCCAACGTATCCGCGGCGGGGTTCATGAAGTTGTTTCCAATCGTTTGCGAGTACGCATTCCCGACGCCTCCTCCTAGGTCTCGTCCCAGGTCCCCCGCCGTCCCTATGGCGTTGTTGATGGCACAGGCCGGGTTCCAGCCACAGTCGGGACGGCCTTGAGGCTGGCTCGCGGCCTTATCGACAGCCTTCGGCGGCGTATCCCAGCTGCCGCCGCCGCTGTGGACCGTGCTGGGGGCCGACACATCTCGCCCACCGTCGTACATGACGCTGATATGCCCACTCGGATCCACTGCGTTGGTCGGGTTGTTCGCCGTATAGACGTAGGCATCGATCGACTGGCTGTCGGTCGGGGTGATGCCCCAGGTATCACGCTGGAGGAAGGTGCCGGTAGAGGGGTCGTAGGTGCGGGCCCGCAGGAACTCGAGACCCGACTCCGTATCGGTCCGCTCGCCGGTGAAGCGGACCTCGTTGGCGATGGAGCCTGTCGAGGCACGAGTCGAACCGAAGGCGGAGTAGGCGTAGGTGGCGGGGGTCACGCCGGCGGAGTCGGTCACGAGTCGGGCTGCAAACACCTGACAGTCCGCTCAGAACCGGCGATACGCCACCAGCCTTTGGTCGACGTATATGCGGTGCCCGATCGGTCTCAGCGCAGCGAACAGACCCTGGCGCGGGCCCCGGCGCTGGCGCTGGCGCTGGCGCTGGCGGAGTATTTCGATCCGTTTCCCGTCGAATTCAGCTGTCCATGGACGGGGCGACCGTCCATCCAACCAGGTCCTCGGGTCGCTCAGCTTCACGAACGACGTGACGGCATCTGGTGTCTTCAGGTAGGGACGGTGGGCGGGGCTCAGGTAGAACTCGCAGACCGTAGTGCCGACGAGGAACAGGGTGACGACGAGGCGATCATCTGGCTTGGTCGACGCGAGCGTAGCGGCATAGTAGGCCGATGCCGCCCGAGCCCAGAACGCCGGGTCGTTGGGAAGACATGGCTCGACCGAGAGCCAGTTGGCCATGTCCTCCAGAACACCACCGAGAGTCTTGCCAGCCAGCGGGATGTGAGGCAGTGCCAGGAATTCACGCGCCGGCAAGTGGTTGAAGTAGTCCTCCAGCTCTCGATGTCTCCACTCGGGGCATTCTCGCTCGTGGCCAGCCAGATACGTCCACGTGTCCGCCATCGCCTCGAATAGGCGAACCAACTCTTCACGCGAGGCGGCTGTTCGGCCGTATCTGGCTATGTCCAACCATCGGTTTGCCGGGTTCGCCGGACATCGGTCGATCAGGCGAGGCGGATGATAGGTGGCCGCCACTGCCTCTCCGACTCGCCTAATGTCGGGATCGCGAGAGTCTCGCATCAGATCCCGAAGCACCGTGAGCATGGGCGGAAACGACTTGCGGCCCAGTTCGGCAAGGGCTGCAGCGCCAGCAGCGGAGGGCTCCTCGCTACATACGTAGATGGCAGCGTTCACAAGAAGCTGACACGCGGCGTCATGGTCGAGCCTCCGAAGCACCCTGGCGATCTGCTCAACTCTCGGCGGGTCATTCGATGCGAGTGAAACCAGGCTGGGTACCGCGACTTCGACTGTGCTGCGCGACGCTGAGGTTGCCAACTCCTCCAGGGCGAGGTCTCGTTCCTCGGCTGAGTCCAGCCTCGACAACAACCCCGCGTCAACCGGGTTCAGACTACTCTCCACTGGTCCTCCAACTCGAACGACCGGGTGCCATGGCGCCACCCGCAACGACGGAGCGGGGAGTTGCCATAGTCAGTTGCCAGAGCCATTGGATGTTCAGCCGCTGGTAGCTCGGCACTAGGCTTCCGTGGAATCATTTCGCGCACATGCGGCCCCTGCAGAGGTACTCGTGTGAGGCGCCGCTGAGCCAACTAGCCCCGCCGGATACCGCTCCACCCTTGATGGCAGTTCCAATGCTGGACCGTATTGTGGGTTTCGCGATGCCCCTCGGACCAAACCAGTTCGTCTGTGAGCTCGCGTCTGTGGCCTTAAGGTCGCGAAACGTCTTGCCTCCAAAGCGAGCCAGAAGGCCGCCCGCAAGGCCGGAAATGCCCCAACCCACGGGATCTTGCGTCGGAGTCGTCGCCGTGTCGTATCCGTACTGAATGGCCGAGCTAGCGGCCCCGACTGTCACGCATTGCGTCCCCATGCTTGACATACAGGCGGCTGCGGTCACACCACCTGCGATCCCCGCGGAGGACGCCTTGTCCATGTCAAAGCCGTCGAGTACCGACCTATTGCCCACTAAGTTCGATCCAACAGTCACCCCGGTGTATCCACCGGCCCCGGCTCCACCGCCGATCAAGTATGCGCCGCATGCTGCAGCCGCGAATCCAGTTGCCACACCGCTCAACAGCCCTACGGTACAGCCAGCCATTGTGACCGCAAAGATCAGGGTCGCCTTGTGATCATTCACGTACGTCGCCGTGTCGGTCAACGTTTTGCCGGGGTCATTCACCGCGTTCCCAACCCCACCAGCGAGATCCGAGACTTTGTTGCCAACCCCGCCAACCACGTCGCTGGCGCAGCCGAGTGGATCGAATATGCCGCAGTGCCCGGATGGATCGGTCGCGTTCACAGGGCTGTTCTCGGTGTAGGCATAGGCGTCCATCGACTGGCTGTCGGTCGGGCTGATGCCCCAGGTGTCACGCTGGAGGAAGGTGCCGGTAGAGGGGTCGTAGGTGCGGGCCCGCAGGAACTCGAGACCCGACTCGGTATCGGTCCGCTCGCCGGTGAAGCGGACCTCGTTGGCGATAGACCCTGTCGACTTGCTGGTCGAGCCGAAGGCGGAGTAGGTGTAGGTGGCGGGACTGGCACCGGTAGAGTCGGTGAGAAGGCGGACCGAGCC